>CAJMLQ010000056.1 GCA_905214265.1 uncultured bacterium
CTGCTTGAACAATTTTTATTTCGAATTATTGTCTAACTTTTTGGGGTCACTTCACCGCCGCCCTGGGGTTTCTCGGGGCCTTTGTGTTATGGACGTTGGCGGTTCGGCGGCTGGACCTTCGGCCCATCGGTCCCTGGGGCTTCTCCGTGGGATTTGCCGGGCTGAACGGAAGGTTCCACCGGCTGACAGGGATCCATATGGGGCTCTATACGGTCACCGACTGGCTGGGATTGGTTCCCTTGGTGGTGGCCTTGGGCTTTGCGTTGCTGGGACTCTTTCAGCTCATCCGCAGGAAGAGCCTTTGGAAGGCGGACCGCAGCCTGTTGGTCCTGGGCAGATTCTACCTTATGGTGATGGGGGCCTACCTGTTTTTTGAAAGGACGGCGGTCAACTACCGGCCGGTGCTTATTGATGGGTATCTGGAGGCGTCCTACCCTTCGTCCACGACCATGCTGGCGCTGTGCGTGCTCCCCACCGCCATGTTGCAGCTGAAAGAGCGGATCCGCAGCCGGCGGATTCGGAGGGGGATCCTCGTCGCGCTGGGGGGACTTACCGCCCTTTGGGTTCTGGGACGGCTGATTTCCGGGGTCTATTGGGTCACCGATATCATCGGCGGCGGTCTGTTCAGTACCGGCGGAGTGCTGCTGTATCAGGCGGTTTGCAGCCGGGTCGCCAAAGGGGAGGGGATTGCTTAAATCTTCAAACGATGTTTACAATTTCTTGAAACATTTCGCAAAACGTCTTGCAGAAAAACCGGAAACATCAGCGGGAAAGGGAGAAACCTCAAAAATTTTTGTGAAATATGCAGGGATCTATTTTTTTGCTGCAAAACTATTGCACAATTCACCGCTTTAGTGTTATAATATAGATATTCTGAAAAAAGTAGGAGGAACCCTTATGGCATTGACAAATGAATATCTCCTTCACGTTCTGGAAACCGTGAAAAAGAGGAATAGCGGCGAACCGGAATTCATTCAGGCTGTTCAGGAAGTTCTGGAGTCCTTCCAGCCGGTCGTGGAACAGAAGCCGGAGCTGATTGCGACTGGCGTAATTGACCGTATTGTAGAGCCGGAGCGCTTTATCCAGTTCCGGGTTTCCTGGGTCGATGACCAGGGCAAGGTTCAGGTAAACCGTGGTTTCCGCGTTCAGTTTAACTCTGCGATCGGACCCTATAAAGGCGGCCTGCGGCTTCATCCCTCTGTAAATCAGTCCGTTATCAAATTTTTGGGATTTGAGCAGTGCTTTAAGAACTCGCTGACCGGTCTGCCTATGGGAGGCGGCAAGGGCGGTTCGGATTTTGACCCCAAAGGGAAATCCGATGCCGAAGTCATGCGGTTCTGCCAGGCTTTTATGACCGAGCTTTGCCGTCATATTGGAGCGGATACCGACGTCCCTGCCGGTGATATCGGCGTAGGCGCCCGGGAAATCGGGTTCCTCTTTGGCCAGTATAAGCGTATCCGCAATGAGTTTACAGGCGTTCTGACCGGCAAGGGACTGACCTACGGCGGCTCTCTGGCCCGTACGGAGGCCACAGGTTATGGACTGCTTTATTTCACGGAAGAGATGCTCAGTTGCATGAAGAACGACTCGGTGAAAGGCAAAACCGTCGTGATTTCCGGCTCAGGCAATGTGGCAATCTATGCGACCCAGAAAGCACAAGAGCTCGGCGCGAAGGTTGTCGCTCTTTCGGATTCTTCCGGATATGTCTACGATCCCAACGGCATTCAGCTGGATGTCGTGAAACAGATCAAAGAGGTCGAGCGCGGCCGCATTTCTGAGTACGCGAAACGTGTGGAAGGCGCTGTCTTTACGGCGGGCTGCAAAGGAATTTGGACGATCCCCTGCGATATTGCGCTGCCCTGTGCCACCCAGAACGAGCTGGACGGCGAGTCGGCCAAAGCGTTGGTAAAGAACGGCGTTATGGCAGTAGCCGAAGGTGCGAATATGCCCTCCACGCCAGAAGCAATCGAAACCTTCCAGGCAGCGGGTGTGCTCTTTGCTCCTGCTAAGGCAGCCAATGCCGGCGGCGTGGCGACCTCTGGTCTGGAAATGAGCCAGAACTCCATGCGCTACTCCTGGACCTTTGAGGAAGTGGATGCCAAGCTGAAAGGCATCATGATCAATATTTTCCACAGTGCGTATGATGCTGCGAAAAATTACGGCCATGAAGGAAATCTGGTTATGGGTGCGAACATTGCCGGCTTTGAGAAGATTGCCAACGCGATGATTGCCCAGGGCGTTATCTAAACTACGGCACTCTGCATAAAACGAGGAAACAGGCCGTCCCGCCATCTCGGCAGGGCGGCCTCTTCGTATCGGAAGAAGGTTGTATTTTTAACGGTTTGCTGGTATAATAGCTAAGTAGGACTTTACAGCGAGGAGGACTTTGCCATGTATCTGGACCATCAAGGACGGAGTTGGTTTCGGGGGAACCTGCACACGCACACCACTGTCAGCGACGGCAGAAAGGATCCCGACGAGGCTGCCGCAATTTACCGTGCTTCGGGATATGATTTTCTGGCACTGACCGATCATTGGAAGCCATCGCAGGCAGCAGAAGCGGACGGGTTGCTCCTGCTGCCTGGGTGTGAATACGATGTGGGCAGGTCTGCTGCAGAAGGAATTTACCACATCGTTTCCATCGGTGCAGAGCAGCCGGTACAGCTGGAAAAATCTCCGGAACTTTCCGTCCAGGAGGTACTGGATGCGATTCGTCAGGCTGGTGGATTCCCGATTTTGGCACATCCGGCCTGGTCACTGAATCAGCCGTCAGAAATCTGCCGCCTTCGCGGAATCGGAGCGGCGGAGATCTTTAACAGTGTTTCCAACACGCCCTGGAATGGACGGAGGGCGGATTCCGGCATTCTCCTGGATACAGCGGCGGCGTTGGGGATGCCGTTGCCGCTGGTAGCTTCCGACGACAGCCACTTTTATACCGGAGAAGAGTGCACGAATTTCATCTGGCTTCAGGCGGAAGAACTGACCTATAGGGCTGTAATAGAAGCGTTAAGAGCGGGAAGGTTTTATGCCTCCCAGGGGCCGCAGATCGAGACGGAATGGGACGGTACGGTGCTGCGCGTTCGCTGCACGCCGGCTCAAGATGTGGTCTTTTACTCCAACCTGGTATGGTCGAACCGCCGTGTGACCCATGGGACCGATATCACCGAGGCGGAGTATCATGTCTGCCCGGGAGAGACCTTCCTGCGGGTGGAAGTAATCGACGCGGAAGGGAAAAAGGCCTGGTCCTTGCCGGTGGTCTGCGGATAATGGGAATGCTGGACGGAATCCTGTTGGGACTTGGCGTGCTGCTCATCGGGTATTATGCGGTATCTACTTTGATGATGGGGCCGATCAGCTTCAGCGCTTTTTTGCTGGCGCTGGGAATTTTGCTGACGGCGCTTGCCTTTTTGGATCACCGCTTCGGCAGTCTGGCCAGGGTTGTGCGGTTCAGGCGGGTTGCTGTTCCTACGGCCTTGGCGCTGTTGGTCTGTTTTGGTGCGCTGGAAGCGGCTGTGATCTCCGGAGCCGCCCGGAAGGACACCCAAAAAGCGGATTATATTGTGATTCTGGGGGCCGGGCTGCGAGGGGATCAGCTGAGTCTTACGCTGCTGCGGCGGATGGAGGCTGCACTGGAATGTGAGCAGGGAGAAACCTTTGTAGTCACCGGAGGGCAAGGCTGGAATGAAGAGCTCCCAGAAGGCGTGGCCATGGCCCGCTGGCTGGAGGAACAGGGAATCCCACCGGAGCGCATCTTGGTGGAGGACCGATCTACTAACACCCATGAGAATCTGGAATTTTCCAAACTGCTGATCGAGGCCGATGCCGGGAGACCGGTCAGAGAGCTCCGGGTGAAGATCGTGACCTCGGATTTCCATTCCTTCCGTGCGCAAATGCTGGCGAGGCGGCAGGGCTATGACCAGGTCAGCGGATATGGCGGAGCGACACCGGCAATCCTGGTTCCGTCCTTCTACATCCGGGAGGCGCTTGCACTGGCAAAGTCGTTTTTGTTTGATCGATAAGAGAACTATTTGGAGTTGAGGGAGGTATTTTCATGCCCATCGAATATAAAGACATCAAGACCTTTTCTCCCGGCATGCTGCAGGATCTGTTCCTCAGCGTGGATTGGGAATCAGGGCAGTATCCTGAAAAGCTGGCGGCTGCGATGCAGCATTCCGACGCGGTTTACTCCGCATGGGATGGGGAACGGCTGATCGGGCTGATGAACGCGATTACTGACCACGCGATGACCGCCTATTTTCACTATCTTCTGGTTCGGCCGGAGTACCAGCGGCAGCATATCGGCAGCGAGCTGGTCAAGCGGATGCTGGCCCATTACTGGGATATCCCGTGCAAGCTGCTGCTCTGTGACGAGGGGGGCAAGGAGTTCTATAAAAAGTGCGGGTTTGACGATGGAAAAGACCTGCAGGCCGTTTATGTCAGCGACCTTTACTGATACTTGGAGGGCTGTGCTTTGGAGATTCGCCTGAATATGGGGAAATATTCCTCGTTTCTTGCCGTTCCGGCTGAGGTGGTAGATAAACACCTGGCGGCAGTCAGCGGCATGTATATCAAAGTGCTTCTGGCGGTTCTCCGCGCCAATGAGGCGGATACCTCCCAGATTGCCGGAATGCTTTCCGTTCCGGAAAGCGAGGTCGTGGAGGCGGTCCGCTACTGGATTCAGAATGGAATTTTCCAAGAGGATGGAGTTGCGCCCCGAAAAGAATCGGCTTCTGCGCCGCGCAAGCGTCCGGAGGTGGTAGTCTCTGCTCAGAGCCTGACTCCTGGAGAGATTCAGGAACGGGTGGAGCAGAATCAGGATATCCGTTTTTTGTTCAGCATGGCGGAATCTATTTTCGGAAATCTGTTGACTTCCACCCAACAGAGGGGGTTGATCTACATCCATGAGACCCTAGGGCTGCCGGTTGACGTGATTGTCATGGCGCTGCAGTACTGTGTCTCCATTGGAAAAGGAAACTTCGCCTATATCCAAAAACTCTGCGGGGGCTGGGCGGATCAGGAGATCAACACGCATGCCCGGGCGGAAGAATATATCCGGCAGCAGACCATGCGACATACGCGGGAACGGGAAGTGCAGGAGCGATTCGGCATCAAGGACCGCGCCTTGAGCGCGCAGCAGCTGCGGTACATACAAAGCTGGTACGACCAGCTGGGATACGGCATTGATATGATCGGAGAAGCCTACGAACGGACGCTGAACGCTATTAACCAGCTCAGCTTTCCGTACATCAATACGATTTTGAACTCCTGGTACGAAAAGGGCATCCGGACGCCTCAGGAAATCGCCCTGAAGGATGCTCGCCCGGCAGGAAAGGGTGGACAAGCCAGTGGAGGACAGCGGCGGAGTACTTCTTATGATTTGGAAGAATTTGACCGGCGGGGATTTGAAATTCCCAAAATAGAAAGCTGATGAAAAGGGAAGGGGGATGGCCGGTGAACAGCGCGATTATGGAAAACTGTCTGCGGGAACTGGAACGGCGACGCACGGGGGCGATCGTCCGGCAGGCGGAGCGCCTAGAACGGATATCTAAGGAGATTCCGCAGGTAATTGCCATCCGCAAGGAACTGGGGTTGACCTCGGTGCGGCTGAGCAAGATGATATTGGAGAAGCAGACCAATCTGAATCAGGGAATAGAGCAGCTGAAGGCCGCCAATTTGGCCCTGCAGGCCAGGGAGAAGGAACTGTTGACCAGCCGGGGATATCCGGCTGATTATCTGGAGCTTCACTATACCTGTCCGGTCTGCCGGGATACGGGCTATGTCGAAGGGAAGCGCTGCTCCTGCTTTAACGACTTGGTCCGGCGAGCACGGCTGCAGGAGCTGAACCAGGTCTCCAACCTGGAGTTGTCCGATTTTTCCACGTTTCAGCTGGGGTATTACACCACGGAGCTGGACCCTGTTACCGGCGTTGTTCCACGGAAAATTATGGAGGAAATCTATCGATTTTGCCGCGGCTATGCGGAGAGCTTCCGCCCAGACAGCCGAGGGATCTTCATGATTGGGGATACCGGGCTCGGGAAAACCCACCTCTCCCTGGCTATTGCGCAGGTCGTGATTGCCAGAGGGTTTACGGTGGCATACGGATCGGCGCAAGACTTCCTCCGCGCGGTGGAAGAGGAGCATTTCGGCCGTGTGGAGAGCCGCGATACCCTGGAAGGATTGCTGGATGTCGAGCTGTTGATTTTGGATGATTTGGGTGCAGAGTTTTCCTCATCCTTTAATCTGGCAACCGTATATAATCTGATCAATACGCGCTGCAATCGAAGAAAACCCACGATTATCAGCACCAATCTGACGACCCAAGAGTTGGAGCAGAAGTATTCGCATCGGGTTGTGTCGCGATTGTTTTCTCTGCTGGACTGCCTGCGCTTTGTGGGAAAGGATATCCGTCAGATCCGCTCGCGGCAGGGGTTTTCCGGAAAATAAAATATCGCCCTCACTATTGCGAGGACGATACTAAGCAAAAGTTATAAAAATAACACCAACAAATCAAATGAATTTATCAGTTTTCACATTGTGGATTAACGACAAATATTATTATATCGGAGATTTTGAAAAAAATCAAGAGTTTTTGTCGAAATCATGAAGAATTCATGACTTTGCCCAAGGGGAAAGACGCTAATTGTATAATTTTTACAAAACCGTAACAAAAAATGACTTTATTCAAACAATTGAAACTCATAACCTGCCTCACGGGCGTTGTCGATGAAATTCCCTAAGATTTGCGCATTGTCCGGGGAAACGGCGTGGAGCAGGTAGATGGCGCCGGGGTGAAGTGCGTTGGTGATTTTGGGGAGGGCCTTATCTGCACCCATCTGATTTTTCGGGTCCCAGTCCTTATAGGCATAACTCCAGAACAGGGTTTTATAACCCAACTCCTGGGTTTGGGCTAGAGTCTGCTCGGAAAATTCTCCGGCAGGTGCGCGGAAGAGCGTCATTGTATAATGGAAGTGTTCCTGCATATACTGGTGAACGTTCTCGATTTCCTGTTCCCGGCGTTCGATGGAAATTTCAGGAAAGCAAGGGTGTTTGTCGCTGTGGTTTCCAATGGCATGGCCCTCGTCGATCATCCGCTGGATCAGCTCGGGCTGACTCTTGATGTAGTCCAGTGTGCAGAAGAAAACCGCCTGGACATTTTTCTCTTTTAAGGTATCCAGAATCGGCGTGGTATAACCGTTTTCATATCCATTATCAAAGGTCAGATAGATTGTTGGCGTATCCTCTCCGATAAAGTAAGCATCGTATTTCCCGTATTTTTCTTGAAACTGAAGAGGTGATGTGGGACGGTTTTTGTCATCCACTTGGACGCCCTGCCCCCATCCCTGTTTGGTGTTATCCAAGCTGGCAAGGTCGTAGGCGACCGTCGAAGCATTCGCTTGGCTGGAGTCCTCACCAGAAAGTTCAGAGAGTGCGCCGGAAGCCGGCGCACTTTCTGATTGATTTTTGCTGGATTCAGGTATTGAGCTATGATTCCTGTCGGAAAGATCCGATGAAAGATCGGATTCGTCCCGATGAATGTTGGAACTGGTATCAGAAGTTGCGTCAGAGACGCCGGAGCCAATACCGGATTCCACGTCGGACATACCGGAGCTTAGGTTGCTCCCCAAGTCGGAGACGCCGCTTCCAATATCCGAGACGCCGTCATTTACCGCCTTACAGCCTGTAAAAAGCACGGCAGCGGCGAGTCCGGCACATAAAAGCTTGATTCTGGTCATCATGGATTGACACTCCTTTTAGCGATTGGCAGCATTTGCCGGCGGCTGCCGGCGTATCTAGTATGTCCGCTGCCGGACGGAAAATGAGAAAAGCAGTTCGGTAATATCTGGCTAAAAACAAAACTCTCCGGAATATCCGGAGAGCAAAATCTAAAAAAGAGTCATCCTTCCTGGTGCATGGCATGCTCGCTGTTGCGGATCAGGTTCAGCAGGGAGGATGCATGCTGCGGATATTCCTGGGTCAGGCTTTCCGAGGTGATGACCAGCTGCTCCCGTTTTTCCGTGGGAATGGATTTTTTTCCGTCCAGGCCCTCTGCCAGCGTCATGGCGGCGGCTTCTTCTTCCACCATAGCCGCGATAGCCTTGGGCGAGGAAAGATGTTTGGGAACATGAAAAAAGTTCTGTTCATTTTTATGGTTGACGGTATATACCACCCGGAACATCCGGTAGACTGCCAGCATCAGGAAATTCGAGACTGCTACGGTCAGCTCCCGGCAGTCCAATCTCTGAAGGAGGTCGAACAGGATGTTGAGTGAATTGGAGATCAGTTTTTTATTGAGGGTGGGAAGGATACTTCCGCGCATCCGGTTTCCTTTGCCGGCAGCCTCCGGCTCCGGCAGATCCTCCACCGATAGGGTGGCGCCCGTCCGTTCCGGCGAACGGCCCAGCAGGAAGTCGCAGGACACATGATAGAAATCCGCAGCCCGTACAACGAAATCCAAGCCGCATTCCCGGATGCCCTTTTCGTAGTGGGACAAAAGCGCCTGGGAAATATTCAATTGTCCGGCAGCCTCCTTCTGGCTGATACCGCGTTCCTTCCGGAGGAGCGTAAGTATTCTTGGAAAGTCAGAGTTCATGTCCCGAGTCCCCCAATAAACGAATAATATACGTGAAAAAGCGCTGCGTTCTGCACAGTTTTCTTCCGCAAAAATTCAGAAACTTTATAAAAGCGTCAAAAACAAATCAAAAGGCAAGTCAACGCATAGTAAATTATATAACAAACCCTACTTCTTGTAAAGGGATTTTGACGAAGTTTTAAAATTTTTGTCGAAATACCTATGAATTGTTTATTAAATTTTGGCAGGGGTTGTTTTTTACCGGTAAAATACGGTATAATAACCACAAGAGCTTTTTACAGGGAAAAGCATCGAGGCAAGCATGATGGCCTCCAATCAAGGCGTGCCGCTCCTGCAGGGGCGTAAAATGCCTTCAGAATAGAAGAAAGCAAAGACGGAAAGGAAGGAACGCCATTTGGTTACATATAAGCTTTATCTGATCCGCCACGGCATGACAAATGGGAATTTGGAAGGCCGGTTTATTGGGCGGACGGATCTGCCTCTTTGCCCGGAGGGGATCCGGGAGCTGAAGAAAATGCAGGCGGATTATGAATATCCGGATGTGCAAAAAGTGTATTCTTCTCCGATGGCACGGTGCGTTGAAACCGCGGAGCTGTTGTATCCCAACCGGCTGCTGCAGCGAGTTGATCGTCTGCGGGAATATGACTTCGGCGTTTTTGAGGGGCAGCTAGCCAAGGATCTGGCGGGAACGGAGATGTTCGTCCGCTGGAACGAGAGTGGGATGTCCGCTGCGCCGGAGGGAGCCGAGTCCATCACGGACTTCGCCGAACGGGTAGCCGTGGGGTTTCAGGAAATCCTGGATGACATGATGAAAAACAGAATTACCACGGCGGCAGCGGTTCTGCACGGCGGCGTGATCCTCAATCTGCTTTCGGTTTTCGCCTATCCAAAACGAGATCCCATGATGTGGATGACCCCCTGCGGCACGGGGTTTACCGCCCTTGTAAACGCTCAGCTATGGCAGCGGGATGGCGTTTTCGAGGTCTACTCCCCGGTCCCTTTTGAGCGGGAGCCTCAGGCTGGCAGCATCGATTGGGACCAGGAAGACGACGAGCAGTTTTTCCAGGATTATCCGAAGGACTTTGTGATGGTGGATGTTGCGGATGAAGAGAATTCGGAAAAAGGAACGACTCCGGATACCGTCGTGTACTGATACGGCCCGGTGAAACAAGGAGGACGTGGTTTTGAGCATCCGACAAACGATCAAGAAAAATGCCCTCGGCAGCCTCAAGCACCACTGGGGGCGGGCTATCGGCATTCTGCTGTTCCTGATCAGCATCAATGTATTGTTTTTGTTGCTGGAACAGTTTTTCTGTTATCTGCTTTCCCTGAACGTTATAGAAGAACCGGCGCTGGTGGTGGACCTCTTTCACGGGAGAATTCAGATTACCTCGTCTATGGCCATTGTGACGGCGGCATTTGCTATTGTCAGTTTTGTCCTGACGACGCCGCTGATGTTTGGAATGACCAAATGGTATTTTCACCAAGTCGGCGGGGAACGACCGGCTCTGCAGACGCTGTTCACCTATTTTTACAGTGTCCGGGATCTGTTTCGGTCGATTGCGCTGCGAATCATGATCGCGGTGCGGACCGTGCTGTGGGGGATGCTGTTTGCGATTCCTTCCGGACTGATTTTTTGGGCGATACAGATGGTTGGCCAATGGAAAAGTGATTACTCCCTGCTGCTGAGCACTGCCCTGCTGCTGCTGGAGGGAGTCGTAACCTTAATCATGGCGCTGCTATGGTTTTGCTGGATTCAGAGGTACTTTCTTGTGGACTATCTGTTTGTTTCAGAGGCGGAGATGGGACTTCACGCCATGATAAAGAAGTCCGTTCGGATCATGAAAAAAAGCCGCGTACAGACGGCAGTTTTGTACGGCTCCTTTCTGCCGTGGATTTTGCTGAGCGTTTTGGTTGTTCCGTTGCTGTTTGTGCTGCCCTACCTTTTTTCCAGTACGGCCATTAACGCGCGAGTGCTGCTGGAGCGGGACGCACGGGAACAAAACGGTCCGGATGGCGCGGCCGCTGAATAGAATTTTACAACAAGGATGCGAAATGACATGATAGCAAACATTGCAGAAGCAAAACGGATCGTCGTTAAAGTAGGAACCTCGACTTTGGCGCATAAAACCGGCCTGATGAACATCCAGCGTGTGGAACGCCTGGTCAAGGTACTGGCCGACCTGAAAAATGCGGGTAAGGAGATCATCCTGGTTTCCTCCGGCGCAATCGGGGTCGGGGCCGGCAAGATGGGGCTGCAGTCGCGGCCGGCGGACACTCCGTCCAAGCAGGCCTGCGCCGCGATCGGGCAGTGCGAGCTGATGTACTGTTACGACAAGTATTTTTCGGAATATAACCATGTTGTCGCCCAGGTCCTGCTGACCCGGGACATCATCGACTGCCCGGACCGGAAGGCGAACGTGGTCAACACTTTTCGGAATCTGCTGAATTTCGGCGTGATCCCTGTGGTCAACGAAAACGACACCGTTTCCGTTGAGGAGATCGAATTTGGAGACAACGATACCCTTTCGGCCATTGTGGGCACTCTGGCTGGAGCAGACCTGCTCATCATCCTCAGCGACATCGACGGCGTCTTTAACGGGGATCCCCGCACCAATCCGGATGCCCGGCTGATTCCCCGCATTCCCACGATTACCGGCGAGGTTCGGGCGCTGGCGGGCGACCGGGGCTCCACCCTCGGAACGGGGGGGATGATCACCAAGCTGACGGCGGCTCAGATCGGGTTGGACGCCGGCTTCCCCACGGTTATTATGAATGGTTCTGCTCCTGAGCGGCTCTATGAGCTATTCGACGGAGCGGAGGTGGGAACGTGGATCGGATGATGGAACAGCCGGAAATTATTGCTGTCAATGAATACCTCCGCCTGAGGAAATACGATGGGAACTACCGGCAGGCCATAGCTTGGTACCGGGATCCGGTGGTCTATCGGGGATCCGAGGGAATCACCGATCCGGAGCGTGTTCCGGATGAGAATTATATCGAGGGAATGTACCGCTGGCTGTCGGAACATGGAGAGTGCTATTGGATCGAAGCGCTGGAGGACGGCACCTTTGTTCCTATCGGTGATATCACCGTGAAGGCGGAAAATATGCCCATTGTCATCGGAGCTGCCCGCTGGCGCGGCCGGGGCGTCGGGAAGATGGTCATGGAGGCCGCCATCCGTCGAGCGCGGGAAATGGGGTTTCCGAAGCTTTATGGTTCCGAGGTATACGATTTTAATACGGCCTCCCAGCGGCTGCATGAGTCCCTGGGATTTCGGCGGGTGGCAGTCCGGGGAAACACGTGGATTTATGAGCTGGATTTGTCCGGCATTTCGGAAGGAGCGGCAGCTATGGTTGGAATCGAGGAACTGGGACGGCGTGCAAAGGATGCTTCCCGCATTATTGGCAGGGCCGATACTGCGCAGAAGAACCGCTGTCTGGAAGCGATAGCAGAAGCACTCTGGGCAGAACGGGAAACCATCTTGGCGGCCAACGGCGCAGATGTTGCAGTGGGCCGGGAAAACGGCCTCAGTGACGGTCTGATCGACCGGCTGACTCTGTCGGAGGAACGCATCCAGGGAATCTGCGAGGGAGTGCGCAAGCTGGTGCAGTTGGACGATCCGGTGGGAATCATCGAAAGCGGGACCGTTCGTCCCAACGGACTGCGCATCGAGAAGGTGCGGGTCCCTATGGGGGCGGTGGGGATCATCTATGAAAGCCGGCCCAATGTAACCGTAGACGGCGCGACCCTTTGCCTGAAATCCGGAAACGCCGCCCTCCTTAGAGGCGGCAAAGAAGCGATCCGCTCCAATATGGCGCTGGCCGGGGTGATGCGGCAGGCGCTGGAGCAGAATGGACTGCCCGCCGACTGCGTGCAGTTGGTGGAGGATACCACCCGGGACAGCGCCGCCAAAATGATGCGCCTGAACGGCTGTCTGGATCTGCTGATTCCCCGGGGTGGGGCGGGATTGATCCGCTCGGTGGTGGAAAACGCCACGGTTCCGGTAATCGAGACCGGCGTGGGGAATTGTCACATTTACGTGGAGCGGACGGCGGATCTGGATATGGCCGTAAAAATTATCGTAAACGCAAAAACAAGCCGCGTCTCGGTCTGCAACGCGGCGGAATCCCTCTTGGTGGACGAGGCCGTTGCGGCGGAGGCCCTTCCCAGAATCAAAAAGGCGCTGGACGCTTATGGGGTGATTCTTTACGGTTGTGCGCGCACCCGGGAGATTTTGCCGGAGATCGAATGCGCTTCCGAAGAGGACTACGGGCGGGAGTATCTGGACTACAAGATGTCGGTGAAGGTCGTTTCCGGCGTGGATGAGGCCATCGCTCACATCAACCGCTACGGCACCGGGCACTCCGAGGTGATCGTGACCGCGTCATTGAAGGCGGCCGGCCAGTTCCAGCAGGAGGTGGACGCTGCGGCGGTCTATGTGAACGCCTCCAGCCGGTTTACCGACGGCGGAGAGTTCGGATTTGGCGCGGAGATTGGCATTTCGACCCAGAAGCTCCATGCGCGGGGACCTATGGGCCTCAGCGCGCTCACCTCTTATAAATATCAGATCACCGGAGACGGCCAGATCCGCTGACAAGCCGCCTGCAGGAAAGGAGCCCCATTTTGAAAGAAAAAGATCAAAACGAACGTCCGGTTCAGCCGGAACAGGCCGATGTGACGGTATCCGCCGAGGCTGCGGGAGAGGCGAAAGGCTCCCGGAAGATGCTGGTTTTCGCCGGAATCGTGCTGGTTTTTGCCGTGATCGGTGTCATTGCGACGATCCTGTTCCTCAGTCGTACAGTTGTACAGCTGGCCGGAAATAACCGGGAGAAGGACACCTATGAGTGGCTGATCACTCCGGTGGTCCTTCAGGATCCGCCTACCTTTGAGAGTCCGGATAAGTTGATCGACAGCACCATTATCACGGCGGGCGTCTGGCGGCTGATCATGAACGAGGACACCTCCAAGTATCCGGCGGACCAGATGAACTTTATCAGCGTCCCTCAGAGCGATATCGAGGTACAGATCAAGGCATTGTTTGGGGATGTGAAATATACCCACCAGTCAGTGGGGGATACAGAGCTGTTGATCACCTACGACGAGGAGAACAAGGCTTATGTGTTTCCGGCAGTGCCCCATGTCCTTGCCTATACGCCCGAGGTCCAGGAAATCCAGAAAGAGGAGGAAAAGATCATCCTGACAGTTGGATACATTCCTCCCGGACCTGTTTGGGAGGGGGACGTCAGCGGGAACAAATACCGGCCTTCCGCGGAAAAAATCATGACCTATACCCTTCAGGAAACCGAAAAGGGCGATTTGAAAATCTATTCGGTAACGGGGGCCGCCGGAGAAGGAAGCGACTTCCATCCCAACAGTTCCGGGTTTGACCTGGGGGATATGGGAAGTTCCATTGACGAAAACGAACCGGCTGTGCCGGAAGGCGAAAGCGTCCCGGATGAAGCCTCGGACAGCAGTCTTCCCGCAGAGGAATCCTCTGAGGCTTCGGAATCTGCCGGCTGATAAACAAAAATAGAAATCGGAAAAAGACCGCTCTGCCAGGAGCTTGGAACTTGGCAGGGCGGTCCTTTTTTATCAATTTTTTTGGTGCAGGCTTCGATATTGGCCCGGTGTCATCCCCTCCAGGGTCTTGAAGCGGCGGATGAAGTTCGAAACATCCAGATATCCGGTGCTCCGAATGATTTCCTGGATCGGCTGCTGTGTTTCCACCAGCAGCCGCTTCACCTCATTGATGCGGAGCAGGGAGATGTACTGGGGAAATCCCATACCGATGTCTTCCTTCAGAATAGCGCTGATCTTTGCCTTTGTCAGGTTCAGGGAGTCGGCGGTCAGATCCAGGGAAAAATCATCCCGGGTGAAATTCTGGGCGATAAAAGACAGGACCTCGTTCTTTTGCAGCGTATTATCTAGTTCCCGGCGTTTCAAAATCTGGCTGCAGAGATTTTCGGTCAATTCCTGGGCCGAACAGCGGAAGGAATGGAGATCGTGATAGGCGACTAGTTCGGTCCAATTGTTCTGGCGGTAGGAAATGTGGTTTTCTTGCGCCAGACGGAGCAGCAGATTGGAGAGCTCGCTGCACAGAAGCCGCACGAGGAGGAAAGATTGAGCGGATGTTTCAATATAGTCGATCAGGGTGTACAGCGCGTGAATCGAAACCTCCGTGTCCCCGCGAGAGATGCCGGCGGCCAGCATGGATTTTTCCATGGGAGGGAGGCAGAAATCTTCCGCCGGTGGAGACTGTTCCGGATGATAAAAGCAAAGATGCTGTTCACTGAAGCTGGAGGAGCCTTCCATGGCTGCGTCAGCTTCATAGGACGAGCGCTTGACCTCCATGGGATCGGTACAGGGCATTCCAATGCCGATTCGGAAAGCAGTCAGCCCCTGGCTGCGTACAAAACTGCAGAGCTGTTCCGCGATTTCAGCGCAGAAATCCTGCACATCTCTGTCACAGTCGAAATGGAAGAGATAACAGACGCCAGGATGCTGAAGAAATTCGGAGAACAGGCAGATGGCTTCGGGTATCTCGAAGCTCTGGCTTTCCTCTAATAGCTTGTCGATCATCTGACGGGAGGAGGGGAAGGGAGAAGTAACCAGTTGCATAACCACCCAATACTGCCGGTTTGCTGTCATTCCAAAGCAGCGGGCATGATAATGAATTTCTTCGAGATTTTGAAACTTGCCGCTGATCAGACGGATGACAAACTGACTGGACAGCATATGATTTTGGCTGTTGAGCTGCTGCATCAGGTTCCGGCTGCGCTCCTGAGAGGTATCAAAAGCGTTCCGGATCAGTTCGATCTCATTTTTTCGGTCATGTAGACCCTCCGGTCCGAGAATATCCTGGGCCAGCCGTCGGAGCGGGCGGTAGGTGTATTTGACACCGAATACTGCAATCAAGAGGCAGCAGGAAACCATCAGGGTAATCAATAAGGTCAGCATTCCCTGGGTGACCCGCAGCTCTTGGTAAAATTCCTTCCTCGGCATGACGCTGACGATGATCAGTTCATTGTCGGCCGTAATCTGCCGGAGCACCACTTCTTTATCCTCCGGTCGGGAGATCAACCCGATCCCCTTATATTGCAGCAGATCGTCTACGGAGGAGGATGGATGGTTTTTGCTGAGGACCAGATTCAGACTGCTTGTATAAACGCAGAGCTCTCCCTGGGAATCCCCGAAATAGTCTTCGAATTTTTCATTCAGAGCTTCTTCCTGGATCAGAAAAAAAACATCGGCTTTGGGGATCCCGTTTGAAGCCGCAAGCGGGCAGATGATTGCGATCAGCCCGCCGCCAAGGTCGGGGTCATTGGGGGGAATTCGGAGAATATACGGGGTAGTCACCTGGTTCAGCCGGGAGAAAAAGCTGGCGAAGGTGAAGGAATGGTTGACATATTCCCTTTCGAATTGGCTGTAGGTCTTTTGCTCGCTGCTGCTGTACAGGGCCGGATCACCGCGGACGTAGTAAAAGGCTTTGCTTTCGACAACTGCTTGTTTTTCAAAATCGCTGAGCTTGTCAGAGAGCATCTGCTCCTGCGTAAGAAGAGCAGATGTGTCCATGGAGCCAGAGGGGACTGAGGCGGAACTCATATCTGAGGCCATCCCCTTGAAATGCTCGAAAATGTAGCCTAGCTGCGTCGAAGCCTGCTGGAAGGAGTAGAGGCGCATCTGGTCAATATAGTTGCGGTTTGCATTCAGGTTGTAGCGATAGATGAAAATCCCGAACAGCGTTACTGGAAGCAGGAGCGCCAGAAACGGAATCCAGTAATGGGACAGCGGACTTTTCGAAACCCTATGAAGATGCGGCAAGGAAATCTCCTCCCGTTTCCAAGATATATTCTGTAGATATTGTAGCATACCGCTTTTTGAAAAACAAGAAACGGGCGGGAAATAAACCGGAACTCCCGGCCGAAACATATCGCTTTTTTCAAAACACATCCCGGCGAAAGGAAAAACATCTTGACTTTTTGAAAACATATTGGCTGGGTCCGTTGGGACGGGAAGCCAGATGCTCGGGAACATATTCCGGCAAGGCAAAACAGATTGCAAAAATCTCTGAGCCAGGTGATAATAAAGGTGCAGGGGGGAAAACCAGACCCCCAGTCGAAAAAGAAGGAGGGGGTTTCTTGGCGTGGTATCGCACTGGAGCAAGGACGGCAGTTTCAGACATGCACATACCGGCATCCGCTGAACCCAAAACAAGGAGCAATGTTTTTCAGAATCTGTCCCGGGATTTCAGGCTCAATAAGGGCCTTTACCTAATGGCTCTGCCGGTGATCCTATATTACATCATTTTTCAATATGTCCCTATGCCGGGACTAGTGATCGCGTTCCAGAATTTTAACCTGTTTAAGGGATTTTCCGGGAGCGAGTGGGTGGGATTTGAAAATTTCATTCACTTTTTCACAAGCCCCAGCTGCTGGCGGGTGATCCGCAACACCTTTTCCATCAGCATGCTGTCCATTCTTTTTTCTTTTCCGACTCCAATCATTTTTGCATTAATGGTGAATGAGGTCGGGAACAAAGCCTATAAGAAAACCGTGCAGACCATCAGCTACATGCCGCACTTTATCTCTATGGTGGTCGTCTGCGGCATGATTTCTGACTTCTGTCGGACGGACGGACTGTTCAACGACATTCGCATGCTGTTTGGCGCTCAGGAGCGGGTCAGCCTCCTTTCAGAGGCAAATCTCTTTTACACGATTTTTATCGGAAGCGGGATCTGGCAGGGGATCGGCTGGAGCAGCATTATCTACCTCGCGACGCTTTCCTCCATTGACCCGAGCCTTTACGACGCGGCCTATATGGACGGAGCCGGGCGGTTCCAGCGGATCTGGCATGTGACCCTTCCCGGGATCGTTCCCACAATTTCCGTTCAGCTGATCATGCGGCTGGGAAATATTCTCAGTGTGGGGTTTGAAAAGATCATTCTGCTCTATAACCCGATGACATATGAGAAAGCAGATGTCATTTCCAGCTATGTCTATCGCTACGGGCTGCAGCAGGCAAATTACAGCTACGGAGCAGCAGTCGGCATGTTCAATTCCGTTATCAATATCACCTGCCTGGTCATTGTGAACAGGGCCATGCGGAAGCTGACCGAAAGCAGTCTCTGGTGATCGAGACAGGAAGGAGTGGGTTCGATGGCAATCCAAAGCAAATCATCCGGAGACCGGATCTTTAACGCAGTAAACTACACATTGACCGCCATTATGACGCTGCTGTTTCTATATCCGCTGTGGTACGTGCTGATGGCGTCTTTCAGCGATCCGGCGCAGCTGATGGTACATACGGGTGTGATGCTGGCGTCCAGGGGCTTCAGCCTGGAGGGGTATGCAGAGCATGAGTATCTGATTTTCAGGGCTGACAATTTACCTGCTAATACTACCA
>CAJMLQ010000057.1 GCA_905214265.1 uncultured bacterium
AAGTGGGAAATGCCGTCGGAAGCTCACGCCAATGCCGTCCTCCAGCAGGTCCTCCTCCACGCGCCGCAGATGGACACCCGCTATCTGCCCATGTGGGAGCGATTCTGGAAACAGGACCGCGCCGCCTTTCTGGCCAATCCCCCCTGCCGGAAGTTCTGAACCTGTAGCCCCGCGGCTGCGGATAAAAGTATCGAACTGCTTTTGTCTGCAGCCGCGGGGTTTCTGTTGTTTTGAAAGAAATAATCCTTTTTATTGGAAAAAATATCGAAAAGCGCTTGACAGATTTCGGCGAGCATGCTACTATATAACCAACAAGTTACTTACATAACGGCATACTCGCATTTTGTATAAAAAGGGGAGTTCAACCATGCAAAAAATTCTTGTAACCATTCCGAAGGGAATCGTCCGGGACACCTTTATCCCGCCGGAGACCGCCGCCCATCTGGCGGAGCTGGGAGAGGTCTCCTGGAACGAAACGGACCGTCAGCTCATGCCGGAGGAGCTGAGGGACCGGCTGCCCGGCGTGGAGGTGCTGGTCACCGGCTGGGGAACCGCCTCCCTGACGGAGGAGGTCCTCGCTAAAGCAGACGCGCTGAAAATTGTGGCGCATACCGGCGGAACAGTGGCGGGACTGACCCCATTTTCCGTTTTTGAGCAGGAAATTCGCGTCCTCAGCGGAAACGACATCTACGCAGAATCCGTGGCGGAAAGTGTCATCGCCTACGCGCTCACCGCCCTGCGGGATATTCCAAAATTTCAGGAACAGCTGCTCCGGGACGGTTGGAGCGAGCCGGGCTGGTACAACGAAGGCCTGCTGGAGCAGCCCGTGGGCCTCATCGGCTTCGGCGCGGTGGCGCGGCACACCGTCAAAATGCTGGCTCCCTTTCACACGCCCATCAAGGTCTGGGCCGACTTCCTGACCCCTGCCGACGAAGCCCAGTGGGGAATTCAGAAGGCCACGGCGGAGGAGGTCTTCACCACCTGCAAGGTCATTTCCCTCCATACCTCTCTGACCCCGGAGACCTTCCACAGCATCGACCGGCGGCTGCTGGAGATGATCCCAGACGGCGCGGTCTTCATCAACACTGCTCGAGGCAAGATCATCGATGAGGCAGCGTTGACGGAGGAGCTGAAAAAGCAGCGATTCAAAGCAGTTCTGGACGTGTATGAGCAGGAGCCGCTTCCCATGGACAGCGGTCTGCGCGGACTTCCCAATGTGACGTTGATTCCCCATATGGGCGGCCCGACCATCGACCGCCGGAAAGCTGTCACAGAGTGCCTGATTTCCGAGATCCGCCGCATTGACGCTGGCGAGGAGCCGCAGCGGTTGGAGATCTCCCGGGAAGCTGCCGCCCGGATGACCCGTTGAAAGGAGCATCCGTGATGAACAGTCTGGAATACATGATTCAGGTCCGGCGGCACCTGCACCGCTTCCCGGAGTTGTCCCTTCAGGAGGAAAAAACCGCCGCCTACCTGATGGATCGGCTGCAGGAGCTGGGCTATGCGCCGGTCTCCATTGCCAACACCGGCGTCTATGCCGATTACACCCTTTCACCGGAAAAGCCCTGGCTTCTCTTCCGCGCGGATATCGACGCCCTGCCGGTGACAGAGCAAACCGGCCTGCCCTTTGCGTCGGAGAATCCTGGAAAAATGCACGCCTGCGGCCACGACGGCCATGCAGCTATGCTTCTGGGTGCGGCCAAGGCGTTTCGGGAAGGAGCGCTCTCTACCCGCTATAACCTCCGTTTCGCCTTCCAGCCGGCAGAGGAAATGTATGGCGGTGCGGACCGGATGATTCAGGCCGGCGTACTGCCGGAGAATCTGGCGGGAGCCTTTGGATTCCATCTCTGGCCCCAGGTACCTTATGGAAGGCTCGGCTGGCGGCAGGGAACGCTGATGGCCTCCAACGACCGTTTTTCCATTGCCATCCAGGGCCGAGGCGCTCACGCCGCCATGCAGAACAGCGGACGCAACGCCCTTCAGGCCGGTGCGGCGCTGGCCACGGAGATCAGCCGCCTGGCGACCAGGCTCCTGCCCCCCAACCGCGGGGCGCTGGTGTTCGTGGGGACGCTCAACGCCGGTTCCGGCTACAATATCGTGGCGGACCGCTGCACCTTGGAGGGAACGGTCCGGACTCTGGCCCCCGGGGATCGGGACACCATTGAGCAGGGTCTTCAGGACCTTGCCGCCGGGATCGCCGCCATCCACGGCGTGGAGATCCAGGTGGAGTATGTCCGTCAGTATCCGCCCCTCCAGACCAGCCCGGAGGCTGCCGCCGAAATCGGCCGCATCTTCCCGGCAGAGCTGCTTTGGGAGGTACCGGAGCCTTTCATGACCGGCGAGGACTTTGCCTTTTTCACGGAGAAGGTAAACGGTGGGATGCTCCTGTTGGGTACCGGCCGGGAGGACTACCCCCATCCCCTTCACAGCGGTTGTTTTACCTTCGACGAGTCCCTCATGGAGTTGGGCGTCCATGCCTACGGAATTCTGGCCAATGGGGATTGGAGGAAGACCTCATGACGGCCCGGCGGGAACGGAACTCCGAAAGATCCCGGCAGGACATCCTTCGGGCGGCGGAGCAGCACTTCGCTGAAAAGGGCTTTTACGGCGCACGGGTGGACGAGATCGCTGCCACCGCCGTCATCAACAAGCGGATGATCTACGAATATTTCGGCAGCAAGGAGATGCTCTATAAGCAGGTCCTTTTTGAGGTATACAAGCGCCTGGAGGCGGCGGAGCGGGAGCTGATTGAGCATCAGCTTTCCGGGGTCGCGCTGATCCGCAGTGTCATTTCCATGTACTTTGACTTTCTGCGGGACAATGACAGCTTTGTCAGCATCCTGATGTGGGAAAACCTCAACCAGGCCCGCTGCCTCAATGAAATGCCTGGCGGCGATGTGGAGCGGCCGACCATCCGCTTCTTCATGGATGAGATCCGCCGCGGCAAGGAAACGGGAGTTTTCCGAGAGGAGCTGGACGAAGAGCAGGTTGTCATCTCGCTGATCACTGTCTGCTTCGCCAATTTTTCCAACCGCTATACCCTTTCCAAGCTGTTCAGCCGTCCGCTGAACAGCCCGGAGATGATCGAAAAGCGCAAGCGCCACACCATTGACTTGATGCTGACTTACATCTGCTGTTAATTGACAAAAAGGAGCTTTTTATGATGAACTGGACTGAAGAACGCCTGGACGCCCTTCTCACCACCCCTTCCGCGGAGATGATCGAGGACGTCAAACAAATCAAAGGGGATATCATGATCCTCGGCGCCGGAGGAAAGATGGGCCCGACCCTGGCAACTCTGGCGAAAAACGCCGTTCGCGCCGCAGAAATCGACAAACGGGTCATTGCGGTCTCCCGCTTTTCCGATCCCTTCGCCGCCAAGCTGTTAAACGACAACGACGTGGAGACCATCAGCGTCGACCTCATGGCCGAAGGCGCTATGGAAAAGCTTCCCGATGTGGAAAACATCATCTACATGGCCGGACGGAAATTCGGCACCGGCGATGACGCAAGTCCCACCTGGGCCATGAATACCTCCCTGCCCACCCTGGTCACCCGGCGGTTCAAGGGGGCAAATTTCGTGGTGTTTTCCACCGGAAATGTCTATCCCATGGTGCCCATCTGCTCCGGCGGCTGCACCGAGGACGTCGCCCCCGCCCCCATCGGCGAGTACGCCATGAGTTCTCTGGGGCGGGAACGGGTCTTTGAGTATGGCGTCCGGGAATACGGCAGCAAGGCCCTGATCTACCGGTTGAACTATGCGGTGGACCTCCGCTATGGTGTGCTTTACGACTTGGCGGCGCAGATTCTCCGCGGCGACGCCATCAATCTGGCCACCCCGTCCTTTAACTGCGTCTGGCAGGGCTACGCCAATGAAGTCGCCGTCCGGTCGCTGCTCTGCGCGGACAGTCCTGTGGCCCATCTGAACGTCACCGGGCCGGAGACCGTCTCGGTCCGCTATGCCGCCGAAATGCTTGGCAAGTACCTGGGCAAGGCCCCAATTTTCACCGGCGTAGAAAGCGATAAGGCCTTCCTGAACAATGCTTCCCGCTGCATGGAGCGGTTCGGATATCCCTCCGTGGGCCTCAGCGAGCTGATCCGCTGGCAGGCGGAATGGCTCCTCAGCGGTGGACGCATCCTGAATAAGCCTACCCATTTCGAAGAGCGCGCCGGCAAGTTTTAATCCGATTTTCATAGAAAGAAGGTCCCTTTATGAGAAAAGAAGCAGAAGCCCTGCTTTACGCAGGTACGGTGATCCCTGCCACTCCCCTTTGTCTGGATAAAAACCGCCAATTCAATGAAACGGCTCAGCGCCGCTTGATCCGTTACTACCTGAAAGCCGGAGTCGGTGGCCTTGCCGTCGCCGTTCATACTACCCAGTTTGAGATCCGCGATCCAGAGGTGAACCTTTTTGAGCCGGTCCTCCGTGTTGCCTATGAGGAGGCCAAGGCGTTCGAAGCGGCTACCGGCAAGACCATTATCCTGGTGGCTGGCGTCTGCGGCCCCATCAAGCAGGCGATCCGGGAGGCGGAACTGGCGGCTTCCATCGGTTATGACGCGGCACTTTTAAGCCCCGGTGGCCTGGGTGCTTATGACGAGGACTACCTGGTGGAGCGCACCGCGGCTGTGGCCAAGATCCTCCCCGTCGTCGGCTTTTACCTCCAGCCCTCTGTGGGTGGCCGGGTCTTCACCTACCGTTATTGGGAGCGGGTCTGCGAGACCGACAATGTCGTCGCTATCAAGACCGCAGGTTTTGACCGCTACCTGACCCTGGACGTGGTCCGCGCCGTGACCTTCTCCAGCCGGAAGGACAAGATCGCCCTTTACACCGGCAACGATGACAACATCATCAACGACTTAATTACCCCCTTCTCCTTCCAGAAGGACGGAAAAACCTATGAGAACCGTTTCGTCGGCGGTCTGTTGGGCCACTGGGCGGTCTGGACCAGCACGGTAGTTAAGATTTTTGAGGAATTGAAGCAGGCGGTTCAGGAGGAAGCTCTGGATACGACCTGGCTGACCCTGGCGGCTCAGATTACCGACGCCAATAGCGCCTTCTTCGATACGGCCAATGATTTCAAGGGTTGCATCGCCGGCGTCCACGAAGTTCTGCGGCGGCAGGGCCTCATGGAGGGCATCTGGTGTCTGAATCCGGAGGAAACCCTGTCCCCCGGACAGAGCGAGGAAATTGACCGGGTGTGGGCCATGTATCCCCACCTCAACGACGACGCTTTTGTCAAGGAATTCCTTGCGGAAGAAAAATAAGGCGAAATTCCAAACTAGCGGGCCGGAACGTTCTGCAAAGACGTTCCGGCTCGCTGGTTTCTGTATTCTGCTTTAGATCCTGGCCGGGCCGTGTAAAGGGACTTTCCCTCCTGGATTAATTGCCCGGGAGGCCTTTTCCGCCGCGTCCGCCGCCCATGCCGCCGAAGGAGCCTCCTCCATAAATTAAGCTGGTCATGGTTACCTCCGTGGAGGTACCGCCCGTCACCAAGGTATAGGTGGCATTTTGCGTAAGCTCCGGGCAGCTGATGAGAATGCTGGAATATGCCCTTTCGGTTTTCCAAGAAACCAGTTCCTTGCCGCTGGCATCTGTCAGGGTAATCGTGTCCCCGGCCGCGCCGTTTGCAGTTGTGACGAGCATTGCGCCCTGTGTGGAGGAAGTGCTGAAGTTCTGTGCCATACCGGATGATCCCGCCGCAGCAAAGATACCGCCTGTGATCACTGCCTCACCGTTGCAGTCCAGAGATCCATCACCAGCGCTGGTCGGACCGGAGACATAAGTAGCGCCTCCGCTGATCGTAATGGTACCGTTGGAATCCACGCCGTCACCTGAGGCGTTTATATAAGTGAAGCCGCCTGAAATTGTAATATAGCAGTCTGCATTTGCCGAAAACAAATCTCCGCGCTGGCCAAATCCGCTGCCGTCCATGCCGCCTGCTGCATTCAGACCATCATCGCTTGCAGTGAGTGTAATCTCACCGCCAGTGATGTCGATGCTCTGCCCTTCAATCCCTTCATAGCTTTGCAGGATCTCGATGGTACCGCCCGCGATTGTTACAGCGGCATCGGCGTGGATGCCGTCGTCGCCGGTTTTGAACTGGCAGCTGCCGCCCGAAAAGGTGACATTGCCGTTGGAATGCAGAGCGTCGTCCGCAGAATCAATCGTAAATGTGCCGCCATTAAGAGATAAATCCCCGCCTGCCTTGATACCCTTGGTGCTGACGGTGGAATCCGTTTCCGCATCCGTTCGGACAGTGGTCCCAGGTCTCTGACGTTCAAAGGTCTGCCCGGAGGATTTCACCGCGGCCTCACTGCTGCCGCCTCCCGCTTGGATGATGAAGGTGCCGCCTTCAATCTGCTGCTGCGTCGCGCTGCTGATGCCGTCACCTTCCGCCGTGATCTGAAAGGTCCCGTTTGCAATATACACAAATCCCAGGGAAGTGTCGTCGGCGTTTTCGGCATGGATGCCGTCCTTTCCCGCCGTGATCGTATAGCTGCCGTTCGCAATACGCACGCTGTCCTTTCCGGAAAGGCCGTGGCTCTCCGCCGTGATTTGGAAAGTACCGCTGGTCAGCACCAGATCATCTTTGGAAACGATGCCATGTCCGGCTGCGGCCTGAATGGTCAGGCTACCTGCGCCGTTCAGCGTCAAATCTGCCTTGGAAAAGATGACGGCGTCAATGTTGTTTTCGTCGATAGCCGTATAGGAGCCGCCGTTGGAAAGGACGTTTTGCGAATCTGCGGCGGTCGTGAGGAAGACCTTATCCGCTTCCCGCACATAAATGGCAGCGGAACTGGCGCTTGAAATTTGCGTGCCGCCTAAGACAAGCTGTACCTTATCGGTATCCGCCGCATCGACGATGATCATTCCGTCTTCCAGGACGCCGTACAGAAGGTAGGTCCCTTCATCACGGATGGTGATGGTGCTCCCGGAAATCGTCACCGCACTGGATTCGCAGGAGGCGCTGTCCCCGTTTAGTTGGATAATTGCACTGGTACTTTCATCATACCCGATCTCCATATCCCGGTCCGTAAACATATCCGATGGATCCGCAGTGCTTTCTGCCGGGCTTCCGGTCGAACTTTCAGCCGAGCTTTCAGCCGGGGCGGAGGAGGTTTCAGCACTGGAGAAGACCGGATTCTGGAACGTATTGCCCCCGCATCCGGTCAGTAGCATGGCGCATGCGAGCAAGCAGGATAACACCTTGATTATCATAACGCATTCACTCCTTTTCAAAGGGTCCCAATCACAGTTTCCTGCTGGGAAATCGTGATTTCAAGATTTCCGTTGCGGCAGCGGAGCTTGTCGATCAGCTCCTTTTCCCGTCCTACGTCTTTGAAAGTCAAATTGTAGGTCAAACGGAACAGGCTGCCCATGTTAGTGGTCTTGACCTGTATCAGTTCGTATTCAGCCGCGTACTCTTTCAGCAGGCTGTCAAACACGTCACTGTAATTCAGATCCTCCGGGATGGTGATGTGCAGGGTTTTATATAAGGACATCTTTTTCCCGCTTCCAAAATCAAAATGATTATACAGTAGACCGGCACCTCCAAGAACAACTGCGATCAGCAGGGCATAGGCCAGATATCCCATACCTACGACCAAACCGGTGCCCATCGCGAGAAAGATTGCGCCAATCTCCTTTGCCGTTCCAGGAATGGAGCGAAAGCGGACCAAGCTGAAAGCACCCGCAACGGCAACGCCGGCTCCAACATTTCCATTCACCATCATGATCACGACGCACACAATCGCCGGAAGGAGCGCCAGCGTCGCCACAAAACTCTTGGTGTAGCGGATTTTGTACATATACATAGCCGCCAGAATCAACCCGATCACCAAAGCGCAGACCAGGCAAAGCAGAAAATCCGAAATTCCAATCACTGTAGTCATATCCGTGTCAAAAATTCCACGAAACAAATTGTCAAGCATATTTTTTCCCTCCGTTTGTGATGATTTTCTGATAGGCAGCGCCGTATTTTGAAAAAGATGTTTTATAAATTTTCTGCTGTGCAAGCAGCCGGCTCATCCAAACCGGAATGCCTCCGGAGGTTTTGATCTCCATCAGGGCTTTCCCTTCGTCCAGGAGCGGAGTCCCATAGATCTCGGACGCCAGTGAAAGATCGTTTTCTCGGCAGAGAATATTTTCATCGAAAGTTACGCGAAAATCCCCGCCGTCCAATGCATAAAATGCCTCTCGCTCATATGACAAAAACACCGTGGGGTGCAGAGGCTGATAGTATTCGCGGAAATAGTTGATTTCATCTGCAATCTGTGAATGGACCGGTAGAGGAATGCCGCACAGAAAGCTCTCCATTGCCTTCGCCTCTGAAAGCACAAGCCTTCTTTTGTATACCACGTCCTTGTATTTCTTTTTCAGTTCCACAAAAACGGGGTCGCTGGAGCGAACAGCCTGGTAGCTGCGTATCCGGAGCTTTTCCTTATAGACAGGCTTCTCCAGGGAACGGCGGATCAGCCGGAAGGTGTCTGTATCAAAATAGATGTTCCGAATGGTAGTGCGCCCATATGCATCCAGGCGCATATAAGGCTCCATTGCCTGCAAGACCAACGCCTTCTGCTGATGCGTCAGCAGATATTTTATTTCGTACCGTTTGAATGTTGATTGATATTTCATCGTTATCCTCCCGCAGTGAACGGAATGTTTTTCGATGTCTTTATGATACAGCGGCAACCTTAATTTGACTTAAACGCAACTTGCATTTCACCTAAAAATCACAATACATCGCATCGAAAAACCCTCCATCACAAGCCGATGCGATGGAGGGTTTGTTCGATAGTCCGCGTTTATGCGGGCAGGGCCGCCGTGATCAGCAGAGAGTGTTCATCTTCTGTTGATGCGGAGAGCTTTCCGTTATGTGCGGACACAATGGCGGCGGCAATGGACAGCCCCAGCCCATGCCCGCCTGTTTGAGAGTTGCGGGACTTGTCCAGCCGGTAGAACCGTTCAAACAGATGGGGCAGCTGCTCCCTGGCGATAAAGCCGGTTGTATTGAATACGGAAAGCTGAATATATTTTCCGACTTTTTGAAGAGATAAGGAGATTTTTCCCCCTTTTTCCGAATATTTCAGCGCGTTGTCCAATAAAATCGATACAAGCTGGCGTATCATTTTTTCATTTCCGTAAAAGGCAAGCATTGGTTGGATCTTCACGGCGAATTCCTTTTGCTGCGTGATCGCAAGCGCCTGAAAAGAGTGGGCGATTTCCTCCGTGATATCTGCCAAGGGGAATTCCAGCATTTCCATCTCGGCATGGTCTTCTTCCAGGCGGGACAGGAGAATCATATCATTTGTCAGCACCGCCAGGCGCCTGGTTTGATCCTGAATATCCGCAAGCCATTCATTGCTGCCAATATCCATTGCAAGGACTTCGGCATCCGCGTCAATAATCGTCAGCGGCGTTTTGATCTCATGACCGGCATCTGTAATAAACTGTTTTTGCCTTTCATAGCTTTCCGCGACCGGCTTGACGATGTATCCGGACAAGAATATGATCAGAAGGCAGACAGCCGCCATGCCAAGAGAGAGCACCAAGGTCCCAATGAATACAAAAGAGCGAAAATTGGATAAGCTGCGTCCGCAGTCCAGAAAAATTACACGGCTCTTGTTGCCGGGAGCATGCACGATGTAACGATAATCCTGGAGAAAGCCCCGTTCAGCTCCTGTATTCAAGACGTCCGTTGCGAACTCAATTGCCGCAGAGGTATCCACCGCAGCAATCTTTCCTGTGTCTACCGAGATCAGCTGCCCATCCTCATCAAACAGAACGGAAAAAAAGCGGGATTCATAAGGCAGCTCAGGGGAGAACTGTTTTCTGATTCCGGGATAGGCCTCCCGTTTTGGACCATCGTTTTCATTTTTCGGAAAGAGTCCATTGTTTTCCGCTAAAAGCGCGAGCGTGCTGTCAGCATCAGCTATGACGTTTCGATAGCTGATGATGCTGATCATTCCCCAAATAACGAGGAAAACGAGGAAAAGCGAAAGCATCGAAACGCCGATCAGTTTGATGCGAAGTTTTTTAATCATGGAATTTCCTCCAGAGAATAGCCGGCATTACGGGTTGCTTTGATCCGGATATTGGCATGGAGGGCTGTCAGTTTTTTTCGCAGATAGGAAATGTAGACCCACACGACATTCAGTTCTGCGTCGCTGTCATACCCCCAGATTTTTTCCATAAACCGCTCGGTGGGGATCAGGCTGCGCGGATTGCTCATCAGCATCTCCAGCATCTGAAACTCCTTATTGGTCAGACGGAAGACGCCGGAAGGGGAGGACACCTCAAATGTAGCCTGATCCAAAACGATATTTCCCAAAGACAATTTTGTGTCGGCCTGTGATACCTGCGTGCGTGTCATCGCACGGATACGGGCCAACAATTCCCTGGAATGGAAAGGCTTAGTCAGGTAATCATTCGCCCCTGTATCCAGCCCAAGTACCTTGTCGTCAATTCCGGATTTTGCAGTCAGCAGCAGCACCGGGACTAAATTTCCCTCGCTGCGTATTTTTTGCAACACGGCAAGGCCATCCATTTTTGGCATCATGATATCCAGAATGGCGCCATCATAATTGCCCATTTCCAAATATTCCAATGCGGCTTTTCCGTCAAAAACCGCATCTACAGAATAGTTGCTGCGCTCGAAAATAGCGATCAGAGCCTTGGAAAGAGCCTTTTCATCTTCTGCGAGCAATAACCGCATCCCGTTTCCTCCTCGCCCTTGATATCCTTGCGGTAAGTATACGATACTCCTAAAACCTTAAATGGGCTTTAATGGTCCCCAATAAAAAGACCCGCTGTATCTCCATACAGACACAGCGGCCTTTTCCGTATGCCGGAAGCCGTCCGAATCGCCGTGAAGGGCAGGAACGGTGAGCGCTTGTACCATCCGGACTTTTTCGGCTATCGGATCAGCAGAAATTCCGACATTTTTTTGGGAGGTTCCGCCGTGAAGTCCAGCCGCTTTCCGGAAACAGGGTGGGTTAGCTCCAGCTTCCAGGCATGAAGGCCCAGTCGTTTCAGAGGATCCCGTTGGGCGCCGTATTTTTTGTCCCCGGTGACCGGGTGACCAATTTCCTGCATCTGGACCCGGATCTGGTTTTTCCGGCCGGTTTCCAGCCAGACCCGCAGGTAGGAATAGTCCGGGTTCTGCCGGAGTACCTCGTAGTTGGTCACGGCAGGCTTTCCGTCTCCGGCCCGGCGGCTGGAGTAGACTAGGTGGGTCCTCGTCTCCTTGAGCCAGGAGGAAAGGCGGCCGGAAGGCTGCTCCATTCGTCCCTCCACAATGGCGTAGTAGCCCCGGTATTGGACCAGCTGGTCCCAGTTGTCCTGAAGAGCGGTCTTGATCTCCGGATTCTTGGCGAAAAGCACCACACCGGAGGTGTCCCGATCCAGACGGTGGACAATAAAGATACGGCTTTCCGGGTTTTTCCGGCGGACGTATTCGGTCATCTGGCGGTAAGCGGTTTCCTCCGGCTCGCTGCCGCCAGTGTTGATGGTGAGAAGCCCGGCGGGCTTGTCGATGACCAACAGCTCCCGGTCCTCGTAAAGGATGGGAGGGTGGGACGCCGCGGCGGAACCGGCGGGCGGATCTGGCCGGTAGCTGGCGATGGTCACGGTCTGGCCGTGGCGTAGGGAAAGATTATACTTCGTGGTCGGGCGCCCGTCCACTGAGACGAGGCCATGCTTCAGGATGGATTTCACCTTTCCGGCAGGTTTCCCTGCCAACTTTTCCCGGAGGAAGGGGAGAAGGGCAGCAGGCTCCTCTACTCGAAAGGTTTGGTCAGACAGTTGTTTCATATAAAGTCCTTTCTGGGAGGGGGTGTTGGCAAGGACTACGAGCAACAAGCAGCATTCCAAAATAAGTTACCGTCCCAGCGCCATTGTGGTAATGAATTTTTGCCTGTTTGGCAAGTTCGGACACATTCAGCCCGAAGCCTTCTATTGCTGGGAAGAGCATTTGTGGAAAACGGCATGGGCTGTTTGGATAGGTGCATTGTTCACAACGAATGCAACTTTCATTTGACAGAATCAAGTGTTTTGGGTACTCTTCCTCGATTGCATGATATAATTTGTCACATAAATATTTGAATTCGCGATGTGCACTTTTCATTCCTTCAAAATCAAATGAGTCCTCCAACCTGTAGACGGCATTAAACAGATATGCACGATCATACGACATGATTGTACTGCGGCACTGTGCAATGGAACCAGTAGCTGGGGGGCAGGCCCATGTCTTATTATAATTTTGGCACGCGTTTCCTGCACATATTGTTCTGATTTCGTTATAAAATGAAATATTCGAAGGTGTAAGTGCGCCGCATTCGCTGAATCCAATGCGCAACACTTCATCCAATATTGCATTTTGCACATTCATGCACCTCCTGTCCCAATCAATCGGTTCCCTTTTTCTTAGATTACAACGGCCGAGCGCGGTGGGAGAACCACCTCTACATAGTCACCCAGCGCGCCGTGGCGGATGGTGAGGGTTTCCGGCACATCAGGCATGGCGCCGCCGTAGCGCAGCCGCTGGGTATTGAGTCGGACGGGGCAGAGGGTTCCTCCCTCCGCCGCCAGCGCGATTTTCTGCTCCTTGGAGGGGTTGAAATTAAAGGCGAAGGTGCGCCCGCCCTTCTCAAATACCATGGTTTTCGCGTCGTGATTGATGAACTGGAGCCGGGTCTCCGGGTGCTCCTTGATGTTCAGCTCGCGGAGCAGCTCTACCATGTCCTCGTCAAACCAGCGCAGATTTCGGTAGCGGAGATAGCCATTGTCAGCCAGGCTCCACTGCCGCCGGGCATACTGATAACTCCAGCCATTGCCCTCCCGGGGAAAGTCGATCCACTCGGGGTGTCCGAACTCGTTTCCCATAAAGTTCAGATACCCCTCCCCGCCCAGGGCCGCCGTCACCAGCCGGATCAGCTTGTGGTAGGCGATGGCCCGGTCGATGACCGCGCTTTTGGAGGCATTGTCCATGTGCCAGTACATTTCCTTGTCTGCCAGGCGGAACATGATGGTCTTATCCCCCACCAGCGCCTGATCGTGGGACTCGCAGTAGCCGATGTTTTTCTCACCGGGACGCCGGGTGGTCAGCTGATGCCACATTTCCCCCAGGTCCCAGTCCTCGTCCCGGCGCTCTGTCAGAGTGCGGACCCAGAAGTCCGGCTCGCCCATGGCCAGCCGGTAGTCGAATCCCAAGCCGCCATCCCGGACAGGCAGCGCCATCCCCGGCATACCGCTCATGTCCTCCGCGATGGTCACGGCATCCGGCTTGACCTCCCGGATCAGGTCGTTGGCCAGCTGGAGGTAGGTCACCGCTTCGGTGTCGGTGTCCATGGTGAAGTATTTGCCGTAGCAATCAAAGGCCACCCCCAGCCCGTGATGGTGGTAGAGCATGGAAGTTACGCCGTCGAAGCGGAAACCGTCAAAGTGATACTCGGTCAGCCAGTATTTCAGATTGGACAGCAGGAAGTGGAGCACCGCCGGCTTTCCGTAATCGAAGAGCTTGGTGCCCCAGGCAGGGTGATCGCCCGCAGGCCCCGCATGAAAAAACTGGTACTCTGTCCCGTCGAAGTCGTTGATGCCCTCCATGGTGTTCCGGGAGGCGTGGGAGTGGACCAGGTCGAGGAACACCGCAATCCCCATGGAATGGGCGGTGTCGATCAGTTCTTTGAGCTCCTCCGGGGTGCCGAAGCGGGAGGAGGCGGCGAAAAAGTTGGTGACCTGGTAGCCGAAGGAGGCATAGTAAGGGTGTTCCATGACCGCCATCAGCTGGACAGCGTTATACCCTCCCGCCAGGACCCGGGGCAGGACGTTTTCCGTAAATTCCCGGTAGGTGCCGATCCCCTGCCGTTCGGTGGCCATGCCCACGTGGGCTTCGTAGATAAAAAGGGGCTGGTCCTGAGGAATGGAGAAGTCCTCATCGGTCCAGCGGAAGGGCTCGTCCGGCGTCCAGACTTGGCCGGTGCAGGAGCCGTCGGCGAATTGGTGGATCCGGTGGATGTAGAGGGGGATACGGTCAAAGGAACGCCCTCCGGCAGTGACCCGCACCTTGACGTGGGAGCCGTGAGGAATGGTTTTCCGTCCCCGGACAAAGACTTCCCAGTTCCCGTTTTTCAGCTTTTTCATGGGATTTTTAGCGGGGTCCCAGCCGTTGAAGTCCCCGATCAGGGACATGGAATCGGCGCCCGGGGCCCACTCCCGGTAGTACCAGCCGTTCCGGCCCGGATGGAGGCCGTAGTAGAGGCTTCCGTTGGCAAAGTCTGAGAGACTGCCGGTTTGGGCGGTGAGCCGTTCCCTGGTTTCCCGGTACAGCCGCATCCGCAGGCGGAGGTCCGATTCATAAGGCTCCAGCCCCGGATCCAGGGCGAGGATGCGCAGTTCCGGCGCGCCGGAGGATGCGGAGGTTTTTAAGATGTTTGCCATAAACGGGACGCTCCTTTCAAACTGTGGAATGAATTATTCCCATTGTACTGTTTTCCGGGTGATTTGTCAACGCAGCGCAGGCCTTCGGGCTTTTTCGGAAAACGGTTCCCGTCTGCTTTTTAGGATAGCCGCGGCGATTTATTTCTTCGCTTATCCCTGCAGGAACTTTTTTGCCTCCCTGCGGTTCTTCAGAATGATCACCTTGACTCCGTTCGCGCTCTCCAGCATTCGATATAGGGTGTCCCGCCCCTTTTGATGGCCTGCCCAGACGGATCTCCAAAACCGGAAATGCAGCCCTTCCGGGCAGTTTCCGCCCAGATCCGATCGGGTGCGGCCGCAGTGGGTCAAGGACCGCCTGACCACGCCCCAGAGGCAGGACAGCCGGGAGAAATCGAAATAGAGGACCGTATCGCAGTACCCGAGCCGGAGCGGAAGAGTCCGGCGAATATTCCCGTCCAGAATCCACCGGGGCTTTTGAAGCTCCTGGAGCAGCAGCCGGTCGAATTCTTCATCGGATACGGGCTGCCAACCGTCCCGCCAATAGAGGGCATCCAGATGCACCAGAGGCAGCTTCATTTTTTCAGCCAGCGCCTTTGCAAAAGTGGTTTTTCCGGCGCCGTTTCCGCCGATAATCAAAATGCGTTCCAAAGCACGCCCTCCCCTTTAAAGGCAAAATTTTCTGCTTCCGCTTTCAATATACCAAATCTTCCGCTGCAATGCAAGGCGCCGGCTTGCATTTATCCGCCGAACATGCTATGATGGACAAAAAGGAAGGAGCCGATGATAATGAACGAAACGCTTTCCCAGCTGCTGGACGCTGCTCGGGCGGACGAGGAACTGAAGCAGGCGCTGCTGGCCTCGGAACAGGCGGAGGATCCGATGGCCGCATTCTGCCGCACAGCGGCAGAGGCGGGCTATTCTGTGACGGTGGGAGAGCTGTTCGCCATGGGGCAGGAATATGCGGACAACCTGCTGAAAAGTGTCAACGGTGGAGCGGAATACCCCATGGAGGGGTGGGAGGACACCTACGGGTTGTTTCTGGCAGCCTTAAAGGTATGAGAGCTGATATCAGAAAAGGAGAGCCTTACTGAAACAGCGGAAGTCTTTTGAATATTTTTGACCGTCCGGGGCCGCATATGCGGCCCTTTTGTACGGTTGCAGGAAAAATCCGGGAAGCGTTCGCCTTTCTTGAAAAAAGTTGCACAATCTCCGAAAAAAGTTGTTGTTTCTTTTATTTTCAGAAGGATTTGTTGACTTTGGGGGCAGCGGTGTAGTAAGGTGGTTTCAGAAGAATTTTCCCTGAAGGAGGATATTTTCATGAAGACTTTTCAGAAGGACTGCCTCACCGTCTGCCAGTATGGAACCCGGTCGGAGATGGGGAAGGCGGCGGCCGCCGACGTGGCTGCCAAGATCCGGGAGATGCTGAGCTCCAAGGAAACGATTCGGATGATTTTTGCCGCCGCACCATCTCAGAACGAATTTCTGGAGGCGCTGACAGCCGATGCCAGCATCGATTTTTCCCGCATTGATGCCTTCCACATGGACGAGTACATCGGTCTGCCCGCTGACGCGCCCCAGGGCTTCGGCAACTTCCTGCGGGACCGGCTCTTTGCTAAAGCCCCTTTTCGCAGCGTCCAGTACCTGAACGGCCTGGCCGCCGATCCGGAGGAGGAATGCCGCCGGTATGGAGAGCTTTTGGACGGAGGCGTGGATATCGTTTGCATGGGCATTGGGGAGAACGGGCACATCGCTTTCAACGACCCGGCTTTTGCGGAATTTGAAGACCCCAAGCCGGTGAAGATCGTGGAGCTGGATCCGGTCTGCCGGATGCAGCAGGTCCACGACGGCTGCTTTGAGACCCTGGAACAGGTTCCCACTCACGCGCTGACGCTGACCATCCCGACCCTGACCAGGGTGGAAGCGATTTTCTGCATGGTCCCGGCAAAATCCAAGGCCCAGGCGGTCAAGGCCTGCGTGGAAGGACCGGTGGCAGAAGCCTGTCCGGCCTCCATCCTGCGGAAATGCCCCGGCGCCAAGCTCTATCTGGACGCAGACAGTGTGTCGCTTCTCTGATTTTGGAAAGGAGTATGCCAGATGATTCGAATTGGAATAATCGGAACGGAAAACAGCCATGCCATGGCTTTTGCCAGGGCCATCAACTTGCCGGATGAAAATGGCGTCATGCGGTTCCCGGACGTTCGGGTGGTGGGCGTATACGGCCCGGACCTGGAATCCGCCCAGAAGATCGTAGACGAGACGGGGGTGGGTTTCCACGCCAAAAGCCCGGAAGAGTTTTTGGGGAAGGTAGACGCGATGATCGTCACCTGCCGGAAGGGGTCCCTTCACTACCAGTACTCCAAGCCGTTTCTGGAGGCGGGGCTGCCCATGTTTATCGACAAGCCCTTTACGGTGGACCTGGCCCAAGCGGAGGAGCTGGCGGAGATCTCGGAGAAAAAGGGAATCCCTCTGGCGGGTGGCTCCGGCTGCAAGTTCGCCTACGACGTGGTGATGCTTCAGAACACGGTAAAGCGTTGGAAGGCCTCCGGCGAATTTGTCACCGGGACCATGAATTTCGCAGCGGATCCCGCCAGCGAGTATGACGGCTTCTTCTTTTACTCCTCGCACCTTACGGAGATGGCGCTGACGGTATTCGGGTATGATCCCAAGTCTGTACTGGCGGTGGAGAAAAACGGCAGCCGGGTCTGCATCCTTCGGTACGAGGACTATGACGTAACGCTGAACTACACCCGGGGGACCAGCGTCAGCACCGGCGTGGTCATCGGGAAAAACGGCAATGTGGTCCGGGAGATCGATATTTCTCTGATCTATCTCCAGGAGGTGGAGGCCTTTATCGAGACGCTGCACACCGGGAGGATGCATCACAGCCGGGAGCAGCTCATCAAACCGGTGGCGGTGATCAACGCCATTGAGGAGTCCGTTCGCGAGGGACGAGAAGTCGCCATCCAATAAAAGTTTTGGCTCAAGCCTTTTGAAAAAAGGCTTGGGCCAAAACTTATTTTTGGGCGCCATCCAAGCGGCGGATATAGTGGAACAGGTACTGTTGGGCAACCCCGGCATGGGGAATTTGAGGAAAGCCGTTTGGGTAATAGCGGGCCAGGGCCTTTTTGATCCAAGTGTCTACTGGGAAGGCGTCCAGCCGGTGAAAGCCGAAGAGTAGGGCGCAGTCGGCGACCTTTGGGCCGACGCCGGTGATTTTCATTAGCTCCGCCCGGGCTTCGTTCAGAGTGAGGCGGGGAATGGCGGACAGGTCGATCTGGCCAGAGGACGTTTTTTGGGCGGCATCCAGGAGGTATCGGACGCGGAATCCGGCGCGGAGGGGGGCCAGGGTCTCCGGCGTCTGGACGGCGAGGATCTCCGGACCGGGGAAGGACCAACCGTCTCCGCAGGGTTCGCCGAAATTTTCGCAGAGCCGGGAAAGGATGCCTTTAATGCGGGGTATGTTGTTGTTCTGACTGATGATG
>CAJMLQ010000058.1 GCA_905214265.1 uncultured bacterium
AGTTGTACATTCAGGAGATCGATCGGTATCTGAATCAATATACCGGTGAAAAAAGACAGATGTTATAGTTTTTTTCTATTACTTAGTATTCATATAGGATATTGGACAAATGAAATTTGAAGGTGTATAATAAAGCCATCGAAACAAAGGAGGGAACGGACATGGCAAATGCGAAAATCGATATGCAGATGTGCATGCGCCTTGCTGCATCGCCCTCCGAATGTTCCTCTCGTATAGCAAAATGAGATGTGCCGCGCAAAAACGCGGGATACACCATCAGTTACGAAGCTCGTCCGAGCCTCCAGCTTTTCGTTATGAAAGGAGAGTCCTATGAAAAATCACTTGGAAAAATTGGTCCGTGCAAATTTTCGTTTTGGCCGAATGTGACTATATGAAGCATATCCAATAGACAGTAATAAACAGTGCGGCTCTCGGATATGAGCCAGCTTTTTGATGGTTTTGAGCCGCGGCACAAAGCTGCCGGCAGCGAACCTGAAAACAATTCAAATAATTCGAAACAGGAAGAGGTAATGACTATGAGCAATTACAAATTTGAAACTTTGCAGCTTCATGTCGGACAGGAGCAGGCAGACCCCGCGACCGATGCAAGAGCCGTTCCGATTTATCAGACCACGTCCTATGTTTTCCATAATTCCGCCCACGCGGCAGCACGCTTCGGACTTGCCGATGCCGGCAACATCTACGGCAGACTGACGAATTCCACGCAGGACGTTTTTGAAAAGAGAGTGGCAGCCCTTGAAGGCGGCGTCGCAGCCCTTGCGCTGGCGTCCGGTGCTGCAGCAATTACTTACGCGATTGAGGCTCTTGCGCAGAAGGATGAGCATATCGTTGCACAAAAGACCATCTACGGCGGCAGCTACAACCTGCTTGCACACACGCTTCCCAACTACGGCATCAATACGACATTTGTGGATATTCACAATCTGCAGGAAGTGGAAGCGGCTATTCAGTCGAATACGAAAGCGATCTTTATCGAAACTCTTGGCAACCCCAACAGCGATATCCCGGATATCGAAGCCGTTTCCGAGATCGCACATAAGCACGGAATCCCGGTTGTAATCGATAATACATTCGGCACACCGTATCTTATCAGGCCGATTGAGCACGGTGCCGATATCGTAGTCCATTCTGCAACGAAATTCCTCGGCGGTCACGGCACGACTCTTGGCGGCGTGATCGTGGATTCGGGTAAGTTTGACTGGAAAGCAAGCGGCAAATACGCACCGATTTCCGAAGCGAACCCCAGCTACCACGGCGTATCTTTTGTAGACGCGGCAGGCCCAGCAGCGTTCGTTACCTATATCCGCGCAATTCTCCTGCGCGATACCGGCGCGACGATTTCTCCCTTCAACGCTTTCCTGCTGCTGCAGGGGGTGGAAACGCTTTCTCTCCGCCTGGAGCGTCATGCAGAGAACACCAAAAAGGTCGTTGAATTTCTTGCAAACCATCCGCTGGTGGAAAAAGTCAATCATCCGTCACTGCCGAATCATCCGCAGCACGATCTTTACAAGAAGTATTTTCCCAACGGCGGCGGCTCCATTTTCACCTTTGACATCAAGGGCGGACAGGAAGAGGCGCATAAATTTATTGACAATCTGGAGATTTTCTCGCTTCTTGCCAATGTCGCAGATGTAAAATCCTTGGTGATTCATCCGGCGACAACCACCCATTCGCAACTCACGGCAGAGGAACTGCTCGATCAGGGAATCAAGCCGAATACCATCCGGCTCTCCATCGGCACGGAGCATATTGACGATATTATCGCCGATTTGGAGAAGGGTTTTGCTGCTGTCAAATAATTTTTTTCTCGGCTCCGGTGCAGATCTTTCTGCACCGGAGCCTTTTCTGATACAACGAATGAAAAAGAGCCGGGCACAGGCGACAACCGGACTATTCGGATACTTTGCATCCTTAGTCTATCAGCTATATCTGACTCCATATCGCCTCATTTTCGTCATATTCAACCCTCAATGATTGCGCATTTTAACGGCACGTTTTCCATTGATCTTTTCATATCCAATTTCCAAACCTGATGACCGCCCATCCATCCATCCATCCATAGAACCATTCAGGTAGATGGTTGAAACAGAAAGGATAGGGTTTGCTTTTGTGAAAACATTTTGAATAGTTCGTTTGCCATAGAAGTCCAAATCGAATACAGCCAAAAGAGGAGCCGTTCCCTGTTTTTTCAGGTGAACAGCTCCTCTTTTGGTATTTTTTCTTTTCTGTCAAACCACAGTTTCTTTATACCGCTTTAGATAAGCTGGAAATTGCTTCCATCCCTATCGGGAATTTCGCTTTTTATATGTCTGCAATTTAGTCCTGCGGAGAAAATGGCCGGTCACTGATCATGGCGTCTACCTGATGCACGGAACAGAGATTGTAGCAGTAAAGGGTATCAAATTTGCTGCTGTCACATAAAAAAATGCGGCATCTGCTCTGCTCAAACATGGCGCGGCGCAGCTGGGTCTCCTCGCTGGAGGCATCCGTAATTTTTCCGTCGGTTGAAACTCCCCGGCTGGAAAAGAAAAATAAGTCAGCGTTGTATTCCCGAACGGTGCGTTCTGCGCAATGGCCGACATAGGCATAGGAATTGTGCAGAAGCAGCCCTCCTGTACAGTAGATATTGTGCGGGAGTCCGCTCAGTTCCTGGGAAGTTTTGAGCCCGTTGGTAATAATGGTCAGATCCCGAAAGGCCGCTAGATGACGGACGATCTGCTGTACTGTGGAGGAGGCGTCCAAAAACAGGACCTGTCCGTTTTGGATATAGGGGACTGCCTGCAGTGCAATTTTCTCCTTGGCATCCGGGTGTTCCCGTTCCCGCATATAAAGGGGCAGCTCACGGTTTGTCCCGGTAATCAAAACCGCTCCGCCGTGGATCCGTTTGACCAAGCCTTGCCGCTGCAATTCGTTTAAGTCCCGCCGGACAGTTGTTTCACTGACGAATAAAAGCTTAGCCAGCTTTTGTACCGATAAGGCACCGTTTTCCGCCAAAATTTTCTGAATTTTCTGCAGACGTTCCATTTCAAACATAATGCTCATTCCTGCTCATATTTAATTGATTTTTGCGATCTTGCTTCTATATTGCCAACATAATCGCCGCTGATTGCACAATATCTGGAGAAATACTATAATGATTGTAACATATCAGGCAAAAGGATGCAAGCGGAAAGGGGATCAATATGCTGCAGGCAAAACTGCTACCGTCGATGATGTGCGTAAATGCATGGAAGAATTCTCCGGAGGTCCTTGCGGAACTGATCCGGCAGAAGGTCGATTTTTTCCATATGGATCTGATGGACGGGCACTTTGTGCCGAATCTGACGTTAGGAACCGATTGTATCAAACAGCTTCGAAAAGAGACGCAGATTCCGCTGGATCTGCATCTGATGGCAGAGCAGCCAGAAAATATGCTGAAATGGTTGGATATTCAGCCTGGGGAATACGTTTCCGTACATATCGAGAGTACCTGCCATATGCAGCGGGTCCTTGCGGAAATCCGTTCCTGCGGAGCAAAGCCGATGGCTGCCCTGAACCCGGCCACGCCTCTTTGTATGCTGGAACAGATCCTGGAGGACGTGGACGGTGTTTTGGTGATGACCGTGAATCCGGGATTTGCCGGGCAAAAACTGGTGCCCCAAACCTTGAAAAAAATTGAGGTTCTGCGTCGGTGGCTTGACGAACGTGGGAAAACGCAGACAGAAATTGAAGTGGACGGAAATGTCAGCTTTGAGAACGCCGTAAAAATGCGTGCGGCAGGGGCAAACCTTTTTGTCGGCGGCACATCCAGCATTTTTTACAGCGGCGACTGTCTGGAGAATAACATCCGGAAGCTGCGTCAGATGATTTTGAAGGGGGAGGAACCACGATGAAAATGATGAAAGCGGCAAGACTGCATCGAATAGGCGATTTTCGTGTAGAGGAAGCAGAACTGCCTCCTGTCAAGGGGGAGGAGCTTCTGGTGAAAGTTGGTGCGTGCGGGATCTGTGGATCAGACATTCCGCGGATCTATCAGCTTGGCACCAGTAAGCAGAAATATCCTCTGACCATCGGGCACGAGTTCAGCGGAACGGTGGTAGCTGTGGGGGAGAATGCGGATCCCGCTCTCGTTGGACAGCGGGGAACCGTTTTCCCTCTGATTCCCTGCGGGTCATGTGAGATGTGCCAGGTCGGGAAATACGTGATGTGCACAGATTACGATTATATGGGATCCCGGCGGGACGGCGGATTTGCGGAATACGTGGTCGTTCCCTCCGCGTGGCATTTTGTCTTGTCCGGAAATCCGGAAACGCCGATGGAAGCGCTCTGCATGGCGGAACCGGCTTGTGTAGCGCAGCATGCGATCCGGAAAAGCAGGCTGTCAGCAGGCGAAGGCGTGATCATTTTTGGAGCGGGACCCATTGGGATCCTGGCTGCGCGGTGGGCAGAGATCTTTGGCGCTTCCAGCATCCTTCTGGTCGATATCGATGATGAAAAGGTGCGTTTTGCTCAGGAGCGTGGCTTTCAGGCGGTAAACAGCCAGCGTGTGGAGCCAGAGAGGGCCTTTCGGGAACTGAGCGGCGGGGCCTATGCAGATGCTGTGATTGAGGGTACGGGCTTTGGCAGTGTGCTGGAAGAATGTATCGCTTGTGTCAGGCCGATGGGGCGCATTGTGCTGCTGGGAAATCCGATCCAGGAAAACAGCGCGATCAGCCGGAAAGCGCACAGCGGTATCCTGCGGAAGGAACTGCAGATATTTGGAGCCTGGAATTCCAACTACGCACCGTTTCCGATCAATGAATGGCGTTATACGGTTGAGCTGCTTGACAGCGGAAGGCTGCAGACGGCGGATTTGATTACGCATCGATGCCGGTTGGAGGAACTTCCGGAGCTCTGCAGAAAAATACGCGACCACGAGGTTACGGTCTGCAAGGCGGTATGCACGATGGAGGAATAAGCGTGAAGTATACGGTTGGAGTTGATTTTGGGACGCTGTCGGCCCGGGCCGTAGTCATTTGCGTGGAGAATGGCGAGGTGCTTTCGGAGGGGGAGCACCGCTATGCTTTGTGGGAAAATCGCCTGCCGGCCGGCACGGCGGTTCCGCCCGATATGGTGCTTGCCGATCCGCGGGAATATCAGGCGGCGTTGATCGGAAGCGTTCGGAAGGCAGTCGCCGCTTCCGGGGCCGCTGCGGAAGATGTGATCGGGATCGCGGTGGATGCGACGTCCCTTACTCTCGTTGCAACGGATGAGAGCGGGGAGGCCATGTGCCTGAAGCCGGAATGGAGCCAGGACCCCAACGCCTGGATCAAGCTTTGGAAAAGCCACAGCGCACAAAAACAGGCGGAACGCATAGAAGCCGCAGCCAGAGAGAAACGCCATCCTCTGCTGGCGCAATGCGGAGGAAGAATCTCCTGTGAATGGGCCTACCCCAAAATGCTGGAAACGTATGAGCAGTCTCCGGAATTGTTTCATAAGACAGGGCGATTCTGGGATCTCTGTGATTGGCTGACTTTTCTTCTTTGCGGCGAGGTGACCCGGAACGCGGGAAGTTGGTGCTATAAATTCCACTTTGACGGGAAATCTCTGCCGGATGAGAATTTTTGGGATCAGGTCCGGACAGGCTTTGGAACCGGGCTCCAGGGGAAGCTGGAAGGCCGGGTAATTCTGTGGGGCGAGCAGGCTGGACGGCTGCTTCCCAGCATGGCTGAAAAGATGGGGCTTCTTCCGGGGATCGCGGTTGGAGGAGGCTCTTTGGACGGACATGTCGCCATGGCGGCCTTGGGGCTGCAGCACAGCGGAGACGCAATGCTCACCATTGGGACATCCACAGTCTGCGGGGTTCTGGCAGAACGGATGAAGCCTGTCCGCGGCGTCTGCGGCGCCGGCATCGACGCTATGATTCCGGGAAAATGCGGATATGATTCCGGGCAGTGCAGCGTCGGCGATACCTTCCAGTGGTTCGTGGAGAATCTGACGCCGGAAACCTATTTCCGGTTGGCCAGAGAACGGGGAATTTCGGTATATGATCACTTGTCACAGCTGGCCTTTGCGCATCCGCCGCGGCTGAAGGATCCCCTTGCGCTGGACTGGTGGAATGGGAACCGCTGTACGCGGGGGGATCTGCAGCTCCGCGGCGCGGTTCAGGGCCTTTCATTAAGCACCAGAACAGAAGATCTATATCGAGCGCTCGCTGAATCAACGGCTTTTGGCATCCGCAATATTATCGAGAATTTTGCAAAGCAGGGGGTACCAGTCAGCCGGGTGCGCGTCTGCGGAGGGATCGCGCGGAAGGATCCGGCGCTGATGCAGTGCTATGCAGATGTGCTGGAAATGCCGATGGAGGTGTCTTCCCGCTCGAATGTGGCGGCAGTGGGCGCTGCCATTCTTGCGTCTGTGGCGGCGGGTTGTTATCCTTCACTTCAGGAGGCCATGAACGCCCAAACTGAAAAGCGGTTTGCGGTATATCAGCCGCGCCGGGAATATTCGGCAGTCTATTCAGCGCGGTACCAGGCCTATCAGGAGATGGATCATTTCTTCGGAGGCGATATTCCCAGGGACAGCTATAAACAACAGCAATAAGGGGAGAATGTAAATGAAAGGAAAATCTGCATTCGGCCAAAGTAGCCACAATGTCCTGGTCGTTGGCCACCGGGGAATGCGCGCCTGCTATCCGGAGAATACGATGCTTTCTTTTCAGAAAGCGCTGGAACTGGGCGTTGACATGATCGAAATGGACGTTCATCTTTCCTCTGACGGGATTCCGGTCGTCATTCATGACAGCCGGCTGGAACGTACGACTAACGGGACTGGCTTCGTTGGAAGCAAAACCTTCAAGGAATTGGCGCAGCTGGATGCCGGCGTGCGTTTTAACGGCGTTTTTCCCGGATGCCGGATCCCGTCACTGGAGGAATTTCTCGCATGGGCGGCGCAGAATCCGAAGCTGAGCCTCAATGTGGAGATCAAGGATATGACGGCAGAATGTGTGGACAAAACCATTGGACAGCTTCGGAGCTTTCAGCTGCTGGAACGCACGGTCCTCGCAAGCTTTGACGCGGCAGTGCTCCGTTACGCCTATCAAAAATACGGCGTGCTGACCCAGGGATTCCCAGAGAGCTATATGCTGAATTTCGACGCGCATACTTATGAGATCATGTATGGCGCGGGAGTGGAAATGCGGGACTTAACGCCGGAATTCTGCACGGAAATCCGCAGTTTGGGCGTAGATCCGTGGGGATTTTGTGCGGATACCGACGAACAGGTTTACCAGGCAATCCGTGCCGGTGTGTCCATGATTACCGGAAACAATCCGGAACCCGCGCTGCGGATCCTGCGGCAGCAGGGGCTGCATCAATAGTTCATCCTCCCAGCTCTCCATTCCTGTCCTGTGTGAAAATGCATCCATCGCCTCTCATTTCCTCAGTAATGGAGCCGATCTGTACAAGGAGCTTGATCTTGCGGAACGACACAGCGAACGGATCAACTATCCTTACGGCATCATCAACTGTATCGTTGATGCCTTCAATTCTCTGAATTTTGACAGAATTCTTCAAGAGACAGATGGGATGCGTCTCTGCCGGGAGTACCGGTGCCAGGAAAACAAGGAGAAAATCCGCGGCAATCTTTTCGTGCTCATCGATTTTTAACGGAATTACGTGAACACCAGCGGTGTGAATATTCCAGAAGTGAAAGCCTTTAGAGGGATATCATCGAATTGCATCCATTTTGACAGGGCTATGGCCCGTGCTCCCGGCAGCATACCGGCGGGAGACGGACTGTGGCTCTTTTTTCAAGGCAGAAGGCTGGCTTTTGGAGGGAGCAGAACCCCTTTTATCTCACTTAAAAATTGCACGGATGGATTCGGAAGCATCGGAACGGCGGGATTTTTCAGAGAAGCGTGCATTTTTTAAGGCAATGATACGAAAAATGCTTCTTTTGTGCCGACGGGCATGGCTGGGAGGTTGTCCGGGTCATTCCCGTTGCCGCGCTGACGGACCAGGCCGCGGGAACCGCGGCGCATCTTGCTGTTCGGGGAAAGACCTCGCTGCAAAAATTGTTTGTGGTCGTTTTACAGGCAGCCCTTTCAGAAAATCATATTCAGCTCCATATTCCGGAAGAACTGGCCAAAGCATCTGAACTTTTTTGAAAACTGGTGGACATCGCGGAATAAAATTGATATAATAGTGCTGATAAAAAATAGCTGGAAAGGACTGTGCTTATGATTCAAGATGCAAATGGATAACCTGCGGGCAAGACTGCGAGGTTCCTGTGATTTATAAAACTTTTTTCTCAAGGATCCAGCGTCCGGCTCAATCGAAATCACAGGATTAGGGTACTTTGAGCTTTATATAAATGGCCGCAGGATTTCGGAAGACTATCTGGTTCCAGCTTTCAGCGATTATCACGCCAGGGCCTTAAAAAAACTGACCTACCCCATCTCCGACACTTTTTCTCACCGCATCTATTATTTGCGATATGATATTACCGCCAGCCTTCACAGCGGAAAAAACAAAATCGAAATTTTCCTGGGCAACGGCTGGTATCGGCAGCGTGAGAGAATTGCCGAGGGGGAGCTTTCCTTTGACCAGACGCTGAAGGCGCTCTTTTCTCTCGAGATTGTGGAGCGGAACGGCGAGAAAACGGTTGTGCAGTCAGATGGAACGGAAAGCTATGCGCCCTCCTATATTACATACAGCAATCTTTTCATCGGAGAGGTGCAGGATGCACGGAAACTGGACAGTCCGGAAAGACCGCAGCGGGTATCGGTGACGTCCATCCCCGATACCCAGCTGCTGCTTCAATCCTGTCCCTCCGATAGGGTCATCCGGACGATACAGCCAAAGCTGATCAATTTTACAGGTAATGCAAAGATTTATGATGCCGGCGAAAATATAAGCGGTTGGGTGAGAGTGCGGGCAAAGCAAAAAAGCGGAACGGCAATTACTCTTCGGTTCGCAGAAGAACTGGATCCGGCAGGACGGCTGGACTTTCATTCGACGGGCGGCGACTATGTCTGCGCGAGCGGAAAGGATCAAATACAGACGGATGTTTTCATTTGCAATGGAGAGGACTTCCTTTTTGAACCGAAGTTTGTTTTTCACACTTTCCGGTATTTTGAAGTGGAGGGAGCGGCAGATGAGGTTACTGCTGTGGTGCTGCACAGCGGCGTTTCTGTGTCTTCGGCTTTTCGCTGCGAGCATGCGGCGCTGAACTGGCTTTACGAAGCGTTTATCCGCACAGAGCTGGATAATATGCACGGCGGCGTTCCGTCTGATTGCCCCCATCGTGAAAGATTAGGCTATACCGGGGATGGACAGGTCACCTGTGAAAGTGCGATGCTGCTTCTGGACAGTAGATTGTTTTATGAAAAATGGATCGGGGATATTTTAGATTGCCAGGATGTTCACAGCGGACATGTGCAGCACACAGCCCCCTTTATGGGCGGCGGCGGCGGTCCAGGAGGATGGGGATGCGCAATCATAGTAGTACCTTACCGGTACTACCGGCATTACGGCGATATCGGGTTGTTAACGCGGTGCTATCCCGCCATGGAAAAGTGGGTCAACTATATGAACGCACACAGCGAAGGCGGTCTGGTCACCTCGGAGGAAGCCGGCGGCTGGTGTTTGGGAGATTGGGCAGCAATGGATCCAATTGCAATCCCGGAACCATATGTCAATACCTGTTACTTCATCAAAGCTTTAAAAATGTTAGTTGAGATCGCAGGGATACTTCAGTGTCCAGAAGAAGCAGAAGAATATGCGGAAAGGATAATCCGATCGAAGGCTGCAATTAAAAGAGCTTACTACAATCCGGAAACCGGAAGCTTTTGCGGCGGCGTTCAGGGGGCCGACGCCTTTGCATTGGATATCGGTCTTTGTGAAGATCCTCGTACAATTCAAAATTTATGCAAGAGATATGAAGCCTTGGGTTATTTTGATACTGGTTTTTTGGGCGCCGATCTGCTGATTCATGTACTGTTTCAATATGGACAGAAGAATCTTGCGTTTGAACTTCTATCCAATCCCCAAAAGGGTGGGTATCTCTGGATGAAGGAACATGGAGCAACAACAATTTGGGAATATCTGAATGGAAACGCTTCTCACTGTCACCCCATGTTTGGCGCGCCGGTACAATACCTGTTCTCCGATTTGCTGGGAATCCGCCAGGCCGAGCATTCTTGGGGATTTGAATGCGTTGAAATTGAGCCGGCGATTCCTGAAAAGCTGAATTATGCTTTCGGCAAGATCACGACCATTAAGGGAGAGATATTGGTGGCGTGGAACAAAAAGGAAGACTGGATCGGGATTACCATTTCCATTCCTGAGAAAGTACATGCGGTACTCAAGTATGGTGATCAGCAGATTACGTTGGGTACAGGTTCCCAAACCTTTGCCTTTCCTGTAGCATAACGATAGAAACTGGAAACTGTTTGCATTAAGGTGGCAGAAGGATAGGAGGGCAATTCATGCCTTCAAAATTCCTAGGTTTCATAAAATTGAAGGAACAAAATAGGCCGGGGAATCGATTTTCCTCGGCCTTATTTTGGGATAAGGTACAATAAGTTGTGCAAGTGTAATCGTCCTTTGCAGGGGGGAAATGTCCGTATATCTATGTGGATGGCATTTATCTGCGGCGAAACTGGGATGGAGAGTACGAAAATGTTGCAATTCTGGTGGCAATTGCGGTGGACGAGGATGGATACCGTGAAGTTTTGGGTGCGGCCAAGGGTATGAAAGAGGACAAGGCCAGCTGGGTGAATTTCTTTCAGTGGCTCAAAAGCAGAGAATTGGATGGCGTGAAGCACATCGTTGGGGACAAGTATTTGGGGATGCTGGAGGCCGTGGGGGAAGTGTTTCCTGACGCCAAATACCAGCGCTGCACGGTCCACTTTTACCGCAATGTGTTTTCCATCGTCCCTCGGCTCCAAGGTAAAACTGGTGGCCAAAATGCTCAAGGCGATTCATGTCTAGGAGAGCAAGAAAGCCGTTCGGGAAAAGGCGAAAGCTGTGATGGTTCAGCTGAAGAAAATAAAGCTGAAAGAGGCCGCCAAAAAGGTAGAGGACAGTGTTGAGAAAACGCTGGCTTACGGTGATTTCCCTTATGAGCATTGGACCCGGCTCCGCACCAACAATGTGATTGAACGGCTGCACCGGGAGATCGCCGCAGAGCCCGTGTGGCGGGAACCTTCCCGGACGGCAACTCTGCCCTAATGCTGGTTTGCGCCCGGCTGCGTCATGTGGGCAGTACCCAGTGGGCAACAAAACGTGCATGAACATGAAGTGCTTAGAGGTGGCTATGGAAGACGCCTCTATTGCTGGCTGACCTCATTCAGCTGGAGTCTGCAAACTAATTTGCGCATAACTCTTGACGGTACCCGGTACCAGGGACCTATTGAATACCTCGATCACTGCAACAACCGGCATATTAAAGTAACACGAAAGGGCTTGCCATCTGCGATTCACAGACGGCAAGCCCTTTCAGCTGCATGACCCATTTCCTCTTTAAAAAATATTGTCTAACTTTTTGGGGCAGCTTCATATCTATAGCAGCCCCAAAACATTTCCACATAAAATCTTGATAGAAAGAGTCTGTCTTAATCCGCGAGATAGGCCTTGACCATTGCCTGAAGTAACTCGTCACGGTCAATTTTGCGAATCAGACTTCTGGCGTTATTGTGCGTCGTAATATAAGTCGGGTCCTCCGAAAGAATATATCCGACAATTTGGCTGATGGGATTATAGCCCTTCTGCTTCAGTGCGTCATACACGACCGTCAGGGTCTTCCGCATTTCCAGCTCTTTGTCCTCCGGTACGGAAAACGTCATCGTCTTATCCTGCATCATTCCACCTCGCAAACCTCAAAGCTGCATATCTACTCATATCTTATATTATAACTCATTTCGAACAAATATACAAGGCCCTCATTGCCTTAAGATTGCATTAATTTTCTCCAGCGCTTTTAGGATTTTTGCCATAGCGTGGTCGCACTCCTCGTCGGTCAGGGTCCGGTCTGCGGCGCGGAGTACCACGGAGTAGGAAACGCTCTTCTTTCCTTCGGGGATCTGGCTGCCCTGGTAGACATCGAAAAGCTCGACCTTTTCCACGATATTGGAGGCGGCGGACCGGATGGCTTTCTCCAACTCGGCAATGGGCATTTCCGCGTCAGCGAGGACTGACAGATCCCGGGTGGACGCCGGGAATTTCGGCAGCGGTTGGTAAACAACACGAAGCCGTTCGATTGCCGCGAAGAGAGGAGCCAGCCGGATTTCCGCCACATAGGCCCGGACGTCCAGCCCATAGGCAGACGCCGTAGCCGGATGCACTTCACCCAGAACCGCCAAGGGCATCTTGCAGCCGGGGATTCGGACTTCCGCCTGACGGCCAGGATGGAGGTAGGGCTCTGCGGAGGGAACAAATTCCCCCTTTGCGGCAAAGCGGGAGAGAATGGCCTCGACGATGCCCTTCAGCGTGAAGAAGTCCTCCTCCGGACCGTACAGGCCCAGACACAGGGCGGGGACCTCATCCGGCTGTTCGGTTACCGGCAGAGCTTTGGGGAGGAAGAGCTTGCTGGATTCGAACATCCGGACGGCGGGGATCTTACGGCTGTCATTGAGGGCCAGGACGGTGAGCATGCTGGAGATCAGCTGCGTACGCATCACCGAGTATTCTTCTCCGAGGGGGTTTAAAAGAGCCACAGCCTGGCGGCGGGGATCATCTTGCGGGAGACGGAGCAGGTCAGCCGCCTTGGGGCTGATGAAGGAGTAGGTGGTGATTTCCCGCATGCTCTGGGCAATGAGCAGGGATTTCAGGGTGTCGTTGTGAAGGCGCTCTGGAAGCTTTTTGCCCCGGGTCAGCTGGCCGCGGATGGGGGTGGCAACAATGTGCTCATAACCGTAGACGCGCATGATCTCTTCCGCCAGGTCAGCGCGGCCTTCGATGTCGTCCCGGAAGGAGGGAATCCGGCAGGTCAGGACGCCTCCGTCCACTGTAGTTGCAATCGCCAGAGAACTGAGAATTTCTGCCATCACCGGAACCGGGACATCGACGCCCAGCAGGGCGTTAATGGAGGCTGCGGAGACCTGAAGAACCCGTTCCTCCGGCAACCCCTCGTTCCGGTCTATGACGCCGTCAATGATATCGCCGGCGTCCAGCTCCTCAATGAGTTGAAGAGCCCGCTCCATGGCGTAGTCGGTATTGTGGATGTCCACGCCCTTTTCGAAACGTGCGCTGGACTCGGTGCGCATACCCAAAGCCCGGGCGGTGCGGCGGACGTTATCCCGGCGGAATTTGGCACTTTCCAGGAAAAGGTCCGTTGTGTCCGGCTTGATCTCGCTGTTGAGGCCGCCCATGATTCCGGCCAGGCAGGAGGGTTCTTCGCCATCGGCGATGACCAGCATCTCACTGGTCAGAGTATGGGGCTTTCCATCCAGAGTCGTGATGCCCTCGCCTTCTTTGGCCCGCCGGACGATGATCTGGGCGCCTTTGATATCCCGCATGTCAAAGGCGTGCATGGGCTGGCCGGTCTCCAGCATGACAAAGTTTGTGATGTCGACGATGTTGTTGATGGGGCGCATTCCAGCGCTTTTGATGCAGCGCTTCATCCATTCAGGGGAGTCTTTTATCCGGAGATTTTTGACCACCCGGCCAATGTAACGGGGGCAGAGGGCATAATCCTCCACCGTTACATTCATGTAGTCGGAGATGTCGCCGCCGACCGTACGGTAGGAAGGAACAGGCATGCGGAATTCCTCTTTCAGGGCCACAGCCACCTCTCGGGCAATGCCCAGGACGCTGTTGCAGTCCGGCCGGTTGGAGAGGATGGAGAAATCAATGATGATATCATTGAGATCCAGCACGTCACGCATGTCGGTGCCGGGGGCCCAGTCGCCCTGGAGGATCAGGATGCCATAGACTTCGGCACCGGGGTAGTCGGCCTCCTTCAGGCAGAGCTCCTCGCCGGAGCACATCATGCCGTCGGAGGGCAGGCCCCGGAGCTTGCCCCGTTTGATGTGCGCGCCGTTGGGCAGATGGGAGTCATGGAGCGCGCAAGGAACCAGCGCCCCCACAAAAACGTTTTGTGCCCCGGTGATGATTTGGATGGGGGCATCGCCGCCCACATCTACCTGACAGACCTGGAGCTTGTCGGCGTCCGGGTGTTTTTCCAGCTTGAGGATGCGGCCAACCTTGATGTTGCTCATGGTCTGGGAAAGGTCCTCTACGCCGTCAACCTCAAAGCCGCTCATCGTCATTTTATCGCAGAGTTCTTCAGCCGAAACCTCGATATCGACGTAGCGTTTCAGCCAGTTCAGGGATACTTTCATTTCAGGGTCCTCCTTCTACTTGTTCCAATCAGTTGAACTGTTCCAGGAAACGCTGGTCGTTATCGAACAGCAGCCGGATGTCGCTGATCTTATAGCGGGTGGTAGTCAGCCGGTCCAAGCCGATGCCAAAGGCAAAGCCGGAGTAGACCTCTGGGTCGATGCCGCAGCCAGCCAGCACGCGGGGGTGGACCATGCCTGCGCCGAGGATCTCGATCCAGCCTGCGCCCTTGCAGACCCGGCAGCCCTTTCCGCCGCAGGCGGAGCAGCTGACGTCCACCTCCACGCTGGGTTCGGTGAAGGGGAAGAAGGAGGGGCGGAACCGCACCTGGGTCTCCGGGCCGTAGATCTCGTGGACAAACTGCTCAAGGCAGCCTTTGAGATCACACATGGTGATCCCTTTATCCACTACTAGGCCTTCCATCTGGTGGAAGATTGGGGAGTGGGTGGCATCCACCTCGTCGGCACGATAGACCCGGCCGGGGCAGACGATCCGGATGGGGGGCTGCCGGTGCTCCATGGTGCGGATCTGCGCCGCGGAGGTCTGGGTCCGGAGAAGCAGATTTTCGCCCAGATAGAAGGTATCCTGCATGTCCCGGGCCGGATGATCCTTGGGGACGTTGAGGGCTTCAAAGCAATAATAATCCGTTTCCACCTCCGGTCCATCCACCACATCGAAACCCATGGACTGGAAGATGTTGATTAGGTCCTCCTGCACGATGCTCAAAGGATGCAGACCTCCGGCAGCCCGGGTCTTACCGGGCATGGTGACATCCAGTCGTTCGGCGGCCAGCCGGGCTTCCGTTTCCCGGGCCTTCAGTTCCTCCTGACGGCGGGCGAAGGCTTCCTCCAGCGCCTGGCGGACCTCGTTGGCCACCTGGCCGATCACTGGCCGCTCCTCAGCAGACAGTTTCCCCATCTGCTTCAGAATAGCGGTCAGCTCGCCTTTTTTCCCCAGGTACTTGACCCGCAGGACATCCAGGCTCTTGCCTTCCAAGCAATCGCGCAGCTCTTTCAGCGCGTTTTCTTTGATCTGTTCCAATTGTGCACGCATAATCTTCCTCCTCTAATTCCAAACAAAAAGCCTTCGTCCCGTCCGTTTTCGGACTGGGACGAAGGCATAACGCTCCGCGGTACCACCCAGGTTCCGCCCGAAGGCGGCCCTTGAACCCCTTAACGCGGGGAAAACCGTCGCTTCCTACTTGAAACGTTCAGAAGCGCCGCTCACAGGTGAAACTTCACGAAAAACAGTGGCAGACGGGCTTTCAGCCGGTGACCCATCCTCTCTGAGGCATAATTTTCGCTACTTGCCTGGTCAAAGCGTTTAATTAAAAATATAATAGCACATTTTTGAAAGGATTGCAAGAGAAATTGCCAATTATTTTGATAAGCCGAAAAATGCCATAAAAGGAAAGGCCCTTTGAGAACCTTTCCTTTTCGTGCGGGCTCATCCATGTCTACAAATAGGATTTGAATTGTATAAGCATATGCATCACACCGCTGCGGCCGTGGGCGGAACAGACGGTGTCGGCCGTTTCTCAATCATCCATTGTGATCTTCGTATTCCGCGTAATAGGCGGAATAGTCGAGTTCCAGCAGGGAAGGAATTTTGCGGTAGCCCTGGCCGAGGTTTACGTGGTTTTCCACCAAACGGCGCTGCAGTGTTCCGACATCCAGCTTGCGAACCGGTACGTTCTTCTTAAGCGAGAGCGCTGCGGCAGTTCCGGCAGCCTCGCCCAAGGACATGCAGCACATGATCAGGCGCGTTCCGGATTGACCGGGGACGTCCGCGGAGATGTTGCGTCCGGCTGCCAGTACATTTTCCAGGCGGACTGGAACCAGCGAACGGTATGGAATATCATAATAGAACTCGCCTTTCGGTATCAAATCTTTCATGTTGATGCGCGGCAGTCCATCTTCCGGCGGCAACAGGGATCCCCAGCCGGCACGGTTGGCGATATAGGCATCGCGGCCATCTGGAAGCTTGCCTTTGAACCACTTCGCATTGCCGGCTTCTTTAAATGCATGTATGTCAAAGCCATGGTTGCTGATGGCAATAACGTCGTCGAATTTGGCGGCATAGGCAATATCCATTCCAGTGAAAATGTATTCCCCGACAATCCGGCGGCTCTCTCGCACGCCTAACAGGGAGCCGGTGTAACTCAGATACGAATGCTCAAAGCCTGGTACATTCTCACGAATAAAATCGGCCAAAATCGCAGCCTGTTCACGGCCTTCCCGATACATACGGGTCAGATCCGCATTGTCAGTGGGGTAGCAGTTGCGGGAGTGTGCAAAACAAATGCTGACCTCATCCATACCGCAATGCTTTGGACGACCTGGAATATGGGTCATCCAATTGAGGTGGTTGTCAATTTCGTAAGGTAGTTTGCCTTCTTTGAGCGCCTGTGCGATCATGTTGATCCATTTCGGATCTTTTAAGCGCAGTTCACTTTGCTGGTAACGGTCAAAATTCACGCCGCCCAACACAAATTCCAGCGAGCAGGCCATGGACATTCCATCCTCAAGCCGACCGGTCATGATTTCACCGCCGGCAAAGTATACCAGATCGCTATCGCCGGTGCAATCAATGAAGCGCTTGCCAAGGATGGCCTTTTTCCCCTGTTTGGTGTGGATAACGACGCCGCGAACTTCGTCGCCCTCTACCAGCGTGTCGATCAGCGGGGTCACCAGCAACACTTCACAACCGAATTCCTTGGTCAGCCGATCAAATACCAGCTTGTGCGTTTCCGGATTGGAATTACGCTGGGTAAGTCCGTCGAGTTTTTCCATTTCCGTAAAGAAACGGGAACCCAAGCCGGAGACGAAATCGTGAGGAATATTTACGATGCCCATTGTTGCTAGTCCGCCCAATGCAGAGGTGTTTTCGATCAAAATCGTCTTTGCACCTTCGCGCGCTGCTGCCAACGCCGCACCGGTTCCTGCCATTCCACCACCTACGACCACAACGTCGTATTCGCCATAAACCTCCATTTTGCAGCCCGGTGCATAAACATAGCCATTCTTCATTTCATAGGAAACCATTGCTCAAACATCCTTCCTTAATTAAATTGCTATTTATCAACCCGAACCGGAACGATCGCTTCTGCCTGACAATTCCGCGCGCATCGTCCACAACCGATACATTTGTCCTTGTCGATCATCGCGGAAACGTCTTCCTCAATACGAATCGCTCCCACCGGACATTCGAACACGCACATCAGGCATAGCACGCAGCCGCCGCCTACCTTATAATATGTTTTCATTGTGTTACGCCTCCTTTCTTGGTTTTCAGTATAGCACCTGCGAAGGACAAATAAAATGGCGGCAAGTTGCATTTGTTTGTCCGATTTTCTCATTATAGAGCAAAAAAATATTTGATTTTTGTGAATGTATTACTTTGAACTTGACTTTTTTTCTCCTCATGGATATAATGAAGAAAATACAGGAATAGGAGAAAGCAATATGCGGATCGTTGATTTGCAGACAATGTGGAAGGAGGAGTTCTTTGCCTGC
>CAJMLQ010000059.1 GCA_905214265.1 uncultured bacterium
GTGGAAGATCATGTACGTGCCATCGACCTTATATTCCATCAGGGAAAGGTTACCATCCTCCGCAATCCGCCTGCTCCTCACAAAGGCAGCAGGCCAGCCCGCAGCAGGAGATCCCCTTTTCCCGTTTCATACTGCCGCCTCAGGCTGCACGGGTCAACCGGCGCCGCCGCACTTCCGGAAGCGGAAGGCTTCTTCTTTCACGGCGGACTTTACGTCGTGCCAACCGCTGCTTCCGAATAACCGCCGCCAGGCATCCGGCCGCCGAGACAGCGGCCGCTGCCAGCGCCGCCAGTGCAAAACCCGCCAACAGAGCCAAAAGCGGATGCCGCAAAAAACCAACGACCCGATAAAGAAGCCAGTCAGAAAGCAGGTTCATGCACAGCCCCATAGCCGCACACCCTGTAGCCTGACAAATCCCCCGCAAAATTCTCCGCCCTTCCATATAATGCAGAGCAACGGCAAATACGCCGCCCGCCAGTAGAGTGCGGCTCAAACCAAACAGGATCTCCCAAAACTGTTCCATACAAAAATTCCGGCCTTGCCTCTCCCTTGGTTCAAGGCCACTCCTTTCCTGAACAATAACGCCATGTAAAACGAATATTCGTTTTTGATGACTTTATTATAACGTATGTTCGAAAAAAATGCAAGGGGTTCCCGAAAATTTTTTCGAACTTTTTTTCTCATCATTCTCTTGACAAAATTCAAAAAAATCTGCATACTAAAAACAAAAACATTTGTGCAATGGAGGGCGAAACGATTGCAAAACGATATGGAGCTGATCCGGCAGGAACTTACCGCGTTGGCGGAACCGGACTATCAGAAGTTTTCCTCCTCGCTTCTCCCCGGAACGGCAAATATTCTGGGGGTACGGCTCCCGGTCCTGCGGCGGATTGCTGCACGGCTGTCTAAAGGCGGCTGGGAGCGGTGGCTTTCCGCTTTTGACGTCTGTCAGGACTCCCCACCCGCCTTCGAGGAAACCATGCTGGCGGGCATGGTAATCGTTTCCGCCTGGATGCCGCTAGCAGAACGCTTTACACGCATCCGCTCTTTCATCCCGCGCATTGATAATTGGTCCGTCTGCGACAGCTTCTGCACCAGTTTAAAAGAAGCCAGTGCCTATCCAGCAGAATACTGGGCTTTTTTGCAGGAGTTTTTTCAATCTAAGAAAGAATTTGCGGTCCGGTTTGCGCTGGTGATGGCAGCCGATCATTTTATCATTCCAGACTATCTGGAACAGGTTCTCGATAAAATCGACGCCTTCTCCCATCCGGCCTATTATGCACAGATGGCCGCTGCCTGGGCGCTTTCCATTTGTTTTGTAAAATTCCCGGATAAGACGATGCCGCGGCTCGTCGCCAGCCCCCTGGACGATTTCACCTACAACAAAGCGCTGCAGAAGATCTGTGAATCCCGGCGTATAGACAATCCGACACGGGCGCAGATCCGTGCGATGAAACGGAGGGCCCCATGATTCTCAGTGCAAGCCGTCGTACGGATATTCCGGCTTTTTACGGCAGCTGGATACTCCGCCGCCTTCAGGAAGGATTTGTGCGAGTCCGAAATCCCTTCCGCCCCCATCAGGTTCGGGAGATTTCCCTTTCCCCGGATCTGGTGGATTGTATCGTCTTTTGGACCAAAAACGCCGACCCATTTCTGGAATTTCTGCCAGAAATTCGAAAAATGGGCTATTCCGATTGCATCCAGCACACCCTGACCCCCTACGGGCCGGAGCTGGAGCCAGGTCTTCCTCCCAAAAAGCAGCTGCTGGAGCAGCTGCGCCGCCTAGGGACCGAAGCAGGACCGGAGCGGATCGCTTGGCGCTACGATCCGGTTATCGTGGACGCGGCCCATCCGGTCCTATATCATCTGGAACAATTCGATCGGATGTGCCGCATCCTGAAAGATTCGGTTTCCCGGTGCTTTTTCAGTTTTTTGGATCTTTATCCCAGCCGGATGCAGGCCGAAAAATTTTCGCCGGTCCGCACGGCAGACATGCGGCTGCTGGCGGCAGGTTTTTCGAAAAGTGCCGCTCAGTATGGTATTCGGCTGTTTACCTGTGCAGAAGAAATCGATCTTGAAAAAAACGGCATTGCCCACGGCGCCTGCATTGACCCGATCTGGATCAGCCAACTTTCCGGCCGGGTCATTTCAGTGCGGAAGGATCCTAACCAGCGCCCGGCCTGCGGCTGCGCGGAGAGTATCGACATCGGCGCATATGGCAGCTGCCCCCACCGGTGCGCTTACTGCTACGCTTCCGGCAGCCGCATGCTGAACCGCCTTTCTCACGACCCCGTTTCCCCCTTTCTGCTGGGTGGTCCGAATCCAGCGGATGAGATTCGCATGTTTCCGAAAGGTCGGAGCTGAATTTCTTCATATTCATATCGCATCGTCCATTTACGTTTCCTGAATTTTAAAAAGCAAGCCGCTGTTCGCAATGGACAGCGGCTTGCTTTTTAAAATTCATCCAAGCCTTCCTCCTTCCTGGACAAACGGCGCGGAGTCGTCCCGTATACCTTAGAAAACGCCCGGCGGAAGGTCCGTACAGTCGCGTAACCGACCATTTCGGAAAGCTCGTCGATCCCAACGTCCTGCTGATCCAGAATTTGCTTGGCGTTGCGGATCCGCACCTCGTTGATATAATCCAGCAGCCCTGTTCCGGTTTCGCTGCGGAATACTCGGGAAAGGTATTTGGGGTTGCGGTCCAGCGCATCCGCAATACTGCCGATATTCAGGCTGCAGTCCTGATAATGCTCCTGCACGAATTGCTGAACCTGCACGACAAGACTGCCGCCGGCGCCCTCGTTTTGCAAACGGATGGCATGGCAAATGAATACCAGCAGATTCAGAAAGCTGTCTTTCAAGGTTTCCTGCTCTGCGGCGAGAAACAGCATCTGGATTTTTCGCGCCAGCTGGTTTTGCAGTTCTTCTTCTGTTAAAAACTCGCCGCAGGCCGCCATAATGGCACTGTAAGAGTCGTAGATCATGATCCGTTCCGCAGAAAATGACATGCCAGTCCGGCTGGCAAACTTCTCAAAAATCTTATCAACCAGCAAGCGGGCTGCATCGTGATCTCCATTCTGCACCGCACAAATCAACTCCCGCCGGTAGAACTCCTTCTGCGTTCCACCCAGCTCCTCCCCGCCGGAAAAATCCGCCGCCAGCGTCACTCCATATCCGCCCAGGATACTCTTATACTCCAGAACGTCCTGAACCTCCCGATAAAGCAGGTGCAGTTCGCTGAAATTGTCCGTTTCCCCGCTCACCGCGCAGATAACCGGCACAGAAAACTCGTCCATAAAGAGGTTGCAGGTGGAGTCCAGTATTTCACGCCCTTTTTCATTCCAGATTTCTTCCCCCTCCGGCGTCAGCAGCAGCAGATACAGCAGCAGTTCCCCGTCCTCCGTCCGGGCATAGTCCATGCCCCCGCTCATGGAGCCGATTTTTTCCACAAATACGTTGTCCACACAAAACAGATAGGTGTTCCGGAACTGGTTCACCGAAGCCATATCTTCCGAGAACTGCACGCTGTCAGTATCAATGGAAAAGGCCAGCAAAAGGAAACGTCTGCCTGCCTTTTCCGGAAAATACTCCTCCGCGCCAGCAAATTTATAGTTGTTCTGCCGCCCGCGGAGACAGGCGCGCAGATACTGGGCGCGAAGCTGGACCGTCTGATCCGACAGCCGCTGGCGCATGTCCCGATTTTCCAGATTCAGGGTGTTGTAGGTGGATTTGATCCATTCGAATTCATTCTCCGTCCCAGGCCGGCGGCCGATAAGCCCGACCAAGCTCTTGACGGGATGATAATTCACCTGTGTCAGCAGGACCACCAGCACGACACCAAGGATCAGCGCCGCCAAAATGCACCCGGCAAAGACTAGGCGGTAGGAATGCAGCACGCCATAATAAATCGACTCCGGAGCCAATACAGTATAATACCAAGGGCTGACGTTAGACTTAACTGTTGTGCAGATATATTCTTCCTGTCCCGCTGTCAGAGGATAGGAATCCTTCTGTAAAACCGGATAAACGCCGGTCAGGGCAATCGTTTCGTCGGAGCACCAGGCCTCCTGTCCATCCGGGTCAGAAATCATCAGCAGACGGCTCTCCAGCGGCGCGGCAAGTCGTTTCACCGTACTCAGAGGAATGGCCACAAAAATATTGATGGGTTCGTAGGATCCGAAAATCGTGTTGCAGTAGACCAGGTGCGGTTCCGCACTGTCTGCGGAAAACCCGGAAGCGATCAGGAACTGATTGCTGTACCGGGCGGACACCTGCTCCATCCACTCCTCGCGCCCAACCTCTGAACCTGCCTCCTTGTGACGCATATAAAGGAAGTCCGATGAATTTGCGGTCGCCTGGGTGATGATGTAGTCTTTTTCGGTATAATAGATCATCACGCACAGCTCACTGTCCAGCGACTTTACATAGGCCTGCAGCTCTTTGAGAAACTCCGACGAGTTGGAGCGGAAATAAACGTCGTTTTTCTGGTAGGACCGGCGGGACTGTAAAAACCGCGGGCTGTTGAAGATATACTGATAGGTGCTTTTCAGCTCAGATACCCGGCTGTCGATGTTCTCCTGAAGATTCACCAGCATTAGATTGTTCGTGGAGGAGATCTCTCCCCGGATCAGCTTCGTGGTATTCATCCCGTGGTACACAAAACAGCACACCGGAATCACCAGCACCAGGCTGTAAGAAATCAGCCACTGCAGCGCCACGCTCTTCCGCATCAGCCCTATTTTCAAAGCAACTACCTCCTGCAGACCAGCATCTCTTTTCAGCCGCCAGGCAACGCTGAAAGGAATGTCTATATTATAGAATAAAACCATTTTTATTACAACCGAATTTTTGTGACAATTTTTCCATTTCTGCCAAAAGGGTACATTTTCCAAGGCGTTTTTGCCACAAAATGTACCTTTTTTTCACCAAAGTGTCCTTTTGGCCCCTTTACACAAGGCTGCAAATGCGCTATTCTGGCAGTATCCAGTAAGGACACATCATCCCTGGAAACAACAGACAGGAGGAAACAAAACCTATGAAAAAGCTGCTTGCAATGTCCATTACTCTCGCTCTTGTAGCCAGCATGTTTTCCGCCTGCGGCGATAACGCCGCAAACTCTTCCCAAGGCTCCTCTTCCCCATCCGGTTCCTCTTCCGGCGGCAGTTCTTCCCAAGCCGCCAGTTCCGGCACAGAAGCCGTGGGCATTACCTATCCGCTGGAAGGCAAACCTAAGCTGTCAATTGTAACCACGCAAAGCACGTATGTTTTAAATAGCTATACTGCTTGGCAGGACACCCCGTTTATCGAAGCTTGGGCGGAACAGACCGGCGTTGACTTGGAGGCTTCCTTTGTTTCAGATTTCTCCGTTTACCTAGCCTCCGGGGATTACGCGGATATCATTAATTATAGTTGGAATAATTACAGCGGGGGGTTGTCGAAGGCCATAGATGACGGGATTATCATCGACATTGCAGATTATGTGGAGAAATTCGCGCCGGATTATTGGAAGGTCATGAACGAAATCCCTCAGCGCAAAAAAAACATTACAACCCCTTCTGGCGAAATACCCGGTTTCTCCGGTTTCTATAAAATGGGACCTGATACGAGTCCGGCTATGTATGGATGTTTTATCCGCGGCGACTGGCTGGATGATCTGTCTCTTGAAGTTCCAAAAACGCCTGATCAGCTTGTCAATGTGCTGAAAGCTTTCCGAGATGAAAAAGGGGCCGCTGTTCCTATGACCCTGACGCTACTCGATCTGGGGCTACTTGGTTCGCAGGGAATGTTCACTTCTCCCTTTGGGCTCGTCAATACTGACTACTACCAAGTGGAAGGTAAGATTCATTTCGGTGCCTACGAAGAGTCCTATAAGGATTATATAACTTTCCTGAATCGTCTATATGCTGAAGAACTCATCGACAAAAATGTTCTAACAGTTGACTGGAATACCACACAGGCTAATATGCTTAACGGTGTCAGCGGAATTGGGGCTGGTTTTGCAACCGGGGAAATGAAGAACCTTGTGTTGCAGGCTACCTCCAGCGATCCGGGCTACAACCTGGTTGGCATGGGTTCTTTGGTGCAAAGCGAAGGAGATCGAGCGATGTTTCACTGGTTTACCGGCTATGCATCAGGAGCGTGTTCTGCAATTACAACCTCCTGCAAAGATGTGGAAACTGCTGTAAAATTTCTCAATTACGGTTATACGGAAGCCGGCCAACGGCTAATGTGTTACGGCGTTGAGGGTATTACCTTCAATATGATTGACGGTGCTCCTTATTACACAGATTATGTAAAAAATAATCCGGACGGTCTAAATTTCAATCAGGCGTTAAGCCCCTATGCCTTTCATCCGGCGGGAGGGCCCTATGTTGCCGATGATGGTTATCTCAAACAAGTTGCTAGCGACGCCCAGCTTTCCGCGAAAAAGCTCTGGGCAGATACTGACGCCGAGAAATATTACGTGCCAACAAGTAGAATCTCCGTAGCTGACAAGTATTTATCCGATTATACTGCTATTAAAAGCGAAATTGACACCTGCGTCAGCGAATACTTCGCTAAGTTTGTCACCGGCGAATACCCTATCGAGGAAAAATGGGACGAGTACATCTCCACCCTAAAGAGCATGGGCATTGACACCATGATCCAGTACTATCAGGAAGCCTACGACGTATATCAGTCCTGGTAAGGAATTTTCCCCGCTGTGCGGTGGCCTCTGCCGCCGCACAGTTTTTTCATCCAGCCATTTTATCTGACAAAGAAAGGATTCTGCGCTATGGCACTGGCAACCAAAACCGCCGCAGCCGAACCGTCCCGCGCTGCCAGCAAAAATCCCGCCTCCTTCCGGACACGGCTCTGGAAGGATCTCCGCAAAAACTACAGCGCCTATCTGATCATCCTCCCCGCTGTTTTATTCTACCTTCTTTTCTGCTACAAGCCCATGTACGGCGTCATTATCGCTTTCAAGGATTTCTCCCCCGGCAGAGGCATCCTTGGCAGCCCCTGGGTGGGCCTGAAGCACTTCAAAGCTTTTTTCAACTCCTACTATTTCTGGCGGCTTTTGAGGAACACCCTGTCAGTAAGCCTCTCCTCCCTGTTGTGGGGCTTTCCCGCACCCATTATCCTGGCCCTGCTGATGAACGAGATCCGTCGAACCTGGTTCAAGCGCGTTGTCCAGACCGTCACCTACATGCCCCACTTTGTCTCCCTGGTCGTGGTCTGCAGTCTCGTCAAGATCTTCACGGCTGACACCGGCTTTATCGTCCAGCTGATGAGCCTTTTCGGATTTGAACCAGTGTCACTCCTGTCCAAATCCAGCTACTTCGTACCAGTCTATGTGGTTTCCGGCATCTGGAAGGAAGTCGGCTGGGGCACCATCATCTATCTGGCCGCCCTGACCGGCATCGATCCCTCCCTCTACGAAGCGGCCCGCATCGACGGCGCCAACCGCTGGAAGCAAACTCTCCATGTCACCCTGCCGTCCATTGTTGGCACCATCATCATCCTGTTCATCATGCAGATGGGCAATATCATGAGCGTCGGCTACGAAAAGGTCATCCTTCTCTACAACAATGGCATCCTGGACAAGGCGGATGTCATCTCCACCTTCGTTTACCGCAAAGGCCTTCAGGATTTCCAATGGAGTTACAGTGCTGCAGTCGGGCTGTTCAACTCCTTCATCAACTTCACCCTGGTGTTTCTGACCAATAAGATCAGTAAAAAGGTCAGCAACATCAGCCTCTGGTAACCGGAAAGGAGGACCCGTCTATGGAAGACCGTACCATTGGCTACCGTATTTTCACCGTTTTCAACACTCTCTTTATGATTCTCATCATGTTTGCCATGCTCTACCCCCTGTATTACTGCATCGTCGCCTCCATCAGCGATCCTGTGGAGCTGGCCCGCACACCCCAGGCGATCTTCTGGCCGGTGGGCGATTGGACCCTGGGCGCTTATGACAAGGTGCTGCACCATTCCCAGATTCTCAGCGGTTTCCGCAACACCGTTTTCGTCCTGGTCGTCGGCACCTGCGTGAATCTTGTGCTGACCGTGACCTGCGCCTATACCCTGTCACTGAAGAACCTTATGCTGAAGACCCCGCTGGCGCTGATGATCGTTTTCACCATGTACTTCAGTGGCGGCTTGATCCCCGGCTACTTAAACGTCAAGAGCTTCGGAATGATCAACTCTCTTTGGTCACTGATCATACCCAGCGCTCTGAGCACCTATAACATGATCATTATGAAAACCGCCTTCCAGAATATCCCGGACAGCCTTCTGGAGTCCGCCCACCTGGACGGCGCAGGACACATGACCATTCTCACTAGGATCATGATCCCCCTTTCCGGTCCGACTATCGCCGTCATGGTGCTCTATTACGCCGTGGGCCACTGGAACAGCTGGTTCAGCGCTTCGATCTACCTCAACGACCCGACAAAATATCCCCTCCAGCTGGTCATGCGCAATATTCTGGACTCCGCCAGTGTAACGGAGATGATGGGTGACGTGGGCGCCGGAGATCAAGCGGACTACGTCCAGCTGATAAAATACGCGCTGGTGGTCATCACCACCGTCCCCATCCTGATTCTATACCCCTTTCTGCAGAAATATTTTGTCAAAGGCGTCATGATCGGCGCTGTCAAGGGCTAAGGAGGTGTTTCCGATGGTGAAGCTGGGTTACCGTGCCTTTCAGGTGGACACCGCCTTCGTGCCAGACATTCTCCTCTTTGCCGGGCTTCGCTTTACCGTCTGCGGCGGGCTGTACGTCCTTCTCTACAGCCTGTCCCAGCACCGGTTTTCAGCTCCCCCTGCCAGTGCCTGGCCTCCGGTGCTGTGGATCGGCCTCTTTTCCATTGTCCTGCATTACTCCTTCACCTACATTGGCTTGGCCATGAACGGCGGGGCCAAAACCGCCATCGTCAAGCAGCTGGGAACGTTGTTCGCCGTCTGCTTCGGCTTCCTGTTTCAGCGGGGCGAGCGATTCAGCTGGCGCAAATGCGTTGGCGGCGCGCTGGGATTTGCCAGCATCCTGCTCATCAGCTTAGACGGCGGCCTTTCCTTTCATTTTAATATTGGCGAATTTCTGGTTATGCTAGCCTCCTTCTGCACTGTAGCCGCTGGAGCAGTCGGAAAAAAGGCCTACCAAAGCCATTCGCCGATGCTTCTCACCGCCTACGCCCAACTTTTCGGCGGTTTGGTCCTGTTGCTGGCAGGACTCATCGGCGGCGGCCGGATTTCTCCCGATGGATGGGAGGCCGCCGGGATTTTCGCCTACCTGTGTGCGGCTTCGCTGATCGCTTACGCCCTTTGGAACACCCTTTTAAAGTTTCAGAACCTCTCCGACCTGTTCCTGATTAAATTCACGGAAACACTTTTCGCAGCCGTTTTCTCTGCGGCTCTTTTGGATGAGGACATTTTCCGCCTCACTTATCTCGCATCCTTGGTTCTTATCTGCCTGGGAATTGCGCTGAACAAACTGACTGCCCCGGCGTCCCGCCGGAAAAAGGAGGATTCCCCTTGAGAAAACAGATCATCTTCACAGCCCCCGGAAAGGCGGAACTTTTGGAAACCCCTCTCCCCACAGCCGCGCCGGACAGCGTCACGGTTTCCATGGAATACACCGTCATCAGCAGCGGTACCGAGAAAGCCGCGCTTCTGAACCTGCCTAACTCCCCCGGCGGATCCTTTCCCCGCTGCGAGGGCTACTGCGGCGTGGGAAGAGTCACAGAGGCGGGGCCAGCCGTGGACATTCTCCCCGGAAGCCGAGTCCTGGTCTATCACGGCGTTCACAGCAACTGGAACGTCGTCCCCGCCGCCAATGTCACACCGGTATTGGACAGCGCCCTTCCATCCCTAGACGCGGCCTTTGTCATTCTCGCCTCCATGGGTCTGGGCGGCGTGCGGAAAGCCCGTCTGGAAATCAGCGAATCCGCCATGGTCATGGGGCTAGGCCTGCTGGGTATGTTCGCCGTACAATTCTGCCGCTTAAACGGAGCCTACCCGGTCATCGCCGCCGACCCCAATCCGGAACGGCGCGCCCTAGCTCTTCAGTTGGGAGCCGACGCCGTCCTAGACCCCCTGGACCCGGATTTCACAGAACAGGCCCGCTCCCTGACCGGCGGCAAAGGGATCCGCGCCACCGTAGAGGTGAGCGGCTCTTCCGCTGCCATGCGCCAAGCGCTGGACTGCGCGGCCTTTCAGGGAAGGATTGTCCTGCTGGGCTGCACCCGGGTTTCCAACTGTGCGGTGGACTACTACCGCCAGATCCACAAGCCCGGCATCGAGCTGATCGGCGCCCACAATTTTGTCCGCCCCAAAAGCGAATCCTACCCTCACCACTGGACCCATCAGGACGACTGCGCCGCCATTCTCCGGCTGCTCAGCGCTGGCCGCATCCAGGCTGCCCCTCTCTGCTCCGCTGTGGAATCTCCTCTCCGGGCTCCGGAAATTTATGTCCGTCTGGCAGAAGACCCCAAGTTTCCACTGGGCATTGTCTTTGACTGGCGGCTTCCTCTTCCTTGAAAAAGTTCCGGCGCTTCCCTTTACAGGAAGTGCCGGAACTTTTTTACCTGTTCAGCATCCACACACCATAATTCAGATACCCTGCAAAGAGAAGCCAGAGCAAATATGGCACCTGTATCAGCCCCGCAGCCCGATCGATTTTCCAGAACAGCCAGGCCATCGCGGCGGCAAGCACCCACAGTCCCACCAGCCATCCCAGAGAAAGCAGATACGCTTTCCGGTTGAAAAACAGCAGCGGCCAGCAAAAATTGACCCCCAGCTGGATCCAATAAACCGCCAGCGGCAGCATTACTTCTTTTCCGGACCGCCTTACCCGCGCCGCACCGAGCCCCATCAGAAGATAAAGAACCGTCCACGCTGCCGGAAACACCCACATAGGCGGAGTCAGAAGGGGTTTTTCTACAGCTGCCTGAAAATTCCCAACGCCCTCCCGGATCAGCAGTCCTGATAGCCCGCCTACCGCCAACGCGCTTCCAATCCATGCAGCATATTCCCAAAACTTTTTCATTTCCACGCCTCCTCCCTTTTATGGATATGGAAAAAAGTGCGGATTATACCTCTGCTGCCCTGCAGTTCGAAAATCGCGGTTTCTTCTGGCTATTCTCCACTCTTTCTGCTATAATGAAAGGGAAAGGCAGGCTGAACACATGAAAATTTTCCAGGAACAGTATCTCTCCCAGCAGACGGGTTCCCCCATATCTGCCTTCACTGTAACGGCAGCCCATCCGGGCTTGGTCTCCCCCTGCCACTGGCACGATTGGTATGAAATGGTCTTTGTCCGGAACGGTGAGATCGAAGAGGAGCTGAACACCCAAAAAAGCCTTATGAAGCCCCATGATCTGGTATTAATTCAGCCTTTTGACATTCATTCCACCGCTGTCCTCTCTCCGAATGCCGAGATGGACGTCGTTCTTTTTACCGCAGACGTCCTGCACCTAGACGAGCGGCCTACTGTTTGTCCGCAGTACCTGAACAGCTTTCTCGGCCAGTCCCGCATTGAAGGCGGCTTTCTAGCCTCGCCATTCCCCTTTGAGGCAGAGATCAGCACAGCCTTCCAAATTATGTCCGCCGAATGTGCGGCAAAAAGGCCGGGATATCTCCATATGCTCTATGGCCAGCTCTGCCTGCTCCTGGCCTGGCTCCAGCGAAACGGAGGTCTTCGCATCCACCCCGGCGATCCATCTTTGGAGCTGGCCAAAATCAGCCGCGTCTGCCGCCTGATCGAGGAGCGCTACGCCAGCGGCATCAGCGTCCAGAATGTCGCCGCAGCAGCCGGCTATTCCGGTGCCTATCTCTCCCGTCTGTTTCGCAGCGCCACCGGGAAAACCCTCAAAAGCTATCTGGACTATGTCCGCGTCCGGGAGGCTCAAAAGATTCTCCGCTACGAAAATGCCTCCATCGGGGAGGTCTCCCTCCGGGTCGGCTGCCAGGATGCCAGCAATTTCAGCCGTGCCTTCCGCCGGGTCAGCGGCTGCAATCCCTCCGAATTTCGGGAAAACCTTCAACGGGATTTGTCAAAAATTGAATCAAAAAGGTACCAAAATGCCATTGAAGAGTGAGTCCTCTTTCGGTATGATAATCTTAATAGAATCGTTGAATGGAGACGTGAAAAAATGACAAGTTACGAACGAATGCACCTGGCCATGCGCCGCCAAAAAGCGGACCGCGTGCCCGTCATGTGCCAGTTGAGCCAGGAATATATGGAACGGAACAGCGGCGTTCCGCCTTTTGAAATGTATCACACCGCTCCTGGATACGCCGAAGCCTTCTGCCGCCTCCGCCGGGATTACGCCTTTGATGGGATTCTCCTCAACGTCTGCGTTTCCGACGACTGGGAAGAACAGTGCCGCCGGGTGGAGCGAACTTCCCTGGCCGGTGGTGCCGAACGGTTCCGCTTTCCCGATGGAGCGGTCTACGAACAGCGTGGAAACCGCTGGATCTGCACCCAGCGTCCCCCGGAAGAGCCGCACCCGGAAATCGACGAGATCGACGTCAATGCCCTGGAGATTAAAACCGACTTTTCCAAGGATATGGCCCTGCACAAATTGGTCGTGGAGGCTGGAAAGAAAGAGCAGTTCTCCGTCCATGGGGAAATCGACGCCCCTATGAACGCCCTGTGCATCCTCCTCGGGCTGGAAAACGCCATGTTGGCCCTTCTGCTGGACCCCGAAAAGTGCCACCGGGTTTTTGAACGGTACATCCCCTACTATTTTGCCCACGCCAAAGCCCAGATCGACGTCGGCGTGGATGCCATGAAGATCTCCTCCCCCTTTGTGGGCAGCAGCTTCATCTCCCGTCCTTTTTACGAGGAATTTGTCGTCCCCTATGAGAAGGAGCTGACCGCTCAGATTCATGCCTACTGCCCGGGCATCCCAGTCTACACCCATACCTGCGGCTTCATCGGCGACCGTCTGGAGCTGATGCGGGACACCGGCATCAACGGCATCGAGTGCATGGACCCCGCACCCCTGGGTGACGTGGAGCTAGCCGACGCGAAGCGCCGGGTCGGCTCCGATCTCTTTCTCAAAGGCAATATGGATTCGGTAAACGTCCTCCTTCAGGCCACGGATGAGGAACTGGACGCCTATGTCAAGCAGATGATCGCCGACGGCGGAAAAGACGGCGGCTACATTCTGAGTTCCGCCTGCTCCGTCGCCCCCGGCGTCCGCCCAGAACTTCTCCGACAGCTGACCCCCTTGGCGGAAAAATACGGAACCTATTGATCTGTCCGCATGTTGATCCAAACGACAAACGGCGCTTCCGGGAATGATATCCCGGGAGCGCCGTTTGTCGTTCTTCGCAAGGGCTTTAATAACGGACCTTCACCGTCTTGATCTCAAAGGGCCGGAAAGCCAGCCGGAAGGTCTGCGCTGTTTCCAGTGTCTCCTGCCTCTCCTCCAGCATGTTGGTCAACTCCAGCGCCTTGGGCTGGAACCCCAACGCGATCCCGGCGTGGGTAAAGCTCCCCTCCGCCTCATACAGACGTAGGATAAAGGCGCGCTCCCCGTCCTCGCAGGGCTTGACCGTCTCCGCCACCACGTTGGGCGCCTCGATGGAAAGCAGCGATTCAATAGAGCGGGCGCCGTCCAAAACGATGGGGTGATAGTTGAACGCATATGCCGGCTGGATGACGCTCTCTGCCGAAAATCCGCCCATGTGGGGCAGGAATCCATATTCGCAGTAATGCATCCCCTTGTCCCCGCGGAAGTCCGGCCGCATGCCGCCCTTGTGCAGCGATAGCCGTAGCTGTCCGCCATGGGCCGAAATGCCGTACTTGCAGTCGTTGAGGATTGCCACGCCATACCGCGGCTCGGAAAGGTCGGTGTATTTGTGATTCAGAACCTCAAATTTTGCCTGATCGATGGAGGTGTTGCGGGTGGTAGGCCGCTTGAGATAGCCAAACTGGATTTCCTGCCGGACAAAATCGCTGAAAACCGCCGTATCGAACGCCGTCTTCAGGAACCGGTGGTCGTCCTGCCAGTCCATCATGGTCTCGAACTTGACCAGCGGTGAGCCGGCGTAAAAGACGACGTCCTGGGTGATCGCCGACTTCTCCGAAATCTGATACCGGTTCCGGATCCGCAGCTCCACTGCGCCTTTGGAGATCACCTCTGAGGACAGGAATTTTGCGCAGTCCTGATATTTCAGTTCCAGATCTGCATCGATATCCCAATTGTCCCATGCGGACGGGACGTCCTCCGCCATCAGGAAGGTGTTGAAGGGATACCCCTCCCCGACCAGTTCCCGGTCGGCCTCCGTGTCCACAAAGGACTTAAGGAAGCCCCGCTCGTCAAAGGTGACCCGGGCATAGGGCGTCACCAGCTCCCGTCCGTTGACACCGAAAGGCGACCGCTTGTCCGCTTCGCCCTTTTCCCATTTCAGCACCACGCTGCCGTAAGGCGGAAGCTCCACTCCTGCCACAGCCAGCCGCCTGCCGCCGTTTAGGGTCTCCGTGACCTGCTGGGGATATTCCCCCGCGATCCGCATTCCTTCCCGGTATTCCAGGTAGAGCACATCGTTCCGCGTAAAAGAGGTGGGATTGACCACCGTGACCTGGTTCTCCGCCGCCTCCGGTGCCAGCGCCTCCCGGATCAGCGTGCCGGCATTCTCAATGACTGCCCCAACCCGTTTCCTGGCCTCATCGTGGGCCTGTGGGATACAGGTCCCGGGCAGGATGTCGTGGAATTGATTGACTAACAGTTCCCCCTGCAGATCCCGATAGGCCGCATCCGTGGCCGCTTCCTTCCGCTCCACGGCATTGGCCACAGTCAGATATTCCAAATTGTGGAGCGCGATCTCCGCCAGGCGGTTGTTCCGCTTGATAGGATGCTGGTTGGTCAGGGTGCCGCGGTGCAGCTCCAGGTACAGCTCTCCCTCGTAGGTGGAGGGATTGTGCATGGTCTGTTCCAACTCCTGCATAAACCGGCTGACCGTGGTGTGCTCCACCCGGGGACATCCTTCCAGATCCCGGCAGCGCCGTGCCATTTCAATCATTTCGAACTGAGGTCCGCCGCCGCCGTCGCCATGGCCGTAGGAGAGCAGCTTCCGGTCGGAAACGTACTTCTGTCGGACGGCGTCGGGGCTCTTGGAATCGTACATCAGCTCATAGAAGGTCTTAGGGTCAGGGCCCAGATGGGTCTTGTTCAGATGGGCCAGCACCTGGGTGCCGTCCAGGCCCTTCCAGAGGAAGGTGTCGTAAGGAAACTGGTTGGTGTCATTCCAAGCCATTTTCGTGGTCAGGAAGTACTTCACACCGCAGCCCTTCATGATCTGGGGAATGGCTGCCGAGTAGCCGAAGGTGTCCGGCAGCCAAAAAGCGTCGGAGAGGTAGCCGAAATACTTCTTGGTGAACCGCTGGCCCCAGAGGAACTGGCGGATCATGGACTCGCCGGAGGTGATGTTGCAGTCGCACTCCACCCAGACGCCGCCGTTGGGCTCATAGCGGCCCTCCTGGACCTTTTTGCGAATCCGCTCGAAGAGCTCCGGATAGTACCGCCGGATCCATTCGCTGTGGTAGGCGGAGCTCTGGACAAATTTGTATTCCGGGTACTGCTCCATAAGGCTCATTTGGTTGGCGTAGGTCCGGGCGCACTTCTTGATGGTGACGCCGGTGGGCCAGAGCCAGGCCGTGTCCATGTGGGAGTGGCCGATGACCCCCGCCTTGGGCGCGCTGAGGGGCGCCCGCTTGGCCAAGGCCGGAGCCATGATCCGCTGGCCTTGGAGAAGGGCGTCCTCAAACTCCTCCCGGCTGATGCAAGAGGGGTCGTAGTAGAGGACCTCATGGAGGGCGGTCAGTGTGTTGATAATCTCCGCCCTGCGATAACTGGTATCATCCAGGACTTCCGCCAGCTGGTTCAGCGTCCGGAGGTTAAAGAGGAAATTGGCCACCCGATCGTTTTTGACGCAGACCTCCATGGCCTTATAGGTAAAGGTGAAATCCGTCCGGCCGGTCTCCTCAAAGGGGAAGCAGCCCCTGACGTAGTGCCAGGTGTAGCACTCCAGATTGATGGCGATCTGCTGACCGGCCTTGGGGTTCTTGACGATCATATCGCAGTAATGGTTCCCATTTTCCAAAGTAAAGATGCCGAAGGGCTTTCCGTCCACCCAGAGCATCGCCTCGTAGCCGCCTACCTTTGGCCGCAGAAACAGCGGACGTCCCGCCAGCTCCTGCGGCACCTGCCAGCCGGTCTTGAACCACCCGTAGACCCCTTCGCCGCCCCAGTGGCTTCCCGGAGCCATGGGCTGAAACAGTTCTTCGTTTGGAATTTCATAAAGAGACTCGTCCGTCTGATAAAACGAAACCGGCAGGTCGTCAACCTTTTCAAAAATCATCGCGTCCAGCGTGTCCTCGAACCGCTTGAGCTTGGCCAGCATCCGCGCAATTTGCTTCTCGTTGAGCATAATTTCCTCCTGTTCCAGGCGCGTTTTCCGCACCCGCTCATAAACACATGATACATCAAAAAGCGCGGTCCCGTCAAGGGTCCCGCAGGAAAAATCCAGGTTCCGCCGTTCTCTTTCCGCAAAGCCCGATTTTTCGCTGCCAACTCCCCGGAAACGACGAAATCCCCCTTGCGTTTCCCGCCGTTTCTGACATTTTTTTCCGCTCTGTTCCCCTATAATAAGGATGGACAAGCCAAAATGGAAAGGAATGGTCATCAACATGTTCAGGCTGCAACTGTCAGCCGACCTGAAATCACGCAAACGGGATCTCACCCAGTGGTTTCGGTACGGCGGCGCGGGAATCTGCGCCTTTTTCGTCTCCAATGTCAAGCTCCTCGGGAGCCTCTCCCCCTTTGGCGCAGCGCTGGCCATGGCGCTGCCTTCCGGTCCGTCGGCAGCCGCGGTGGCGGGCGGCCTGCTGGGCTACGCTCTGCTGGGCAGCTTTGAGCAAAACCTACCCTATCTCATCGCCCTGCTCTGCATCCTCGCCTTCAAGCTGGCCCTGGCCGGACATCCCCGGCTTCGAAGCCGCCCAGCCCTTCTCTGCTCCTTCACAACAGCGGTTTTAGCGGTGACGCTCACCATCTCCAATTCTCTGAATGGTGCCACCCCCATCGGGATCTGCATCGGCTTGGCTGAAAGCCTCCTGGGTGGCGCCATGACCTATTTCTGCCTCCACGCGCTGAAGGCTCTGGAGGCTATCCGTACCAGCGGACCCTCCCGTCCCGCCGCCCCCGGCATGATCCAAACGGCCAGCTTGGGGATCGTAGCTCTGACCGCCCTCATCGGCATCTGCGGCCTGCAGATCTCCGTCTTTAACCTGGGCCGGATACTCGGTGCATTTGTGCTCCTGTGCATCGCCAGCCAGCGTGGCGTTTCCGCGGCGGCGGTCTCCGGCCTGGCCCTGGGCGCGGCCCTGACCCTCTACTCCCCGGATTTTGCCGTCAGCGGCGGAATTCTCGCTCTCTCTGCCATGCTCTGCGCCGTTTTTTCCGGATTTGGCCGTATTGTCCAGGTGGCGCTCTTCGTGCTGATGAATACCGTGGGCGTACTGGTCACCGGCGGGGCGCCGGATACCATGACTGGAGCCTTTGATGTCCTGGTGGCCTCTGCTGGCTTCATTCTCCTCCCCTCCGGTATCTTAGAAAAATTCAGCCGTCCGGCCTCCGCGGCGGCTTCCCAGCAGCACACTCAGGATAACGGCCGCATCGCCGCCCGTCTGCGGTTTGCCTCTCACACCATTGAGGATATCCGGGAGTCCGTAGACGCCGTCTCC
>CAJMLQ010000060.1 GCA_905214265.1 uncultured bacterium
AAAGAAGAGATTATCAGAACTATAAAGGTATACACAGCGCGCGACGAAGATGGAATGTTCCGGATCCCCTCTATACGGCAACGGCCGCTTCTTCTGATGGGTCCGCCCGGTATCGGGAAGACGGCCATTGTGGAACAGGCAGCAGCAGAGTGCGGTACGGGAATGCTGTCTTATGCTATCCGAACATTCCCAGAAGCTGGTTGACGATGCCATTGGTAGAGATAAAGGAAAGCACCATGCCTACTACGACGACGGTGGATATGAAATGGGGCATATAACTGGCAGTCTGGACGAATTTTTTAAACTTGTTGTCGCCCAGTTCATTGACCAGCAGGGCAAAAAGGATTGGGATAAAAAAGGCGAAGGCCAGGTTCAGGAAACTGAGCCAGAAAGTATTGAAGGTTAACCTTGGAAACATGGGCGAGGTAAGGAAATCCTTGAAATGCTTCAGTCCCACCCACTTGACACTGCCGTCAAAGGCGAAAAAGGGCATTCCTGGCGTGTATTCCTGAAAGGCGATCACAATGCCGTAGAGGGGAATGTAACTAAAAATAAGCAGATGGATCAAGGCCGGTATTAAGAGAAGATACATTTCAAAATTGTCCCGGAACAGTTTCCTTCTCCGTCTTTTTCTTCCCGCTTTCTGCTCAAGACGGATACGGTCCTTGTCATCCGAATAAGCGATTGACTGCTCCTGCATCTGGCATCCTCCTAAAACTTCATGTTTAAAATGTAGCGTTGTGCACAAGTTTTTTTCCTACAATTGACAGTATAATGTGCGTATTGCGAGGTGTCAATCAACAATATTCAACGGTTTCACATTTTTTTCACAGAAGCTTTATTTTTCCAGGAATAGCGGGCTTTTCGGGTACATAATTTTTTGGCGTTCGCACAAAATTCAACAGTTACACAATTTTACAGCACGACTTTTTTGGGGAAAACATCGCCACAAAGCGATTCCGCTTGTCGGAAGCTTATGGCCTTCTGTGATGGAAAGAAGCATTTGAACCTTGTTGGCGCACAGCTCTAGAAGCGTTGGCGGGCAGGACACCGCTGCAATTACTCCGTACTTGATTTTTTATTTTATATGGTAGGTGAAAGATCCTTGATTGCGTCGACTAACTTTCCGTTGTGCAAGCTTATCATTATGCCGCACATGAAAGCAAATTTTGTTTGAGTTGATGATTCGAAACGGATAGGGAAGATCGTGAATTTAGGAGTAGTGAAAAGTGAATAAACTCCTAAATAGTGCCAAAAATGGTAATGAAATTGTAAAAATATAAGGGGCGGTACAATGAAGGTAACTAGATTTGTTAATGGCGTAGAGGTATCACAAAATGACCTAGAAAATTACACGATTACTAATGAAATTCTTCTGATGAATGTCATGAACGCAAGAAGAAAGCTCCTAAAAGATTTGGAAAAGAAGGAGATAAGAACAAAATTTGAGTAACTGATTGAAATTGTATTTGATTTATGGTAAAATGAGAGCTGGAAAACTTGTTCTCATTTTATGATTTGATAAAGGAAATGATATGGAAAATATTGACGATGATAAAAAAATCGTAGCAATTTATATTCGAGTTTCTACAGATTCTCAGGCCGAAGAAGGTTATTCGATAGATGCACAGAGAGAGCAACTAACAGCGTATTGCGTTGCAAAAGGCTGGAAGAATTACCAATATTATATTGACGGCGGATATAGTGGAAGTTCGTTAGATCGTCCGGAAATTCAAAGGCTAATTAGGGATGCTCAAAACAATCGAATATCAAATTGCCTTGTCTTTAAACTTGACCGGCTTTCAAGATCGCAAAAAGATACGCTGTATATTATCGAAGACATTTTTAACACGCATGGAGTGGGGTTCATATCACTGAATGAATCGATGGATACAACTACCCCTATGGGGAGACTTATGATCGGCATTCTTTCCGCCTTTGCCCAGCTGGAGCGTGAGAATATTCAGCTCCGAACACGAATGGGCATGAAGGAACGTGTCAAAAGCGGCCTTTGGATGGGCGGAAAGAGAATACCGTTCGGCTATGATTATGATCCTGTTCAGGGAATTCTGATTCCTAATAAGGATGCTGATACAGTGCGGAAAATATATGACCTATACATTCAAGGTTACTCCGCGCAGAAGATTGCCGATATGGTGGGGCTGAAATATGAAAAATTGGCAGTGCAGATTTTAACTCGTAAAACCAACTATGGGATTATTGAATACAATGGAGAAGAATATCAGGGCAAACATGAAGGAATTATATCAAAGGAAACTTTTGATAAAGCCATGAAAATCATGTTTAACCGAAAGACAAATAATCTGACAACGTCGAATCATTTGCTGACAGGCTTGATCTACTGTGGAAAATGTGGAGCGAAAATGCAATATCGCAAATGGGGGAAAAACGGAGATAAGCTTGTTTGTTATTCTCAGCAGACGAATAAAAAATACCTCATCAAAGATGCTGATTGCGATCAAGAAAAAATATGGGCCGACGAAATCGAGGATATTGTAATTGCAGATATAAAAAGATTTGCTTTAAAATATCAGGAAATGGAAGATAAACAAATTCAAACATCCGTTGTCGAAACTCTCTTGCAAAAAGAAGCAATTTTAAAGAAAAAAATCAAGAATCTTTTTAACCTGTACTCTGAAACAGAAGATGAATTGCTGCTGGAGACAATTCAGGAAAATAAGGCTGCGCTATCTAAAATCACCCAACAAATCGAAAAGGAAGAAAGGGAAAAAACTGCTTCCATTAGTAAGAAGCAGTTAAAAGAAACATTGCAGAATCTCAGCGATATTTGGGATTGTCTAAGTTTTAAGGAAAGGCAAAATATTATCCGAAATATTGTTGATAAAATTATCATCGCGGACAGACATGTGACTGTCAACTACAATCTATGATACATTTTATGGTTATTTCTACACCGGACGTCTATCGGCACTGCATACGTAGAGAAACGAACGCCCTGGCTGGTATCAAAATGATCGATGGCCTTCATCAGGCCGATGCAGCCTACCTGAAACAAATCATCCAGATTTTCGCCCCGGTTGGTAAACCGCTGAATCACGCTGAGAACCAGCCGGAGGTTTCCGTTGATCAGGGCTTCCCGGGCGTGGGGGTCTCCCTCATGCATTTTTTTCAGAAGCTCCATCTTTTCCTTCTCTTTGAGGACGGGCAGCTTCGATGTGTTGATCCCGCAGATTTCCACTTTGTTTATCAAAAATATCCCCCCATCAGCATTTCCTGCATCCTATTCTGCGCGGTTAGAGTATGGGCGACTGCCGCAGGATTAATCGGGTGGCAAAAAGTGTCAGTGAAATCTAGATTTTTTCAATAAAACAGCAGAGACGGAAAAGTCTCTGCTGTTTCTTCTTTTCCAGGTTCTACTCTCTGACCGCATTGCATAGGATGGGATTATCAGACAAGCAAAGGACGGGAAAGAGATGGACGGATATGAGCAGGTGACCGCCTGCATGGGGACAAGGCTTCGGGAACCCTTGGAGCGCCTTCCCGCTGGGGAAAGGCGAATGGTGCGGGAAATCCGCCTCCGGCCGGATCAGCCGGTGGCATTAACGACGGCGGAAGGCATTCGTTTCCTTTTGCCGGAGGGACGGCTTTCCGACTTTGACACACCACGGGCTGTCCGCGCTTCTCCGGAAGAAATTACAGATGCCTTCCGGCGTGCCTGCGGGTATTCTGTACATAGTTGGGAGGAGGAGGCTGCCCAAGGCTTCCTGACCCTGGAGGGAGGCCATCGGGTAGGGGTTGCCGGAACCGCATCGGCGGAATGCGGACGAGTCCGGGCCCTCCGGGAGGTCGGAAGTCTGAACTTCCGCATCGCCAGAAATATCCCCGGGGCGGCCGGGAACCTTCCGGAGCGGCTGTACCGCTCCGGGCCGCCGCCATCGGTGCTGGTGGCCGGGGAGCCGGGCTCTGGAAAGACCACCTTTCTGCGGGATCTGGCCCGGCGGCTTTCCTCCGGGGAGACCGGGCGGTATTTCCGGGTTGCCGTAGTGGACGAGCGCAGCGAGCTGAGCGGGAGCCGGGACGGCCGTTCTGCCCTGGATCTGGGGCTCTGCACGGATCTCCTCTGTGGGTATCCAAAAGGAGCGGGGATGTCCATCGCCTTGCGGACTCTGTCGCCGGATCTGTTGGTCTGCGACGAAATCGGCGGGGAGGAAGAGGCCGCTGCCGTGGCGGACAGCCTGGATGCCGGTGTGGCGCTGCTCTGCTCCGCTCATGCGGGGAGCATCGAACAGTTGAAGCGCCGGAAACCGCTGCGTTTTTTGCTGGAAACAGGCGCCTTTGACTGGCTGGTGCTGCTGGAGTCCCGGGAAAAGCCCTGCGCGGTCCGAGAAATTGTCAATCTGCGGAAATGGGGGGATCGGTATGAAATGGGTGGGGGTTCTTCTTCTGCTGGGAGCCAGCATTCTGACCGGATTTCAGCTGGCGTCCCGGCTTCATGACCGGGTGCGGCTGCTGCGGGCGGTGCGCGGTCTTATTGGGCGCTTTTCCGGGGAGCTGGCCTACCGGCGGATCTCCACCGGCCAGATGCTCCGGGAAGCGGCGTCAGATCCGGAATTCACATCGCTGCCCTTTCTGAAGCCGGCGGCAGAAACCTTTGACGGGAAAATCGCCTTCTCCGTCATATGGGAGAACGCAGTTATGCGATGCAGGCCGCCGATAGCGCCCGAGGAGCGGGAAATCCTCCTGGAGATCGGTCGGATTCTTGGCTCTTCCGATCGGGACAGCCAGCAAGCGGCACTTTCGCTGCTGGCCCAGCGGACAGAAGCGCTGCTCGCGGCGGGAACGGAGAAAGCGGCTGCCGAAGGCAAGCTGTATCGCTCCCTTGGCGTTTTGGCCGGGCTCTTCTTTATTGTGCTGGCCTTGTAGGCAAAATCGTGAAAAAAGACGCGGCGGCCCGGCGGGCAGCCGCATAGGAGGACGGGAAGCGCATGGATGTGGATCTCATTTTTAAGATTGCGGCGATCGGCATTATCGTCGCCGTGCTCAATCAGGTCCTGATCCGTTCTGGACGGGAGGAGCAGGCCATGATGACCACCCTGGCCGGCCTGATCGTGGTGCTGATGATGGTTATCACCCAGATCAGCGCGCTGTTTGACACCATCAAGCAGCTTTTTGGTTTGTGGTGACGGGGGCGGACGATGGATTTGATAGCCGTGGCCGGAATTGGCCTGGTGGCTGCTGCTGCCGCCGTTCTCCTTCGGCAATATAAGCCGGAGTACGCGATGCTGGTTTCCCTGGCAGCCGCTGGGCTCATCTTTGGAATGCTGGTAGTGGATCTGATCCCGGCTTTTTCCGTGATGCGGGGGCTGATGGACCAGGTTTCCTTTTCCGCAGATTATGTGCGGATCCTGATCAAGTGCCTGGGGATCTGTTACCTCTGCGAGCTGGCGAGTCAAGTATGCAAGGAGGCCGGACAGCTGGCGATTTCCTCCAAAATCGAGCTGGCAGGGAAGGTTGCCATTCTGCTCCTGACCCTTCCGATGTTCGAAAAGCTCTTGGAGATCGCCCTTTCCCTGATCGACTTATAAGGATGTGAAAAATATGCGGAAACTTGCCGTGCTTTTTCTTCTCATCCTGCTGATGCTGCTGTTTCCGGCGGCTGCGGCAGCTGAAGGAGAAACGGATTCCATGGCCGAGGAGCAGCTCCGCCGGAGCGGAATCGAGCAGCTTCTTCCGTTGATTCCGGAAGAGGGACGTTCTGCTGTGGACGGCGAGAACCTTTTGCAGGGAGAAGTCACCCAATGGACGCCGTCGTCTGTTTTCGCAAAAATCTGGGAGATAGCCAAGGACAAGCTCTCCTCCCCCCTGCAAATTTTTCTGACGGTCAGCGGGATCCTGCTTTTGGCGGCGCTTTTGGACGCCTTCCGGGACGGGATGGAACAGAACGGCTGTACGGCGGCTTTCTCCGCAGCGGTGACTCTTTCCGTTTCGGCTGCGCTGATCTCCGGCGTTACGGGCAGCCTCCGGAACGCCGCGAAAATCATTGAGGAACTTTCCTACTTTGTGCTGAGCTTTATCCCAGTATTTTCCGGGGTGGCTGCAGTGGCTGGGCGTCCGGCATCCGCCGCGGCCTATCAGTCGGTGACCTTCGCGGCGGCCCAGTTTTTTTCCCAGGTCGCCGCCAATGCTGTGGTACCGCTGCTGGGGATTTTTCTGGCGGTCTGTACTGTCGGAGCAGTCTCCGATGCCGTGGACGTCCAGGGCATCGCCCAAAGCGTGAAAAAGGCGGCCAACTGGCTGTTGGCTCTCTGTTTGACTATTTTCGTCGGGCTGCTGTCGGTGCAAAGCATGGTTACCGGCGCTGCGGACACCGTCGGTAACCGGACGGTCAAGTTTGTCATCAGCTCCACCGTACCGGTGGTGGGCGGAGCGTTGAGTGAGGCCTACGGCTCCTTGTTCGGTTGTCTTGGGGTGGTGAAAAGCACCATCGGAGTGTTCGGTATCATCGTCATGATCGCCAGCCTTCTGCCGGTGGTTCTGGAGCTGTCGCTGACTATGCTGTCGCTGAACCTGGCTGGTGCGGTGGGGGAGCTGCTGGGGCAGAAGCGGGCCTCCGGCGTGCTTCGGTCCACCTCCTCGGCGCTTTCCATCATGCTGGGGCTGATCCTCTGCTATGGAATGATGATTCTCGTATCGGTTACGATCATGCTGCTCATGGGTACGCCGGGATGAAAGGGGGAACTTGCAGTGAGTACGATTCAAAACGTCGCGGCCGCCCTGTGCGGTGCACTGGTTGTCACCGCCATATTCGCCATGCTGATCCCTTCCGCAGGTGTAAACCGGTTCGTCCAATTGGCGGTGCGGCTCTTCTTTCTTCTGTGCATCGCCGTGCCTCTGGTCCGAAACCGTGTGAATCTGGATCTGGATGCCAGCCGCTATCTCTCCGCCGGACAGTCTGTGCAGACCGACCTGAACACCCTCGCAGAGACCCAGCTACTGGAAGCATTCTCCGAAAATATTGAGGCCCAGGTCGCCCGCATTCTGCAAAAGCACGATGTGGCGGCGGAGAAAATCGAAATCGGCGTTCATATCAGAGAAGATCAGAGCATAGATATTACTACCATCAAAATCATGCTGGAGGAAGAAAGCGAAGCCCTTGGGGACGCCCTGTCGGAAATTCAGACAGCTGTCGGAACGCCGCCCTCCGTCGTGTACAGCCGGGATGCAAAATAAAGGAGATCGTTATGGGAGAAAAAACTGCGTTCGCTGCCCGTCTGGCGGGTTTTTTTAAAACAGGCGACCGGAAGGTAAAAATCATTACAGTTCTGGGACTGGCAGGAATCCTGCTGATCTTCCTTTCCCAGTTTATTGGAAACGGGAAGACGGCGTCTAAGGCAGAGCCGGTTCAGGCGGAGGATTCCGTCGCATATACCGCTGCACTTCAGGAACAGCTGTCCGCTTTGATTGAACAGATCGAGGGCGCGGGGAAGACGACGGTTTTGGTCACGCTGCAAAACGACTGGGAGACCCTGTATGTCAGTGAAGAGAAGACCAATCGGGATTCCACCCGGCAGAGTTCCGGCGAGGGGACAGTTTCCGAAAGGCAGACCAAGGAGGAGAGCTATGTTCTCGTGGATGGAACAAACGGACGCAGCGCCCTGGTGCGCACGCGGATGGAGCCGGTGGTCAAGGGGGTGGTGGTAGTCTGTGAGGGAGGAGATAACCCCCTTACCATAACGCGGATACTAGAGGCGGTGACGACGGCACTTGCTATCAGCTCGACCAAGGTCTGCATCACAAAATGTGCATAGGAGGAAGATTATGAAACTCAACATGATTTTAGGAAAAAAACAGATCGTACTGGCGTCGCTGGTACTGGTGCTCGGCGTCGCGATTTATCTGAACTACACCTTCTCAAAGACCGGGGAGCCCTACGATATCACCGCAGGGGTTTCAACACCCGCTGACGAGGGGGTTGACACTTACGGAGAAGCACAGCTCACTGACGCCAAGGCGGACGAATATTTCACACAGGCGCGGCTGGAGCGCAAAAAAGCCCGAGACGAAGCAGTTGAGACCCTGGCCAACACTTTAAAGGATGCGGATCTCAGTGAGGAAGACAAGGACCTGGCCACGGCCAAAGCCTTGGAGGTCTCCAAACAGATGGAGAGCGAAGTCAATATTGAGACCCTGGTAAAGGCAAAGGGATTTGCGGATTGTCTGGCCATTGTGGATTCTGAAAGCGTGAAGGTAGTCGTGAAAACCGAGGGCCTTGACGCGGAGCAGGCAGCCCAGATCAAGAATATTATCCTGGAAGAGACCGACGTACTGGTCGAAAACGTTTCGGTTGGCGAGGTCCAGTAAGTGGAAAGTACCCTCCGCCCGTCCTCCCGCTTTTGGGAGGCGGGCGGAGGGTTTTGCTGCAGGTAAAAGGACGGGACAGAAAATGTGAATATTTAGGCTGTATATTCGTTAAACTTTTCCGAAAATATGCAATTTTTCCTGGAAAACAGTTGTGTCTTTTCGAATTTGTGATATAATAAAGAATGTATACACAAATTGCCTGCGGTCCGCTTTTCAGCGGCTGCGTTGGAATCTCGTGCCGCCTGTCTCCGGGAAGTTCCGGAGCGGGGAAAGGAAAGGACAGGAGAGTATGGATCAGAAAAATACCGCTGCCAGCGGCAGCATCAAAATTTCCGAAGAAGTCGTCGGGACCATTGTGAAAACGGTTCTGGATGAAATCGACGGCGTGCATTCCCTGACAACCCGGCCGGTAGACCCTTCCGACATGCTGTTTCGGGCCTCCGTCCTCAAGCCCATCGCTATTACGCTCAACGCCGACGTTGCGGCTATCGACATCGCGGTGAATCTCTGCTTCGGCTACCGGGTCAAAACGGTTTCTGAGCAGATTCAGCAGCGTGTAAAGGATACGGTGCAGGATATGACAGGCGTCACCGTCAGCCGGGTCAACGTCTATGTCGCCGGCGTGAAGGCAAAAGAGGCTGTCTGAAACCGAAATTTTGAAAATTCACTCTTCGGGAGGATACTATGAAAAAAATCAGCCGCCACCAGATGAGGGAGAACGCCTTTGTCCTGGTCTTTGAAAAAAACTTTTCCGACGATTCCGTAGAGGACATTCTGGACACGGCTCGGGACTGCGATGCGATTGAAGTGACGGACCAGGTGGAGGCGATGTTCCGTGGGGTGGTGCAGAACCTGAACGCCATTGACGCCGTAATCGCCCCCAATCTGAAAAACTGGACCAAGGAGCGGATTTCCAAAGTCAGCTTGGCGATTCTGCGTCTTGGCGTTTATGAAATCATGTTCTGTGAGGACGTGGAGGACGATATCATCGTCAGCGAGTGTGTCAAGCTGGCGACGACCTTCGCCTATGATGACGACGTGGCTTTTGTTAACGGCGTGCTGGGTTCCATCGTCCGCGGCAAGGCCAAATAAGATGGCGCTTACGTTTGGGATCGACACAAGCAATTACACCACCTCCGCCGCCGTCTATGACAGTGCAGCGGGGGTGATTGTAATGGAAAAGCGGCTTTTGCCCACGGGAGAAGGCACGCTGGGCCTCCGGCAGAGTGACGCGGTCTTTGCTCATGTCAAGCAGCTGGGGGAGATTGTGGAACGGCTTTTTTCTCACCTGGATTTTCCGGCGGGAGAAATCGTGGCTGCCGGTGTGTCCGCTTTTCCTCGCCGGGAGACAGGTTCCTATATGCCCTGCTTTCTGGTGGGAGAGACCGCCATGCGGGTTTTCACCGCCGCGAACCGGTTCCCGCTCTACCGCTTTTCCCACCAGGAGGGACACATTGCCGCCGCCCTGTACAGCGCCGGCCGGCTGGATCTTCTGGAACGCCCCTTTCTGGCCTTTCACCTTTCCGGAGGGACGACGGACGCCCTTTTGGTCACGCCTTCAGAGGACGGCTTTTTCCGAGTCCGGCAGGTGGGTGGTTCCCTGGACCTCAAGGCCGGGCAGGCGGTGGACCGGGTCGGGCTGCTGCTGGGACTGCATTTTCCCTGCGGACCGGAGTTGACAGAGCTGGCCCTCCGCTGGGAGGAGCCAGTGCGGGTCCGGGCGACGCTCAAAGGGACAAGCTGCTGCCTTTCCGGGATCGAAAACCAGTGCCGGAAGCTGCTGGAACAGGGCTGTCCCCGGGAGAAGATCGCCCGTGTCTGTCTGGAATCCATCCGCGTCGCCCTAGAGGGAATGACCACCGCGCTGCAGAAGCAGTACGGAAATCTGCCGCTTCTGTATGCGGGTGGCGTGATGTCCAGTACGCTGATCCGAAAAAAGCTGGAGGAGAACTTCGGCGGCATTTTCGCCGCTCCGGCATATTCCTCCGACAACGCCGCGGGCACGGCGATCCTCGCCGGCATGGCAGACGAATTCCGTCGGAAAGGCGGCGGAGCATGAATCAGGTTTATACGGTTTCCCAGATCAACGGCTATCTGAAACAGCTCTTGGACGGCGACGTCCAGCTGAAAAGCATTTTTGTCCGCGGCGAGATCTCCAATTTCGTCCACCACATGAAAAGCGGACACTTCTATTTTACGCTGAAGGACGGCAAATCCGCGCTGAAGTGCGTCATGTTCCAGTGGAACGCCCGTCATCTCCGTTTTCTTCCGGGAAACGGAATGAGCGTGATTGTCTTTGGCAGCGTCCAGCTCTACGATCGAGACGGCGTCTGTCAGATCTACTGCACAGATATCCAGCCTGACGGTGTCGGAGCCCTCTATATGGCCTTTGAGCAGCTCAAGGAGCGTCTGGGCCGGGAAGGGCTTTTCGATCCTGCCCACAAGCGTTCGTTGCCGCCGCTGCCCCGGCGGATCGGCATGGTGACCTCCAAAAGCGGCGCTGCGCTGCAGGATGTCCGGAACGTCCTCAGCCGCCGGTATCCCATCGGCGAGCTGGTGCTGATTCCTGCCCTGGTTCAGGGTGAGGGTGCGCCGGAGTCCATCTGCGCGGGGATCGCCCGGGCTCAAACCGCTGGGCTGGATTTGCTTATCGTCGGGCGGGGCGGCGGTTCTCTGGAGGACCTCTGGGCCTTCAACGACGAGCGGGTGGCCCGAGCGATTTATGCCTCCCGGATCCCGGTGATTTCCGCCGTGGGTCATGAGGTGGATACCACCATCGCGGATTTTGCGGCAGATCTCCGTGCTCCGACCCCTTCCGCCGCCGCGGAACTGGCCGCTCCGGATATTTCCGGGCTTCGGGCCGCTCTGCTGGAGCAGAAAAAGCGGATGGAACGCGGCGTTCTCCGCCGGATGGAGGAGGCAGAGACCCGGTTGGAGCAAGAGAAACGCCGACTGCAGGCCTGTTCGCCGGAGCGGTCTTTGGCCGCCGCCGGGAGCCGTTTCCTGGAGCTGCGGGAGCGCCTGCGGAAGCAGGGGACGCAGCTTACCGCCCGTCCGGCCGCAGAACTTTTCCGGCTGGAGACTGCTCTGGAGGCGCTAAGCCCTCTGCGGGTTCTCAGCCGGGGTTATACCATTACTTTTGCAGACAATCGGGTGGTTTCCTCGGTCTCCCAGCTGGAGCCGGGAACCCCTGTTCAAATCAAACTGGCGGATGGTTCGGCGGAAGCGCGGATCACAGCGGTCTGTCCCGCACCGCCGGAAAGGAGCGGCCAATGAGCGCAGCTATGACTCTGGAAAAGGCATTGGAAAAGCTTTCCGGCCTGGTATCCCAGTTGGAGGAGGGCAACCTCTCCCTGGAAAAGTCTTTGAAACTGTATGAAGAGGGAATTTCCCTGTCGGCCTTCTGCGAGAAAGAGCTGGCCGAGGCCCGGCTGAAAATCACGGAATTGCAGGAGCGTTCTGCCGTTCCTGCGGAGCAAGAGGAGGACCAAGCCAATGAATGAGTGGCTTCCTGTTATTGAGCAGGCGCTGAAGAAATACCTGTATGTTCCGGACATGCCCTACCGCTCCGTCGTGGAAGCGATGGCCTACAGCGCCGAGGCGGGCGGGAAACGCCTGCGCCCGATACTGGTGCTGGAGTTTTGCCGCCTTGTGGGAGGAGACCCGGCAAAAGCCCTTCCCTTTGCCTGCGCGGTGGAGATGATCCACACCTATTCGCTGATCCACGACGACCTCCCTTGCATGGACGATGACGATCTCCGCCGCGGACGGCCTTCCTGCCACAAGCAGTATGGAGAGGCGACGGCCCTTCTGGCGGGGGATGGCCTGCTGACCAAGGCATTCGGCGTTTTGGCGGAGGCGGAGCTTCCCGCAGAGACCGTCGTGGCGGCTGTAAGGACCCTTTCTGCCTTTGCCGGGCCGGAAGGAATGGTGGCCGGCCAGATGATCGATCTGATCAACGAAAAGACGCCGCCGACCGCTTCTGTGCTGGAATTGACCTACCGGCTGAAGACTTCCGCCCTGCTGCAGGCCTCCTGCCGGCTTGGCGTTCTGGCCGGAGGCGGCACGGAAGCTCAGCTCCAGCAGGCGGGCGAGTACGCCTACCACCTTGGGATGGCCTTCCAGATTATTGACGACATTTTAGACGTGACCGGGGATACGGCCGTTCTTGGAAAGCCGGTAGGCAGCGATGCGTCCAATGGGAAAGTGACCTTTGTGACGCTTCAGGGCCTGGACGGCGCGCGCCGTCTTGCCGCCCAGTACAGCCGCAATGCCCTGCAGGCCCTTTCCGCTTTTGCAGGAAGCGAGGAACTGTCTGCGATGACAGAGCAGCTGTTGTCGCGTAAAAACTGAGCAGTTGGCCTGATTGGGCCGGAAAGGCGTATACGGGAATGGACGAAATTCTGAAGTTATTTGAGAATTATATTCTGTGGACTGCGCTTTTGAGTTGGGCAGTTGCCCAAGCGCTGAAGGTGCTGTTCTATATCATAAAAAACCGCCAGTTTAGCTTTGAGCGGGTCGTTGGAGCAGGGGGGATGCCCAGCTCCCACAGTGCGACGGTCTGCGGCCTGACGGCGGCGGTAGGCCGTGTCTGCGGCCTGGATTCACCGCTTTTCGCTATCGCGTTTATCCTCGCCTGTGTCGTGATGTACGACGCGACCGGCGTCCGGCGGGCTGCCGGCGAACAGGCAAGGGTCCTAAATCAGCTGTTGGAGGGGCAGCAGACGGATCCCCAGAAGGCGCTCAAGGAATTTCTGGGCCATACGCCGCTGGAAGTGGTAGGCGGTGCGGTGCTGGGAATTGCCCTTGCGTTCCTGATTCCGGTTTCCTGAGGCGGCGGCATGGAAAGTTATCCGATTTTGAGCCGGGTGAATGACCCCTCTGACATCCGGTCCATGGATTATGACGAGCTGATATCCCTGAGCGCCGAGTTGCGGGATTTTTTGATCACCAATGTTGCGCAGACCGGAGGCCATCTGGCGTCAAATCTTGGCGTTGTGGAGCTGACCCTTGCGCTCCACCGGGTATTTGATACTCCTCGGGACAGCCTGATCTGGGATGTCGGACATCAGTGTTACACGCATAAGATCATCACCGGGCGCCGGGACCGGTTTGGCACTCTCCGACAGCCCGGTGGGATTTCCGGCTTTCCAAAGCCTTCGGAAAGCCCTTACGATGTGTTCACCACCGGCCACAGCACGACATCGATTTCAGCCGCCTATGCGATTGCCTGCGCCAACAAGCTGCGCGGCAGCGAAAATTTCGCGGTGGCCGTTATCGGCGACGGTGCCTTTACCGGTGGGATGGCTTACGAGGCATTGAACAATGCCGGGCGGAGCAAGACCAATCTGGTTATTATTCTGAACCACAACTCCATGTCCATCAGTAAAAACGTTGGCGCCTTTGCCCGCTACCTGGCCATTATCCGTTCCAAGCCCTCCTATCTGCGGCTGAAGGAATGGACGGAGAAGGCTCTGGACCGTGTTCCCGTTGTCGGAGAGCGGATGAAGGAGACGCTCCGTTCCTCCAAGTCGCTTTTGAAGTTTATTTTGTATCACTCCACCTTTTTTGAGGAGCTGGGGTTCGCCTATTTTGGGCCGGTGGACGGCCACGATCTCCCCGCGCTGGAGCAGACGCTCCGTCGGGCCAAGTCCCTGGGCCGTCCGGCTTTCGTCTATGTCGAAACGGTCAAGGGCAAGGGTTATGAGTTCGCCGAAAAGAATCCCACCGTCTACCATGGGATCAGCCGTTTTGACGTGGAGACTGGCAACCCCGACGTTTCATCGGAAGACAGTTTTTCGGCGGTATTCGGGAAGGAGCTGGCTGCTCTGGCGGACGGGGACCAGCGGATCTGCGCCATTACCGCTGCGATGAAGGCCGGCACCGGCCTTTCGGAATTCGCCGCCCGACATCGCAGCCGTTTTTTTGATGTGGGCATCGCGGAACAGCATGGCGTGACTTTTGCTGCGGGCCTAGCGTCTCAGGGGCTTCTGCCGGTTGTGGCGGTGTACTCCACCTTTCTCCAGAGAGCCTATGACCAGATCCTCCACGACGCCGCGATTGCCAAGCTCCATCTGGTCCTTGCTGTAGACCGCGCCGGGCTGGTCGGGGATGACGGGGAAACCCATCAGGGAATCTACGATGTGGCGTATCTGGGCAGCATCCCGGGGATAACGGTCTTTTCTCCGGCCACCAATGCGGAACTGAAAGCCCAGCTTTCCAAAGCGCTTTACCGGACCGTTGGTGTTGCCGCTGTTCGGTATCCCCGAGGCTGCGACCCGGATATGGGCGAAGAGTTCAGCCCGGACCCGTCAGCGGACTGGTGGTTCCAAGAGTCCGGATCCAAGATTCTGGCAGTTTCCTACGGCCGGACGTCGGTTTCCCTTTACCGAGCAGTTCAAAATCTCCCGTTTCCGGCGGATTACCTGAAGCTGAACCGTATCCTTCCCTTGGACGGAGCCCTTGTTCAGAAAATGTCTGGGTACGCCCGGATCGTAGTCTTTGAGGAAGCGGAACAGGCTGGATCGGTTGCGGAACGGCTGTGTTTCCACCTGACAGCATCCGGATTCAACGGCAGGTTCCGGGCGGTTACTCTGCCGGACTGCTTCGTTCCCCAGGGAAAGGTCCCGGAACTGCTGAAAGCTTACCATCTGGACCAGGCGTCCATGGAAACGATACTGCGCGAGGAGGAAAACGCACTGTGATAAAAACCAGATTAGACATCCTGCTGACCGACCGGGGGCTTGCGCCCAGCCGAGAGCGGGCGAAGGCCCTCATTATGGCGGGAACGGTTTACGTCGGCGGAGCTAAGGCGGAAAAAGCAGGGGATATGGTGCCTTCTGACGCGGAAATCGAGGTCCGTGGGGAGGCCATTCCTTATGTCAGCCGCGGCGGACTCAAGCTGCAGAAGGCCATTGAAGCTCATTCCCTGGATCTGACAGGAGCAGTCTGCATTGATATCGGCGCTTCCACAGGCGGTTTTTCCGACTGCATGCTCCAGCACGGCGCCCGTCGGGTCTACGCAGTGGATGTCGGCTACGGCCAGCTGGCGTGGAAGCTTCGGACTGACGAGCGGGTGGTCAATCTGGAGCGTACCAATATCCGCTATGTCACGGGAGAACAGATTCCGGAGCCGCTGGATTTCGGTTCCATCGACGTTTCTTTCATCTCCCTGACCCTGGTTTTGCCGGTGCTGTTCCGACTGCTCCGGGATGGAGGGGAAGGTGTCTGCCTGGTAAAGCCGCAGTTTGAGGCAGGAAAGGGAAAGGTCGGGAAAAAAGGCGTCGTACGGGAACCGGAGATTCATTTAGAGGTACTGCAAAAGATTTTTTCCTTCTGTGGGGAGCTGGGATTGTGTGTAAAGGGAATTCACTTTTCACCGATTAAAGGTCCGGAAGGCAACATCGAATACCTTTTTTACTTTCAAAAATCTCCGGAACCCAGCACTTTTACCGTAGACGATCTGACCGAATTGGTAACTCAGTCCCATTTGGAACTGGACCGAAAGGATGACAAACAAAATGGCGCGAAAGCTGCTGATTAGGCCAAACCTAAACAAAAAAAATGCCGGTGCCTGTACATGTCAGGTCTGTGCGATCCTTCAGCAAATGGGTGCAGAACTCCTGATGGAGGAGTCCATGGCGCCGCATTTTTCCGGCTGTGGGGAGATCCGTTTTCTGCCGCTGGAGCAGGCCGTGGAGGCATGCTCTGCCTGTATCGCCATCGGCGGAGACGGGACCATCATCCATGCTGCCAAATGCGCGGTCAAATCGGAAAAACCGGTTTTGGGAATCAACCTTGGCCGTTTGGGGTTCCTTGCGACCTTGGAACCGGACCAGCTGGGACTGCTGCAGAACCTGATGGAAGATAACTACGAGCTGGAAGAGCGGATGATGCTGGAGGTTGTCCTGGAAAGCGGCAGCTCCCGGCGGAGTTATCTGGCCCTGAACGATGCGGTTCTTTCCAAGGGAGAGCTTTCCCGGATCGTGGATATCGAGATCTCCTGCCGCGGCCGTTTGGTCAGCCGGTACCGGGCCGACGGGATGATTGCCGCGACGCCTACCGGCTCCACCGCTTATGCGCTGTCCGCCGGAGGCCCCATCGTTGATCCTTCCCTGGGTTGTATCGCGCTGACGCCTATCTGCCCGCACTCCCTGTTCAGCCGGACGATCCTATTTGGCGCGGACAGCGAAATCTCCGTCCGCGCCCTTGGAGCGGACGCCTCGCCGCTTTTCCTGACCATCGATGGGGAAGAGGGGCTTCCCGTCCGAGAGAATGACCGGCTGATCATCCGGAAAAGCCAGACAGTTGTTCGGCTGATCAATCTGACCGGAAAGCGGTTTTATGAAGTGTTGAACGATAAATTACTTGGAAGAGCTTACGAATAGATGGAGGGATCAGGATGAAAGCACTGCGCCTTGCAAAAATCGTGGAACTGGTGGAGAAAAACGAGGTGTACACCCAGGAGGATCTGCTGGAACTGCTTGCGAAAGAGGGATTTATCACCACACAGGCCACGGTTTCCCGCGATATCAAAGAACTGAGTCTGGTGAAAAGTGTGACGGAAGACGGAAAATACAAATACACTACCAGCCGGAAGAAGCAAAACGACAGCATGGAGAAAAAATTCCGCTCCGTCTTTGTGGAGTCTGTAGTTTTGGTGGATTACGCCCAGAATACCGTTGTTGTCAAGTGCCATACCGGCATGGCTAATGCGGCCTGCGCGGCGCTGGACACCATGGGCCTGGAGGGAGTCGTCGGGACTCTGGCAGGAGACGACACCATTTTCATCCTGATGCGGACGGAAGAGCTAGCCCACGGGATCACCGAAAAAATCCGGGGCATGCTCAAACAGAGTTAAGCAAAGGAGCACGCCATGCTTGCAGCGTTATATATCGAAAACCTGGCGGTTATCGAAAAAACTTACGTGGATTTTCCAGCGGGTTTTTCTGTTTTCACCGGTGAAACCGGAGCTGGAAAATCGATCCTGATCGACGCGATCAACGCCTGCCTGGGCCAGCGGACTTCTCGGGAAATTGTCCGGACCGGCGCGGAAAAGGTACCAGTTCCATCAAGCAAGCAAAAATATCCATCTAAAATAAAGTTCTGGCCAGTCGCCTTGCGTTCAGCCACAGCCTGAAGAAGATACGGTTGGTTGTCTTCAATATCTGGAATAAGCTTATTTTGTGAGAATTCGATCTGCTTTTTTGTGCAATCAATTCACTGGTGGAGTAGCATTCTATACCGGTAGCTTCTTTGGCGAGTCTACAAAAATGTAATTTTCTGACTCCATGGACACCACTCAAAAAAATCATAATTGCCCCCCGAAAGAAATGCTATAACTCTGGTTCTGTCGCACTGGCCAAAAGAATTTGT
>CAJMLQ010000061.1 GCA_905214265.1 uncultured bacterium
CACCCCATTCATTAGATAGTATATCATACTGTCTAACAAATGGGGTGCAGTTCATAACAGCAGGCGGGGATTCTTTTCATTCGGGGATTTGTTCCGGCTCTTCCGGGGGTTTTTTCAGGGCTTGGGCGGCTTTGCATTTTCGATGGATCAGGAGGTAATAGGCCGCCGCCAGCAGCATGGCGGCTCCGGTCCAGGCGGCAACTTCAGCTAGGCAGATGCCCAAAAAGCCCATGCCCAGCATCACCGGGAAGGTCAGGGCCACAGCGACCCGCATAGCAAGCTCGACGCCGCCGGAAATCATGGGGATCAGGGTGTTTCCCATTCCCTGAAGGGCGGACCGGTAGAGGAGCAGAAGGCCCAGGACCCATTCGCAGGAGCCCATGACGATCATGAATAATCCGGCGGCGTCCAGGACCTCGATCTCTGCCGCGTCGACAAACAAGGAGACAATGGGGCGATTCAGGAAGACCATCACCGCGCCGATGGCGAGATTTCCAATCAGGGAGATAAGAACGCCCTTCCGGACGCCCAGGCGGATCCGGTTCAGCTTGCCGGCGCCGAGGTTCTGGCCGGAGTAGGTGGCCATGGCCAGACCCAGCGTCGCGCCGGGCTGCTCTGCCAGGGTCTGCACCCGGGTCGCAGCGGTAAAGCCCGCTACGTAAATGGAGCCGAAGCCGTTGACGATGGCCTGGAGGATGATACCGCCAATGGCGATGATGGAATTTTGCAGCGCCATGGGAATACCCAGGAGAAAGAGCTTTTTCTGCATGGAGGGGAGGAGCTTCCAGTCCTCCCTGGCGGTTTTCAGGATGGGGTATTTCCGCAGGATCAGCCAGCAGAGCACCGCCGAAAGGACCTGGGAGACCACGGTAGCCAGTGCGGCTCCCGCTACGCCCATGCGCAGGGGGAGCACAAACAAAAGATCCAGGCCGACGTTGACGACGGCGGAAACGACCAGAACGTACAGCGGACCTTTGGTGTTGCCTAGCGCCCGGAGGACGGAAGCATAGAAATTATACATCACCGTGGGCAAGGTTCCGGCGTAGATGACCAAAAGGTAGGTGTTGGCGTCGCCGATGATGTTGTCCGGCGTGTTGAGAAGGCACAGAAGCGGCATGGAGGTCGTCATGCTCACCACGGTGAACACTACGCTGATGAGGACGGAAAGAAGCGTCCCCTGGGTGAGGGTGTGACGGAGGCCGGATGCGTCTCCGGCGCCGAAGCATTGGGCCGTCAGGATGCCGAAACCGCTGGTTAGACCGGTGACAAAGCCGAGGATCAGAAAGCTCACCCAGGCGGTGGAGCCAACCGCTGCAAAGGCGTCGACACCGATGCCCTTGCCCACGATGATGGAATCGGCCATGCTGTAAAACTGCTGAAACAGATTGCCTACGATCAGGGGAAGGGTAAAGCCCAAAAGCAGGCGGGTGGGGTTTCCCACAGTCATGTCCTTGGCGATCATTGGATGGCAACCTCCTTTTCCGCGGCGGCCAGCAGGGGTAGCAGCGCGGTCACGGTTTCTTCCGCCGTTTTTCCGGAGCAGTCCAGGGTGATAGCAGCATATTTTTCATAGAGGGGGATCCGCTCTGCATAGACATCCGCCATGGACATTCCAAAAGGGATGGCGATGCCGCGGGTGGTGATATTGGAAAGGCGGCTCATGATTTCCGGAAAGGGGAGCTTCAGGTATATTACGATGCTTTCCCGCAAAAGATGCGTCATAGCCGCCGAGCTGTACACGGCGCTGCCGCCGGTGGCGATAACGGTGCCGGTGCAGGAGAGGGAGAGAATGGCGGATTCCTCCGCGCGGAGAAAGGCGGCGAGTCCCCGGGAATCCAGGATCTGCTGGAGAAGGGCGCCTTCCCGTTTCTGAATCATCAGGTCAGTGTCCACAAAATCTGCGCCCAGAGTCTTTGCCAAAAGGACCCCGATAGTACTTTTGCCGCATCCGGGCATCCCGATGAGGGTAATGTTTTTCATAGATACGTCCTTTACTGAGTGTCAGATTAAAAAACGCCGGAGTGCTTTCCGGCGTAATCAACATTATCTTAGCACATTTTTCCGGCGTTGGCAAGAGGAAAAGCCTTGTGATCGAGCATGGTTTCTGCGGAAAAGAGGAACGTCGGTATAACCGGAAGATAACCCTTCCAAAATACAGATCGTCGCGGACGGTGTATTGTCCGCGACGATTTATTTGGAGCACTAAAAAATATTTTCTCTGGTGAGTGAAGCTGAATCCTTACAATGCGAAAATTCCATAGATTTATAGAATGGAATTATTTTTCGTACCATTTTTTCTCCCACCATTGTTTCATATTCCGGCAGATCGTTTCACAATGGTACCGGATTGTGCGGTTCATTACACGAAGGATGCCCCACATACCCGATTCCACATCCCACCGCAGAGAGCCGGAGCGATACAGGTAATCGCCGGGACATTTTGTACGATCTGGCTCAATATTGAAGACATTCCCAACGCTGACCGCTCCCTGAATGGGAATCGTTCTGGTAAAGGGATCGTCGGCCTGTGCCTTCCAGCGATGGCCATGCAGCGCAAAACTGATATTCCTCGGTTTATCCGCTGGCATTAGCAGACGGATAATAACGCGTTCGCCGGTATAAGACTGAAACACCGGTGTCGCCGGATCGCCGTGTACTTTCGAATCAAATATCTTTGAGATCAGGGAATTCCTTTTCAGACGGTTTAAGAACCGCTCCGAACGATAGTTATACCCTTTTTCGCCCGTATCCTCATGATCAGGTGCTTCATGACCACCTTCCTCGCCAGTGAGATCCTGCTCTGTCGTTTTGATCAACACACCATCTTTATCGAGAAGACGTATGCCATTGTGTGCAAAGAGGACAAATTCTCGAAAGGTTTCTGCACCAGGCGCTGCGATAACGGCCTCTTCCTTATAATTTTCAACCACAGGACAGATGCTGTTATAATACTTTGATTTTGGGGGTTCAATGATAATAGCGCCAAACAATCCGTGATGACGGTGATTTCGAAGATCGCCGAAGGAGTTAAGAAGGGCGGCTCCATATTCCCGGTCTGCATGCCACAGATATTTGATGCTTTCTCCGGGTGCAACGGTTTGTTCCACTGCATTATATCCCACGTTCACGCCGGATGATGCAATCGGATCATACTTTAAAAATTGTGGATTGAGCGATACCCGATTGCTGGGAACATGAAATAGTTCAAGCGGCACGGAGGGATATTCATTTTGGCGTATTGGAATATCGGGATGAAACAGATTGTGCAGTGTAACTTCAATCCAATCGCCTGCATTTGCCCGCAGGATTAAAGGAATCGGCTTTTTACAGCCGCACATCACGTCGTGCACCTGTTCCATAGGAACAGAAATTAATCCCTCCGGATCATGATCTCCAAAATCGTTATAAATGAGATCCTTTTGAATAGCAGCAATTTCAAATTTGCGGACAACTGCACCCGGAGGCGGCGTCTGAGGAGGAGCAATTGGCTGAATGCCGCACAACGGCGCCAGATTCTCGCGCGGTAAAGAGTAGGCGCGTATGATTCCCCATAACCCCAGCCACAGATCATCAATTCCACCGGAATAATATAGATAATCGCCTGCCGTGTATGGTTCGTCGATGTGAAGGTTGAATGCCTCGGAAATGCCGATTGTCTGAGCCTGCACAAGCGGAGAAACCGGGTCTGTGATTTCTTTCCTCCAAGGAAGCCCGGTGATGTTAAAGATATGCTGTTCCTCATGGGCGCCGTCTAACAGGCGGATGCGTATGGGTTCACCGGGATAGGTTTCCAAAATAGGCGTATCCGGATCTCCATATACAAAGGAACTGAAAATATGGGAGGGATCGCTCCGTATTTTCAGCCGCTCGGGCATTGGTTCACAGCGGTAATTGATGCCCATAACACCGGGATCGTCATCAGAGCCGGGATGCTTCGGTGGATTGAGCGGATTCCCATCTTTATCGAACAACAGAGCAAAATCGTGCAGAAACAGCGCAAATTCACGATAGGACTTGCCGTCAGCCGTGCGGATGACTGCTTTTGTACCGCTTTTCAGTTCCTGCCCGGTTTTGGGATTGAGAAAGACTGAACCAGCCGGTTCTACGATAACGGCCCCGAACAAGCCATGCTGTTGATGCATATTGGCGAACAGATGGTCATGGAAGAACACCGTATTCAGTTCTTCGTTGGCGAAGAAGCGTTCAATCAGAGTTTCGTACTTTCTTGCTCCCGCAATGTTGTTCCAGCCGTTGGCCGCACCGTCAGACACAATCGTGTCAAACTTTACCAGATGGATATGGTACCCGACGATATCAGTCAGCGTTTTTAATTGGAACGCACTGCCCTCAATAAACTCCGGCAGCAGGTTGGTCAGGCGTATTTCTATACAATCGCCTGCATTGACGCGGATAACCAATGGCTCCGGCCGGATTTCTCCTGACTCGACCCTTTTCAGATATTCATCCAGCGTACCAAATCTTTCAATCTCTTCTTTCAGGACAAAAAAGCGCCCCTGCGGGTCGTGCCAGCCAAAACGGTTATAAACGAGCTTCGCCTGTACTGCCGCAATTTCAAACACTTTCACTGTTTCATCCGCGCTGCACGGACATGTATCCGTATATAACGCGCCAGGTGTAAAGTTCTCCACAAAATTCGCTTCTTCCAGCGGCGAAGGATCTATTTTGTTTTCCCCGTTTTCTGTGAGGATGCCAAGCGGCGGCTGGAGAGGTTCTTCCCCAAACCGGCCGTTTATAAAGTTAGGATAGCCGGGATGCAACTCGTCTTTCTGCGGAGGAAAAGGCCGGTCGCGCAGGGGCATCAGCGCGGCAATAGGCGTTCCGTCCGGATAGGTCCCGCTGCCGTCTTGAAAGCGGTCAAATACCCGCCACAGCGTCCACATACCTTCGTGGAAGCGGGGATAAAGGTGACAATGGAAAATGGCGTCCCCAATCATTCCGTTGAAACTGCCTGCGCCATATAAAATATCCAGTGTATAGCATTCCTGCGGGCTGATCGAAATCGAGTCAATAATGGTAGATTTTGGGTCGTCTGGTTCCAGGCGCCACTGATGATTGTGCAAATGAAACACATGCGTTTCTTTGACACCGCCGTGGATTAAGCGTATTTTTGACGGATCTCCCACATATGCTTTGAGAACAGGCGGTGCAGGGTCCCCATAAGCCCAGGAGCTCATGGAAATGTCCTCCGCTGTATCCGTCGGGTCAGCGTGGTGATCCAGCGGGAGGCGGTTTCGCATCGGTTCAGAGCGATAGCTGATGGCAGTGGTGCCGCTGGGGAGCCCTGTATGCGGATCAACAGGCTGGCCGCCGTCTTTCGTGTTAATCTCCAGTTCGTCGTGAAAAAATACGGCATATTCCCGAAACGCAGGTTTCGCAGGGTGGTAAACATCCGCAAACATACCGCTGTCCAAAGGACCGCCCGTTACTGGATCCGACCAGCAAGATCCTGCAGCTTCTACGATGATTGCGCCAAACAGGCCATGCACATTCGTCCCCTGCTCGCCGCTTCTGGTATCCGCCATATCCGAAAACAGGTAAACGCCCTCTTTATCTGCTTGCCAAATATAGCAAATGGTGCGGGCAGTGGTAGTATCCGGGTTGAATCCGACATTTGCGCCGTCTGAGGTTAAAACATTATAAGAGAGTCCTTGAACATGGATGGAAGCCCGACGGTTCAGCTTGTTTTCAAAATTGATTTGGACCGTATCGCCCACGTTGGCCCGGATGACTAACGGCCGGACTTCCTCGTAAGGCTGCGGCACCGGAAGATCGAACAACTCTCTTGCTTTTCGCTGGATTCGCTCCGAATCCTGTTTAAGCACATACATCAGTCCGTTCGGATCGTGGTCGCCGAATTTGTTATAGACAATTGGCAATGAAATTGCTTCAATATCATAAATCCGAACCTGACTGGTGTTCGGATAATCAGATAATTCTAGCATAAAGTTATCCTCCTTATAGGTTACTTACACAGCATCCGGAATCATGCGAATGCCATGCAACTGATTTTATGATGCTGTGGTGGCATTTTTGACAATTTTTGCATGGGCTGGACAAGGCGTTTCAAATCCGTCGGTGGCGATCCCGGATTGGTCGGAGTGCAATGACAGGATTCGGAAAACCGGCGGTCTTCGCGCTCAAGTTTCCAACAGGCGGATATAGTGGTTTGCTTCACGCAGGACATGATCGGCAAGCAGAGGAAGAATGATCGAACGGATTTGACATGCCTCGATCCCCTCAACGCCCGTGCGCTTGAAATCACGGAATTTTTGGGTCAGAGCAAGCGCGTTTTCGTTACACATCGTTTTGTCATTGGCTGCAGCAGAGGTTTTGAGCAGACGTCTGTAATCCTCAGCAAAATCATCAACTGTGTCAATCAGCGTATTCTCGCTTGGATCAAGCAGGCCGCGAATAAACAGTGCGTGTTCCATCATAATTTGATTCCAGAACAACTCACTGTCGCGGAGATTGTGAAGGTTGCGATTGCCCAAACCCTCCAGCCGCATCAGATGATCACGGTAAAGGCGGGCCTCACGCAGAATATGCTCAATAAGCAGCGGATAATTCGATGTGAATAGGTTACACGAATTGATACCACGCAGAAGCCCCTCTTTAAAGGTTATAAGGCAATTCACCAGTTGCAGCCCATCCCGGTTTAGCTGCCGTACCTGGCGTGCAAGAGATTGGGAAACATGCAAATCAGCATTGCAATTACAACCTTTTAGCTGCATCGCACAGGCCGTCAGATTGCGGTCAATAAACGTGCCGGTAAGGCACTGCGTTTGACGTTCTGCACAGTCGGTGAACTCGGTGAAGATTTCTCCGGAATCTAACACACAGCGACGGACAACACAATCACTTAACGCGATTGTGCGTGAGAGCAGCGCTTCAAATTCCCTCAAGAGGCGCTCCCCTTCTTTTGCAAGGTCTGCATTTGGCGGCAGGAATCCTACCTTTAAAAAGAATGCATGCTCCTTCATAATGCGGGCGAAAAACAGATGTTGCTCCAAAGAATCCGTAATATAGTCCTGATATCTATCCATTACAAAGTCTCCTTCTCATTGCATTTTACATTTGTGATAAAGCAGTATATGTGTGGAAATGAGGAGCGGTTACGTAACCCAAAATCGGATTGATATTTTAACAGAATCGCAGGGAGAGCTACGTGGTGGACCGGGTTTTGGATGTGCAGCGTGCAGTGCCCTTCAAGGCCGGGGAAGCTGTTCCCCCGGTTTTAATTTGCCTGAAAGGACTTATCTGTGGATTTTGGGTACCCATTGCATTTGCGCTGCTGCTCAACGAACTCCGGCATCTGAAATTCAAAAAAACGTGCAGACAGCAAGCGATCTTCCCCATTTTGTTTCTTCCGTGGTAGTAACCGGCATGGTGCTTTCTTCCCTGCATACCGATGGACTAATCCATAACATATGCCGGCAAATGGCTATCTGTACGCCTATGTAGATGGTGTTTACCTGTAAATAGGTGCCCATTCCATGCAAAAACCACCTGTTGACAGATCTGAATGCAATTTTTATAATGATGACAACAAAATATACATATGGGTTCAGAGAGGGAGCGTTTAAATGTATGCCAGGTTATTTTTGAAAAATGGTTCGGTAGAGCAGATTGCTGTTAAGTTGCTGCCAGAGAAGGAGAAAGGCATTTTTTCAGCATTTATACCCAAGTCCCGGCTGGCAGAGGGCATTTGATGGGTCGATTTTCTGTATGACTATTTTGCGGCTGGGGCAGGAGATAAGGGGAATTTTGCAGCACCTTTCGAGGCTACGGCTGGAACGATTTTGACCCGATTTGTACAGCGCAAAAATGAAAAGTGCACGGCTGAATTTTCACATTTAGCTTGTTATGGGTACTGTAACAGAAAGGATTTCTTCCATGATAAAGCAAAGGCTTTCATGTCAATGGTACTTTCAATATGCCGGAGCTGATACCTGGCAGACAGTGGATATCCCCCACGACTATATGATATCCCTCCCCAGGGATCCCAAAGCGCCGGACGGTTCCAGAAACGGTTTCTTCCCAGTTGCGGATGGCAGATATGTGAAATACATTCATACACCCGACAGCTCCCATGCTATTCTGGATCTGGACGGGGCTTATATGTGTGCTCATATCAAGATCAACGAGAATCTGGAGGGGATTCATCCCTATGGATACGCACCATTTCTTGTGGATCTGTCCGGAAAACTTCGACCTGATGAAATAAACAAGATTGGGATCGACACATCCGTGATGATGCGATCTACAAGATGGTATACCGGAGGCGGACTGTGCCGCGATGTATTCCTTTGGACAGGTGGAACGGTGAGAATTGAACCAAGAGACATTTGATAATCTAGGGGAAGCAGGCGCAGGCCGGGGAATCTGGGAGCGGGATGGGGTGATCCGCGGACTCAGCCGCGGCGGCTACCCCTGGAGGAGCTGTTGGCAGGGGGATTTTGACCTGTGCGGTTATCGGAGGCCGCAGTCGTATTTTCGGGAAGCTGTCTGGAGAGGCGGATGTGAGCCGCGAATCTTCACGACACACCCGGAGCATTACGGGGAGAGCTATTCTGGCACCGGCTGGCACTGGTATGATGTGTCGGACAGCTGGACTTTTCCGAAAGAATATATCGGGAAACCGGTGAGGGCGGAGGTGTACACGGACGCGGAAGAGGTCGAGTTTCTCCTGAATGGAAAAACAATCGGGAGGGCAGAAGCGCAAAAAGGCGTTGCGGCGCTTTCCATCCCTTATGAAAAAGGAAAACTGACGGCTAGGACCTACCGGAAGCATGTATTTTGCGGTGAGTCATCTCTTTGCACGGCAGGCCCCGCTTCTTCGGTGGCAGTGATTCCGGAAAAACAGGAGATCATGTCGGACAACCGGGATCTGTGTTATTTTGACATCTCAATCCTGGACGAAAAAGGGATTCGTGTTCCGGGTGAGAAGCAGGAGCTTACGGCCGTGGCAGACGGGGGAGAGCTTTTGTGCATTTTCAGCGGCGATCCAGCCAATGAGGACGCATATACATCCGGCAGCTGCCATGCCTGGGATGGCAGGGCCGTTGCCGTTGTCCGGGCTTCTGCTCCCGGTAAAGTGCGGCTGATCGTGGAAGCCAAGGGGCTTAGAACAGGCACGGCTGTGGTGACGGCCCGATAACAAAAGGAGGAGAAAACTATGAGCACAAAATTTATCAGCCTTCCGGCGGACGAGCTGCCGGAATATGATGTTGTGGTGGCCGGTGGCGGCCCTGCCGGATGCGCTGCAGCCATATCAGCTGCCAGGGAAGGAAAGCGCACGCTTCTGATAGAGCGAAGCGGCTTTCTGGGCGGTATGTCTTCGGGCGGACTGGTTCCGGAGTTCTGCCCTTATACCGATGGGAAGAAGATCCTTCACCACGGAATTGCGGAACGTGTCCTGATGGAGATGAAAAAAGAGACGCCGGAACCGCCGGAGAAGCTGGATTACAGCGCCATTGACGCGGAGCGCATGAAGCTGATTTTAGACAGGATGGTGCGGGAGGCGGGAGCCGCGGTTCGCTTTCACACGCTGGTCTGCGGCGCGGAAAAGCTGCGCGAGGACCGCATTTCAAGCATCTATCTGGCGGATAAGAACGGCATTCATGTTTGCCGGGGGAAGGTGTTCATCGACTGTACCGGTGATGCGGATCTGGCCGCCTTTGCGGGCTGCGAGTACCTTGTGGGGGATGAAGAAGGGAAGACGCAGCTTCCCACCCTCTGTTTTGATATGTGTGGCGTGGACGATGGGGGAGGAGAAGGGAATGCTGCGTGGAATCTCCCGAAGGATATCCGCCGGAAAATCGTGGAGGACGAGGAGTTCCCGTTGATCGATAACACCTTTTTCTGTTCCATGAAGCTGGGAGGGGACTTATATGGATTCAATGCCGGGCATGTACGGGGCGTGGACTGCCTGTCTGCGGAAAGCATCTCTTTGGGGATGATGGAAGGGAGGGAAAAAGCTTTCCAGTACCGGGATGCCCTTCGCAAGTATCAGCCCGAGGTCTTTGGACAAGCGCAGATCACGGCTACGGCTCCCATGCTGGGGATAAGAGAGACAAGGCGGATCAGAGGGGATTACGTCCTTACCATCGAGGATTATCTGGAGCGAAGAGATTTTAGAGATGAAATTGGCCGGAACTGTTATCATATCGATGTCCATGATGCAGCAGGCTTCTACGGGGGGGACAAGAAACGCTATGAGCGGTACGGCGCCGGAGAGAGCCATGGGATTCCCTATCGATGCCTCGTCCCAAAGGGGATAGATAATCTCCTTGTGGCGGGCCGGGCCATATCCTGTGACCGGAACGTACAGGGAAGCCTGCGGATCATTCCGACCTGCTTTGTAACCGGCGAGGCGGCCGGGGCGGCGGCCAGCATGGCGGTGGACAGAGCCTGTACGACTCACGAGATCGATGTGGACGCTTTAAAGAAGATTCTGGAAAAGTATCAGGTAAAATAGAAGGAGCGGCGAAGTTATGAATGCACGGATTGTATATGAGGATCATAAGGAAAAGATTGTTGCGGTGCAGCTTGCCCAGGAGGGCGAGGTACAGGTCTGCACGCTGCCGAAGGAATGGATGCGGGAAGGCGTCGCATATGTGGATTTTTTATACGATTATTTCACGGCCAAGGCCGGAGACCCAGGGTATTTCATCACAGATATGAATATAGACGGCGTACTGCTTACCAGATTTACAGCAAGGGAAGATTGCGAAATGAAACGTGATTTTTCCGCGCTGGCATGTTATGGATGGAATCGCGGAAACGAAGGAATTCTGGGAATTGTAACCGGTATGCGCCTGGATTTTGGCATGGTGCTGGGTGTGAAGGATGGAATGTATTATGCATACCCGCGTTTTTTCATTGATGGGGATGAACCGGAGGAAGATATCCGGGTGGAATATCATTACCTACAGGATGGCCGTTATGGCGCTATGGCGCGTTTATACCGGCAGCACCAGCTCACAGTGGGAGGCTGTGTGCCATTAAAGGAGCGGACGGAGGCAGATGAGCGTCTGAAAAAGAGTTCGGAAGGAATCTCCATCCGTATTCGGATGGGCTGGAAGCCCGCTCCCAGCCCTGTAGAGAATCAGACGCCGGAAACGGAGCCGCCAATGCATGTGGCATGTACCTTTGAACGGGCGGGCCAGATCGTAGACGCGCTGTATGATAGCGGAATTCGAAACGCCGAGATTTGTTTGGTGGGATGGAACTATGGAGGCCACGACGGACGGTTCCCCCAAATTTTTCCACCGGATCCCCGCCTGGGCGGAGAAGAGAAGCTGAAGGAGCTGATACGCAAGACAAAGGAGCTGGGGTACAACATCGTGTGCCATGACGATGCCACTGCCGCATACACCATTGCCGACTGTTTTGATGAGGAATATCTGCTAAAAACCAAGGACGGAAAACTCCATGCCCGGCCCTACTGCTGGTCAGGCGGCAGACCATATAAGATATGCCCCAGGAGACAGTATGAGCTGTTTGAATGTGTCAACCAGCCAAAATTGAAAGCGCTGGGATTTGAGGGAATCCATTACATCGATGTGATTACCATTCTGCCCGTTTTGAAATGTTATGATAAAAACCACCCCTTAACTCGCAGGGAGTCCGGAGAATGGTACAGAAAGACCATGGATCTGAGTCGCGAGCTGTTTGGTGGTTTTTCCTCGGAATCAGGTTATGATTTCGCAGCGGCAGGGATGGATTATGTGCTGTATACGCAGTTTGCTGTGGGAAAGCCGAAAGAAAAGCTCTGTGACGAGCTTGTTCCTTTCTGGCAGATCGTATATCACGGGATCATTATGTATAATCCATGCACCTATACGCTGAATTATGAGGCCAAGGGCGCAAAGAACCGGCTAAAATATTTCGAGATGGGAGGCAGGCCGCTGGTGTGTTACAATGCCAACTTTGCATCCGATAACCGTTGGATGGGAGAGGAGGATATGCTATGCGATACGGAGGAGCATTTACGGGAGAGCATTGACAGAATCAAGCGCATGGCAGAAGATTATGAGAGTATGCGGCAGGAGCGATACGCATTTATAGAAGACCATGAAAAGCTTGACGATGGCGTCTACTGTACCACATATTCCAATGGGACAAAGGTGACGGTTGACTATAACAAGGAGACATTCCAGATACAGCGTCCATGAAAAGGGTGTGAGAGGAGGAGATCCAAGATGATGCTGCAATACCAGAGGATATTTCTTCGGTTGCCAGGAGGCGGCAAAGATCATGGTGCGCCGGGGCGGCAGCATTATCACAGTAGGATCGGTTACAGCAAGGGTGCATTGCTCAACCTATTCCGATGGAGTCCAAGCGATAGTGGACTATCGTCAGAACCGCGTCAAAATAACTGGGGCTGACTCTGCGCAGGAATGTCCGAATCAAAAATCTCCAATTCGAAAGCCGTAGACAACAGCTTTTGAATTGGAGATTTCTATTTCGGGTGTTTTTGATTTGCTTATCCTATTTTAAGTTGTAAGAACAGGTCAAATGTGATTTTCGTCCAGAACTGTTTGCCATAGATTGCTCCGTGATGAATAAAAAGGAGGCGTTTTTTGTAAAAACGATGAAAACAGGGGCATTTTGCACAGTAAATCTCACCTGTTGCGACCGAAAATGCTATATGATACAATGATGCTGTTTTAATAAACGACGAGGTTGCGCTCAATATAAGGAGGAGTTATATGTTGTCACTCTCATTGCGCAGACAATCAAAAACTGATGGAAAACGAGCCGATTCTATTATGATGCGCAAGATAAAAAATCGATGGCAAATCTATCTCATGATGTTGCCGGCGGTCGCTGCAGTTGTGATTTTTCATTATGTGCCGATGTATGGCATTATAATCGCTTTTAAAAATTACAATTTTCGTGATGGGATTTTTGGAAGTCCATGGGTTGGACTTGAAAATTTTACAAATCTGTTCAATTCTTATTGGTTTCCCATCATATTAAAAAATACGATTTCCATTAGCCTGCTATCTTTAATCCTCGCCTTTCCTTTTCCCATCCTATTTGCTTTGATGGCTAATGAGATTCAAAATGCCACTCGGAAACGCATCTTTCAGACCATCTCTTACGCTCCGCACTTTATTTCTACCGTCGTTTTATGCGGTATGCTCATCCTGTTTTTAAACCCGACCAGCGGAATTGTCAACCATTTTTTAAACGCGATAGGACAGGAATCCATCTATTTTATTGCAAAACCCAATATGTTTAAATGGATTTATGTGATTAGTGGAATCTGGCAGGGTACCGGCTGGAGTGCGATTATTTACATTGCGGCTCTTTCCGGAGTAGATAGTTCCTTGTTGGAAGCAGCAGAAATTGACGGCGCCACGAGACTTCAAAAGATTATTCACATCAATTTTCCCGTGCTGATCCCAACGATCGTTATACTGTTTATCCTTCGTTGCGGTTCCCTGTTGAGCGTGGGCTATGAGAAGGTTTTCGCGTTGCAGAACAGTTCAAATTTAAGTGCGTCCGAAGTGATTTCCACCTATGTTTACCGAACTGGCCTAGTTCAAAATGACTTTTCCTTTTCTACTGCCGCTGGATTGTTCAATTCTGTAGTGAATTCGACTATTTTAATTACAGCAAATATCATTTCCAAAAAGGTCGGAAAAATAGGCCTGTGGTAAAGGAGCGGATTGAGTTGAGAAAAAAAATTCGTATGTGCAGAGAGGATCGCATTTTTGGTATTGTAAACAGTACCCTACTGATCCTCTTCTTGATCATCACACTGTATCCTCTTATTTTTGTATTAAGTGCTTCCGTCAGTGATCCAACTGCAGTATCTACTGGGAAAATGGTTTTGTGGCCAGTGGATTTCACTCTGCGCGGGTATCAATACATTCTTCAATATTCTGAAATCTGGATTGGATATGCAAATACCATCTTCTATACCTTTGTTGGTACAGTGATCAATCTGGTCGTTACGCTGTCCTGTGCGTACGGCCTTTCGCGAAAGGATGTTCCAGGAAACAATATCGTAATGACCTTGTTTTTGGTCACCATGTATATCGGCGGTGGGCTGATTCCGACTTACATGAATCTTCGCATGTTGGGGCTTATTAACACACGCTGGGTGCTGCTGTTGCCAGGTGCTGTATCGACCTACAATTTGATCGTTTCACGTACTTTTTTTGCTTCTACCATTCCATGGGAACTGCATGAGGCGGCTTTTTTGGATGGCTGCAGCGATTTTAAACTGTTTACCAAGGTCGTTTTGCCTTTGTCAGCGCCGATTGTTGTCGTCATGGCGTTGTACTATGGCGTGGGGCACTGGAATAGTTACTTTAGCGCTATGATCTATATCAAGGACCGCACGCTTTATCCCCTGCAGGTGTTTCTGAGGGAGATCCTTTCTTTAAGTACTTTTGCGAGTTCGGCCATCGAGTCCGGCAGTTTATCGGCAGAAGAAATGGCCGCTATGATGCAGGAAGCGGAAACTGCCAATTTGGTTAAATATGGTGTTATTGTTGTATCAACGTTGCCTATGTTGATTCTTTATCCGTTCCTTCAAAAGTTTTTTGCAAAAGGCGTTATGATCGGAGCGGTCAAAGGATAATTTCATCTCGTCATTTTGCCGCAGACGTTTGGAAAACGGTGTTTTGCACTTTGAAACTCTTTTTGCTATAATTTATGGTGGATAACAGAAAAGCAATAGACTGATTTGCAAAACCTCGATGTAGAAACTCTGCGACGAAAAATATATTTTTGGAGGCAAGTATGAAAAACACAAAGTTGAAAAAACCGTTCGTTCTGGTATTGGCAGTGTTAATGGCCCTTTCTGCTACCGCCTGTACCGGGAAACCTGCAACCTCGTCCTCGTCGTCACTGTCTTCTTCAGAAAGTGTATCTTCAGAAATCGCATCCTCTTCGGAGGAGGAAAATCTGTACTACAACAAGACAGGTTTTCCAATTTGCGATGAGCCCATTACTGTAACTGTTGCAGGAATGCACAGCATGCAGGTTGCCGGCAATTGGCCGGACAAGTATATTGTGAAGGCTATTGAAGAGAAGATGGGCATTAAGTTAGAATGTACGGATTATATGGGCGATGCATGGCAATCCCAGCTTACGCTAATGCTGGCGAGTGATACGCTTCCAGATCTGCTGCTCTCCGCCGGAGTCAGCCGATCAGATGCGAATGTTTGGGGGAGTCAGGGATATTTTGCTGATATCTTGCAATACGCTGATTTAATGCCGAATTTTACTGACATGCTGGCTAAAAAGCCCAGAGTCGCCGCGTATGAAACGGCGGAAGACGGGGCAATTTATGGATTGACCAGGTTTAAAGATTCTGATTTGGCCTGTGTTAACGACCAATGCTGGATCAACACAAGATGGCTTGAGAACGTTGGGAAATCCATGCCGCAGACGATGGATGAGTTGTATGATGTCCTCAAGGCATTTAAGGAACAGGATGCCAACGGGAACGGCGATCCTAGCGACGAAATTCCTCTGTCTTACAATACGAACTGTGGACAACGGATGCTCTGGGTATTAAGGGCAGGCTTTGGAATCTACAGCAGTGCTACAGATTATCTTCTGCAGGCGGATGAACAGGGAAACGTTTATCTGGCGGAATCGACAGAAGCTTATAAGGACTATTTGAAATTTTTGCACAAGCTGTATCAAGAGCAGCTGTTGGACAATACCTGCTTTATCCAAACGGATGAGGAATACAACCAAAAGCTGGCAACTGATAAAGTGGGCCTTTTTGCCCATTGGAGCGATTCTCTGAGCGCTCCCCTTAAGAGTACGGATCCTGCAGATTTGAAAGATTGGGAATTCTTTGTCGGAACAACTTCGCAGTACACGGATGAAATTATATTCCCGCTATATACAACTGTCGTATCCGGCGCACATACTTTAATCAATGCGAAAACAAAGTACGCAGAAGCCATCTGTCGAATGCTGGATTATCAATATTGTGACGAAGGAGCCCTTTTCTATAAATACGGCGAAGAGGGGAAAACCTTCCAATTCGTAGAGGACGAGTTTGGCAATAAGATCGCTTCCCTGAAAGGTTTCTATGATGAAAACGCTATGAATGAGACAGCCTACTTATACTCCATACAAATTCCCAACGGTTTTGCGGACTACCAGCTTAATTTTGCTAAACAGATCATTTCAAGGGCCTCAGACAGCCAGTTGGAGGATATTATTAACAATGGACAGGATGGAAGTTATATAACCAATGCAAAGGTACAGCAAAGCTTAAATAGAATTAAATCCCAGGAGGTGTTCCCGCTTCTGGTGCAGACCAAAGAAGAGATGGAAGCAATGAGCACGCGTCAGTCTGATATAACGACCTTTATTTCGACATGGCGGTCCAATTTTGTCACAGGCGTTACGGATATTGATGCCGGCTGGGATGAATTCATTTCCACGATGGATAGAATGGGACTGAAAGACCTTTTGACCTATGCACAGGCAGCTTATACCCGTATGTATGGCTGATTTCTGCTGATCCCAATAGCAGACGGGTGGTTACACCCGTCTGCTATTGCATAGGCAGAAGTAAGAGTTTTTAAATTGCAGATGGAATCAGCAAAAAATCTTTTACCACATATGTGGCCAGTTCAGAAAACACATAGGAAAGGATTGATAGTTACTATGTCGAACAAATCAAAATTCATCGCGAGGTTTACGCTTTCCTATGTGATGATCCTTCTTCCTGTTTTTCTGTTGAGCCTTCTGGTTTCCCAGATTACAATACGAGCATTGGCGCAAAAAGAAAAAGCATCTGTTAATGCCCAATTGGAAGCTGTTGTAGAAAAACTTGATAGTTTATACAACTCTTATTTTGATCGGGGAACTTTAATCGCCAATAAAACCCAACTGTCTGCGCAAAATATGCTGAGCAGTTATGTGAACGCACAGACGGGGATCCACATCATGCAGGATGTGGGTATGTTGGATAGTACGATTAT
>CAJMLQ010000062.1 GCA_905214265.1 uncultured bacterium
GAGGAATTAGCAGGGGATTTGAAATCCAAACATATTTTTGTTGGGACCATTCATTCCTTCCTCCATAGTTTTATGCAGCGCTATTTTGCACACTCCGACATTTTGCATTTATATTTTGAGCTGTATGGAGAATCCATTAAGCAGCGAATTGAAAAGGCGGCAGATGATGCACGCATCGCTGAAAGCAACGAAAAGTACAAGGAAAAATATGGGCAGTTGGATTATGAGACAGTTCAAAAGAACATCACTGAGATTTCCTACAATGAAACCGCCTTCAATTCCCTATACTACGGCGGTCTGTGCCACGATGATTTAGTGAGCTTCTCAAAATACATCTTTGACCGCTTTCCAGTTATTCGCAAGAGGATCTCCCTGCGCTATCGATATATTTTTATTGACGAGTATCAGGACACTATGGCGGATGTCCTCAATATTTTTTATGACGCTGTGGCGGGTACAAACAGCCAACTCTACCTCTTTGGTGACCGAATGCAGCAGATATACACAAATTATGACGGGAGCTTCGAAGAACGGTTCACGTTGTTTGACACGATAAAGATGACTACCAACTACCGCTCTGTGACAGAAATTGTCACTATCTTAAACCAGCTTTATCATGATCCGAAATTTGCTCAAGATAACTCGGATGCTATGAAGCAGGTGAAACCGGATTTTCCGCCCCGAGTTATCATCACTGATAATGTGCCTACTGTATTAGCCAAACTGCAGAAGGATGATCCAGACACGTTGGTTCTTTATCTTTTTAATAAAGAGCGTTTTTCTGCCATCGGCGCTTCCAACTTGTTTCAGGCTTTTTCCAGCATGAAAAAATATTCTTTTGGACGAAGCCATTCCGTTGTAGATGTTTTGACTGCTCCTTATGAGGAAAACCCCGACCCGTTGCTCAAATTATTGTATTGTGTGGTAAGGATGGCAGAAGACTTTCAAAAAGGACAGTACGGGCCGATTATTCAAACCCTAAAATCAAATAAATCCATGTTCTGCAAGGAAACCTGCGACATTAAAAAACACAGTGATAAAACTCAGCTGTTTCAAAAGTTGACCTTGGTTTTTGCCGCTATTCAGGATGAAACAAAAACAATATCGGATTTACTTTTATCTTTAGAGAAAACCTCACTTGTGGACAAAACCTATGTGGAAAACGTATTTGCCGACACGGAAAATGAAGCTGCACTTGCTGTCCCTGCTATTGAGCTAATGCGAGTATTGGCTTATCTGGATGATCCTAAAGTTTCCACACAGCATGGCGTAAAAGGCGAGAGCCACAACAGCGTGGTATTTGTGGCAGATGATAGCTGTGGCACGCCAGTCGTCCATATGTATCGCTTTTTTGATCTGCTGTGCCAAGTGCCGGTTTCCCTTCAGTCCTTCAATCAATTCTACTATGCATATTCTGGAGAGTTGGCCAATTTGCAGAACACAATCAAAATAAAAATCAGTGAATTAAAAAGCGCTGATTATAGCCAATATGAGGATGAGATTTTAAAAAAGGCAAGCGCCATTGTGGAACGCTTTTCTGATAACCCGTACTTTCAGCAGATTTGTCGAGTTAAGTATGCAGAATATCTGAACAAGCCAGGAGTAACAAAGGCAAGAGAGTGTTTGAAAGAAAGCAATGTTCTAGGAATACTCAGTGCATACAAGCTATTTTATGTTGGGTGTTCGCGAGCCAGAAGAAATTTAACGATAATATTAGATAGTTCTAAGTTGCAGGGAGATGTATCGAAGCAAAAAGCGAAGTTTAAGGAATTGGGGTTTTCTGTGGAAGAAATAGCGGATTAGAAAAATGCTAATAGTGTAGTACGCAGAGTTACTAATCTACGGATTAAAAAATTTTTGTCGTGGGCTTGACATACAGGTGCCGTAGATCGTGAAAACGAATGTGTCGCATACCGTTTGCTTCCAGAAGCTTCGGAAACTGCTCCGTCACATAATGGGGCTTGATGAGATCACCGATCTCGTTGATGCAGACATAAGTTATGTGCCTCCTTGTTGTGAATATGTAAAAGCAGCCCGATTAGGGCTGCTTGAAAGATTCAGAATTTGAGTTCTAGTGCGCCGTTATCACCGGCATTGTTGTAGATGCGGAACAACTGATACAGATACTTCTTATCGCCAGCAAAATTTGTCCCGCTGCGGTCCCCTTCTCGCCAGATGGTCAGCGGATCGGTGTATCTGAGACAGGAAATCAGTCGATGTCTGTCGAGTTCTTTTCGGTACAGATCTACGAACCGGGTCATTGCAACCACATTCTCACGACGCAAGGCATCAGGATCGTCGCCCCACGCTTCAATGAGAATTTTCAACGCCTCCTGGTATAGTTCTTTTCCGAAACTCTGGTATGCCTTCAACGCAGCCTTGATGCAGCCAATGCGCATCGCACCTTTTTCATGGTCATAATCCAGCGCAATACCCAGTTCTTCGGTCGCTTCCTTAAAGGCAACGGCTTCCGGCTGCTTGCTGAACACCAGGGAACGAATTCTATAGCCGGTGGAAACGGGAGCAGAGATGCCATGCTGCATGGCAAAGAGAAAGGCCTCCTCCTGTTCACTGAGTCCATAGTAGACCTTGCAGAGAATCGGCAGGTCATTGCCTCCGTTTCGGAGCTTGCGGGCTGCAATAGTGTGCTGACCATCGAAAACGTAATACTTGCCGTCTCTGCAGCTTACCTTCGGTTCGTTGGCGATGTACTCATTGAACTCAAGGCAGATTCTCTTCGCCCGTCCAATTTTCAGCTTTCGCTGGCAGGTATCTCGCGGAATGATGAGGTCTGCGCTATTGATAAGCATCTGCTGCTTGTACTGAATCTGTGTTTTTTGATTGCTGCCCTCTGATGACGAGACGGACTTCCTGATTTTTGCGGTATAACGCCCACTGTTGATGACAGGCACAAAAGCTACGGCAATGACGGATGGAGAGATTGCCCGGGTAAATGAAGGGAAATACAGATAAACAAATTGGAATTTGTTGCAATCAACCATTGGACACTGTTTATTGTTTCCCATATTTTTCTTCCATTTCTTTTGTATGTGCATGAAACAGTTCCAGCGCCCGTGTCTGGATGCCGGAGAGATTCGTTTGATCCGTATCTGCAAACTCAAGTTTGAGCCTCGCAGAAGCAATCGCATGACTATCGTTCGTTCTGCTTTCATCCGCTTCCGATAAGAACTTTTGCAGCAATCCCAAATCGCTGGAGTAATGGAGCTCCACAAGCTTTGCCCGGTATTCCAGCTCTGCGGGGGTCATCCCCGGGAATTGCTTCATATCTACGGTATGCTGTGCTTCGTGCTTCAGAAGAGAAACGAGAAACTGTTCGCTTTCAAAATCATACTCCTGCTCAAGACAGTTGATCGTGCCATCGGGCGAAGCCCAGCCGCCTGTCCCGAACCTGCCGAAGGTCAGATAATCCATCCAACTGCGGAAAACAAAGCCCTTGAGAATGTTGACTGTATATTCCGCCGTTCCGCCCGGCAGCTCTACGCTGTAAACGGTCGGTACGGTATCCTTCCAGACATAGGGGCCGAAAAATCCCTGGGTTTTCCCGAAAAGCGCATGATAGCCATGCTGTTCAAACACGGCACACAGCCGCTGGGCAAGCTGGTCTTCGTCTGCATCCGGCAGTTCCAGTAAGGCTTTTAACTGGGTCAGCAGCTTGTCAGCGGCTTCTTCTGCGGGTAAACCGCAATAAAAAACATCCCGATAATATACCTGATACAACAGCAGTATTTGGCCCAGAAATTCCGGCACATCATAGGTGCGGTATTCGCAGTTTTCAAAAATAGCGATGTAAGCTGGGAGGATGTCCTGAAATTCCTCGTGTTCACGCATATACGCAATGGCGCCCTTCATGTCGCCATTTATGAAAAGGTCCTTGATTTGCATGGCTGTTTCGTCACCCCTTCCATGATTCGCATTCTACAGCCGATTAAGAAAGCAAAGTCACTGTTCGGAAAAAAAGAGACTAAGGCTCCCTTGTCCGTTTTTTCCTGATCCGAACCAAAGCTACTTGTCCGCTCCGCAAATTGGAAATTGTCAGCCTTCAAAGACTTCTCCATGGATACAAACTCTGCCTTCATCCGGACATTTCGCATCGAACATTTTTGCACGAACCTGTCTATAATCAAGCAATGCACCGTTCTGCAATGCGTAGACAAGCGGGTAGATGTTGTTCCACAGCTTATGGCAGAGTGGCGGGCATAAGTCCTCAACGACGAATTCCTGCCCCTTTTTGAAATACCCGCACCTGCATTTGCTGTCAGTAATGATGAGTTTCACTTTCGACATTCCGCATCTCCTCCACAAATTCCGATTTATCTATTCAACCCTCTGTAAGCCCTGTATTTTCAAGGCTTTTCACGTGCTTTATGCTCAAACCTTACGAAAGCCACCTATTCACCGTGAAGGATGACCGCTTCAAAAGCGAGCTTTTTCTTCGGGAGGTAAAAGAAGCATATACCAATGTCTCTGCCAAACCGGACTACATTACAATTTCCATGACCATTGAGTCTGTAGAGAAAGATTATGATAAAGCAATGGAGAACGCGGCGCGGCGTATCGAAAATTTGAAGGGCGCAGTAGTGAGCGCCGGTTACGAAAAGGAGACATTGAAGACTGGCAGCTTCAATGTGGAGACTCGATATGAGAATGTCAGGGATCGCCAGGGCAACTATAAGCGAGAGTTTGCCGGATATGCCTGCATCTATCGTCTCAAACTGGCTTTTGACTTTGACAGCAAACAGCTTGCGAAAGTTATTTCCGCTATTGCAACCAGCGGAGCACAGCCGGAATTATGTGGCGGCGATGGCCAAAGCGGATACACAGCTGCATGAAGCTACTGTGCTGGACGGGGCCAACCGGCTGCAGATAATCTGGTACATCGATATCCCAAGCATTACTCCGACCATGATCGTCCTGCTGATCTTGCGGATGGGCAGCGTCATGGGCGTCGGTTTTGAAAAAGTCTATCTTATGCAGAACAACATCAATATCGACGTTTCCTAGGTGATCTCTGGCTGGCGTCTCTGTCCGACGTGTGGAGGACATCACCGAGGCTCTATGGGGCAGCAAGGTGTCTCCTGCCGCCAACAGTGAGTGGAATAAGAAAGCGTATGGGTTCACATCGAGGACTGTCGGAACCGACCCTTGCAGGGCGGACGTTGCCCGTATGTCTACGTGGACGGGATCTACCTGCGCCGAAGCTGGGGCGGTGAGTTTAAGAATATGGCGATTCTGGTGGCGATTGCTGTCAATGAGGACGGTTACCGGGAGGATTTGGATGCTGCTGAGGATATGAAAGAGGACAGGGTCAAGCTGGTTGTGGGAGACAAGTGTCTGGGCATGCTGGAGGCAGTGGGAGAAGTGTTTCCCGAAGCCAAATACCAGCGCTGCACGGTCCACTTCTACCGCAATGTCTTTTCCGTGACGCCGCGCTCCAAGATGAAATTCATTTTGCGGTATCGTGCCGGAGAAATGCCAGTAATACTGCGGAATTGGCGGATAAAGTGCGTCACATTGCTGTAACCCAGAGATTCTGCAATATCACATATAGTCTGGTCAGTAAACAAAAGGGCATTTTTGGCAGCGTCTATCCTGGCGTGAATCAGATCATCTATGGGGGATATGCCGTAGAATGAGCGGTACACGCTGTAAAAACGGGATTCGCTGAGAGGAATGCTGGATGCCATTTCCGCCACAGTCCAAGGATGATTTAAGGACAGAAGTACTTTGCTGCGAAGCTTGCGCAGACGCTCTGAGGTAGAATTGTCTACGGATATGATGGATTCATCGCAGAGTGATCTGGAAAGCTTTATAAATAATTCGGTAATTTTCAGAGTCAGCAATTCCTCATGGTGATTTTTTTGCGCAAAAAATTCACTCTCCATTTCCTGTACAAGATCGGTAATGAAATTCCAACGCTTTGGATACAGCAATGTGTTCGGCAGGAGATTTAATTTCTCAAAAATTGGTTCCGGGGCTCCGGAAAAATGAAACCAGTCATGTAACAATGGATTCTGGCTGACAAAATGTTGAGGGGTGCCGGGACGATAGATAATACATGCGTGATTTGGTACCATGATAGTTTCGCCATTCAGATGAATTTCCACGCTGCTGATAAAGTGGACAAAAGAATAATCCGGATGTCCCTGTTTTCGATTAAGACAGAAACCGGACTGTTCCGGCCAAGCGTGACGGATGCCTGTAATTGTCAACATAAATTTCTCCCTCCTAATTTTCTTTATGGATATCTATCAGTATAATGTGCGCAGTAGGATATGTCAATTATTTCAGAGTTTATGTTATTGAAAAATGAAAGATAAATAGGCACAATATAAGCATGTGCTAAAAAATTTTGTGGAGGTTTACATATGAATTCAAGAGAACGTGTGCGTGCAGTGTTGAATCGTCAACTTCCGGATCGTGTTCCGAACGGGCTCGGCGGATGTGAGACAGCAGGTCTTCACATAATAGCTTATGATAATTTGCAAAAGGTGTTGGGAGTTGAATCGAAACCGCCCAGATTGGATACCTTTATGGCCAATGCTGTGTTTGAGGAACCGGTAATTCAGGCAATGGATGGAGATATCATTCTGCTGGCGTCACCAAATATGTGTAAAAGCGAACTGCGCGGTGATGTCGGCGATCAGTGGAAGCAGCAACAATTATGGGGAAAAACATTTTCTGTTCCGGTACGGGATTATTTTCACGAGAACAGCGATGGAAGCATTATTTGGGAAAGCTGGGGGAATGCGATCTGTCCGAAGGGAAACTATTTTTTTGATCATAAGAATACGAGTGATCTGATAGCAGATTTCACTGTACCGGATCCGGATCAATTTCATCCACGTGATACAATTGATGAGCACATACTTCGTAATCTGGAGAGAGAAGCGAAGCGGCTATTCGAAGAAACGGAGCTTTCTATTTGCTTGGGAGAAAGCATTACTGATCTGCAGGTGGCGCCCGGGGGCATGGTGGGCTCCATGATTCTGATGATGGAGGAACCGGATGTGATGCGGGCATTTCTGACAAAAAGTGTGGAAGCGGGACTGAAACAGATTAGACTTCTTGAACAGGCGGTAGGGAAATATGTGGATATTTTATCTGTTGCCCATGACTTTGGTGATAACCGTGGTGTGACGATAGGAACAAAACTGTGGCGTGAAATATATAAGCCTTTCTATATGCAGTTTTTTCAAGGGTGGCGTAATATCACGGACATGAAGATTAATTTGCATTCCTGTGGGGCTATTTCGTCTATTCTGGGAGATCTGATAGAGTGTGGGGTACAGGTTATCAATCCGATTCAAACCTCCGCAGTAGATATGTCAGCGAGATTTCTCAAGGAACGTTTTGGGAATGAGGTGGTATTTTGGGGTGGTGGCTATGATGCACAGCTCATTAATAGTACTGCTTCCTATGATGAGGTTTATCAGACAGTTTACAACAATATCAAGATTCTCGGCGCTGGAGGAAACTATATTTTTGCGGGAGTTCATAATCTTCCGGCTAATGTGCCGGAGTACCATCTGAAAGCGATGATTGACGCTTATCGTGATGCGCGGGCATATTAGTGTAGTAGTGTTGATGTATTGATTTATCCATAGATGGATTGGCACTATATTGATACACGCAGAGAGCAGCTTCTTCGGCGGAGGATGCTGAATCTAGTGGATGAGCATTACAACGAACCTGAGTTCTGCATGCAGGATATGTTGGTGGGTCCTAAACATCTCCGCCACCTCTTTTCAGGCGATGTTCAAAGAACACATATTGGCGGATCTGCTTATGCACCTGTTCTGACCAGTTGCCCAGTGCTCCGGCGCATTTTCCAGAGGATATCCAGTGGATGCAGCAGACTGCACGCATCACGCTCGCTTTCTTTACTACATGCTGTATGGGGAAGAGCTGCCTATTGGAGTGGAAGAGACAATCATTTGTGAGGATGAAGAACTGGAGAACTTTGTAACGCATCACTCCTGGAGTTTCCTGATAATCAGTGCCATGTGGCAGGCGATGCCGAATTATCATTGCCCGATAGAACTTGCGGAATGGGCTAAGCACCGTCAATATCCTTATATCTGCGTAGGACCCAGTGAGTCTATCAGCAGTATGGATGTGCCCTTTCACTTTTTGCCGGCTCCATCTACTCCCCTTGCCGAGTATTATGAAAATCCGCTTCGAGAAAATTTTTTGTACACCTATATGACAGAGAGTTACGCTCTGGGAAGCTCCCGCTTTGCTTTTCACAATGGATTCCAGTTGTATGGCCTCCGTCTTTTGTATAAAAAACGGTCAGATATCCGGAGACAGGCAGATGTTGGAGCGATGTTCGTTCGGTATGTCGTAAACGATATGGATATAGACTGGTCCAGTGGGGAGTATTTTGATATGGGGAACATGGTTTCCCAGCAACGAGAAAATTCTGCCATGATCCTTTACGCACCCCGGATCCTTCATAACGAGCAGATCAGCAGCCGGGACAGACTGGAAGTTTCGCAGAATTTTGCCGGCAGATGGCCCCCTCGGTGGAAGATAAGTGGTTCAATTCGCTCCGGCAGTGCCGGTATGTGAATGACGGGCATTCCATGTCGATGGAATATTCTCCCCTCAGCCAAAGTGTGCGGTATATCGTTCAGGTCGATCTGCTTCCGCCGGAGCCGCGCTTGCTGTCCTCTGATTTCCAGATTTCCGATCATTATTGCCCGCAGAAGTAATGACTTGAAGAACCACAAAACGTATGATTTCGGGCCGATGGAAACTCCATCGGCTCTTTTTTATGCATAGCAGCTGTCCGAAACGCCAGTCTTTTCTTTTTGCACTCTTTTGCAAAAAGCCGGTTGGCAAAATCTGTTTGATGTGCTATGATAAAGGGAAGAAGCAAGGGGGAATTATATGCAGAACAGAATGCGGCAGGATGCGGAGCAGATCGCGCGGGAAGCGATCCGTTCCTGCCTGCCAGATGAGGCGGTAAAACGGGCGCTGGAAGGCCGGCGCTTTCCGGGAAGGATCGTTCTTGCGGCCATCGGAAAGGCAGCCTGGCGGATGGCGGCTGCGGCTTGGAAGGCCATGGGTCCGGAACAGATCCAGCGCGGCGCCGTTTTGACCAAATACGGCCATCTCGCCGGACCGATCGGAACGCTGGAACTGTATGAGGCAGGACACCCGGTTCTCGACGCCGCGTCGGTGTCAGGGACAGAGCGGATATTGGAGCTTGTCCAGGGCCTAGGCCCGGAGGACACAGTGCTCTTTTTGGTATCCGGCGGGGGGTCGGCGCTGTTTGAAAAACCGCTGGTCCCGTTGGAGGAGTTGGCGGACGTCAACCGGCAGCTTTTGGCCTGCGGGGCCTCTATCAGTGAAATGAATATGATCCGCAAGAGGCTTTCAGCGGTAAAAGGGGGCCGCTTTGCAGAGCTGTGCCGGCCGGCTCGGGTTTTTGCAGTGGTGTTGTCCGATGTGGTCGGCGACCGTCTGGATGTGATCGCGTCCGGTCCGGCCTGCCCGGATGCATCCACTTCGGCGGAAGCATTGACCATAGCAGAACAGTATGGACTGCAGCTGTCGGCGCGGGTCTGGGAGCTGCTCCGTCAGGAGACGCCAAAGACTCTGGACAACGTGGAAACAAAGATCACCGGAAGCGTTTCGGAGCTTTGCCGGGCAGCGGCGGCACAGGCGGCTGCGCTGGGGTACCGCCCCTGGATTCTGACGGACACCATGGCCTGTCAAGCAAAGGAGGCGGGAGCATTCCTTGCTTCATGTGCCCGGTATCAGCTGGAGAATGGGACGGAGCCCGTGGCGCTGATCGCCGGCGGAGAAACGGTGGTTGAGCTGACAGGCAGCGGCCTGGGAGGACGGAATCAGGAGTTTGCCCTTGCCGCAGCGGCGGTGCTGGACGGGACAGACGGCGTGACGTTGATCTCCGCCGGTTCTGACGGAACGGACGGACCGACGGATGCGGCGGGTGGCATCGTGGACGGAAGCACGGCAGAAACCCTTCGCCGGGAGGGAATTTCGATTCCGGAAATCCTGAAAAATAATGATGCCTACCGTGCGCTAAGCCGCTGCGGCGGGCTGCTGGTCACAGGTCCTACGGGGACCAATGTCAACGACGTTGCGGTCGCGCTGGTACGTCCGGCGGGCTGTTGAAAGGTTCAACAGGAGGGAAGCATGCGATGATGCAGAGATCGGATCCTTTGAAACGGGTACAGGCGGTGCTGGCCCAGACGCCGCCTCAGATGGCCTATAACGGCGGCGATTTTTCTCAGTGGCAGGAAAGAGCGCGGGAAAAGTTGGCGGAGCTGCTGGGAATGTCCCGGATGGAGGACTGCACCCGGGAGTTCGAGTTCGTCAGCGACGAAGTCCTTCCGGAATACCGGCGTACAGCCTTCCGCTTTCAGAGCGAGCCGGGTTATTGGGTGCCCTGCTGCCTGCTGACGCCTCCGGGGGAAGGACCCTTTCCGTTGGCAGTCTGCCTCCAGGGGCATAGCACGGGAATGCACATCTCCCTGGGGGAGACGATGTATCCCGGTGATGAAGCGGCTGTTGAGGGTGGGCGTGACTTTGCCCGGCAGGCGGTAGCCCACGGATACTGTGCACTGACCCTTGAGCAGCGCGGGATGGGCCTCTGCGGCGGCGATGAGCACGGCCCCCACTGCTATGTGCATACAATGGGGAACCTGCTGCTGGGCCGCACTACGTTGGGCGAGCGTGTGTGGGATATCAGCCGGGCGCTGGACGCTGTGGCCGGCCGGTTCCCCCAGGCGGATGTATCCCGGGTCCTCTGCATGGGAAACTCCGGGGGCGGTACAGCCACCTTCTACGCCGCATGCTTGGACCGGCGGATCCGACTGGCGGTCCCGTCCTGCAGCGTCTGCACCTATGGGGATTCCATCATGGCAATGGAGCACTGCACCTGCAATTTTGTGCCCGGCGTGCGGGAGTTTTTTGATATGGGCAATTTGGCAGGACTGATTGCCCCGCGGCCTTTGGTGGTGGTAGCGGGCGCATTGGATCAGATTTTTCCTCTGGCCGGGGTCCAAAAAGCTATCACACCATTCAGGAGCTCTATCGTGCGGCTGGTGCGCCGGATTCCTGCGCACTGGCCGTAGGGGAAGAAGGTCATCGGTTTTATCCGGATATCGCCTGGCCGCTGATGGAAAAGTTGGCGCCGTGGAAAAGCCGGTAGACCGTATCCCTTAGAGAAAAGCGCTTCCTTTTTTCTGGGAAATGTGGTATACTATACCTATCTTTACCCCACATAACCCCACATATTTTGGAAAGGAGCAGGAGACTCCGGTCTCTGAATTATTATGCTGGAATTGAATCAATCGCTCACCAATCCTGCGCTCGTTAAAGCGATGGATGTCTTTAAGAAGGAGCAGAATCCCCGTGCGGAACTGGACATGATCAACGCGATTCTGACGGCGAAATTCTTGTCACCCGTCAATTTTTCGGAACCTCCTGTGGACGGCCAAGTAAAGCCGGGAACGACCCTTCAGCATTATCTGATCACCAACACCAGGGAGGAGCAGTTTTATCTGGCGTTTACCGATTGGCAGGAGCTGGAAAAATGGTCCAAAGGCGAACATCGCGACGCGTTCACCGCACCGGTGCAGGTATTTGCTGCCCTTTTGGATAAATCGAAGACGGCCAAAGGCGTTGTCATCAATCCATTTGGGCAGAACATCACGCTGACCAAGGAAATGATCGAGAATTTTCCCAAGAGGAGGGAGGCGCTCCTGAAAGCGGTGCCGCCCCGCTTTGTGGTCAGCAAAATCAAAGAGGAGCAGGAGCCGGAGGAACTCAAGCAAGCGCTTTCCAAATACTTTAAGAAAAAGCAGAAAAGCATTCAGGAGGCCTGGATGTTTATCGCTCTCCGGGAGGGCGCGAAGAAGCCGCGGTTCATGCTCATCGTAGATTATGATGGAGAGCCGGAGGACGCCAAAGAGCTTTTCCCCCAGATCGCAGAGGTTGCGAAGCCTTATTTTAAAGAAGACGAAGGTATGGATATCCTCCGCCGCGATGAGAAATTTGCCGCAGATCTGATGGAAAAAAACGAACCCTTTTATCGAAAGAAAGCCGGCCTTTTCTGGTAAAAAGAATCCCGGACGTCTAAGACGTCCGGGATTCTTTATGGTTTAGAGGGCGGGTCTCCAGCGGAATAGCCGGTACAGCGGGTACAACCGTTGCAACCCTTGCAGCTGCAGCATCCGCCGCCCCGTTTTTTCCGGCGGCGCGAAAAGAAGAAAATCGCTGCGAGAGCGCCGGCGATCAGCAAGAGAACTACAAAATCGGCAAGAGTCATAAAAGTTCCTTTCTAATGAAAAAACAGAGAGCCAATCTGGTATACCGCCAGTGCGACGACGTAGGCCGCACCGGTTTGATAGGCAGCGGTCAGGATAGCGCCTTTTGTGGAGCCAAGCTCCCGGCGGCTGGCGGCAAAAGCTGCCACGCAGGGCATATACAGTACTGTAAACACCAAGAAGGAGAAAGCGCTGAGCGGTGTAAAGATGCTGCCCAGGGCTGCGGCGAGGTCAGCATCGGTAGCCGCTCCCGTGAGGACAGTCAGGGTGCTGACGACGGACTCCTTCGCCGTAATGCCGGTGATCAGCGCGGTGGAAGCGCGCCAGTCTGTGAAGCCCAGCGGCGCGAACACCGGTCCGATGAGGGAACCCAGCTTGGCAAGAATGCTCTGGGAGCTGTCCGCCACCATATTGAGGCTAAGGTCAAAGCTCTGAAGAAACCAGATGACGATAGAGGCGATAAAAATAATGGTAAACGCCTTCCGGAGAAAATCCTTGGCCTTTTCCCACATTAGCAGCAGAACGCTTTTGGGGGAAGGAATCCGATAGGCGGGCAATTCCATCACAAAGGGAACGGGATTCCCACGGAAGACCGTCCCTTTCAGCAGGAGCCCGGAAAGGACCGCCACCAGGATCCCGATGAGGTAGACGGAGATCATCAGCAAAGCCCGGTGGTTCGGAAAAAAGGCCATGATGATCATCCCGTAAATCGGCAGCTTCGCGCTGCAGGACATAAAGGGGGTCAGCAGAATGGTCATCTTTCGGTCACGCTCACTAGAGAGAGTCCGTGCTGACATGATAGCCGGGACACTGCATCCGAATCCAATGAGCATGGGTACGAAGGAACGCCCAGATAGGCCGATTTTCCGCAGCAGCTTATCCATGACAAAGGCGACACGAGCCATGTAGCCGCTGTCCTCCAACAGGGAAAGGAAGAAGAACAGCAGTACGATGATAGGGAGAAAGGAGAGAACGCTGCCCACGCCCGCGCAGATGCCATTGATTACCAGGCTGCGCACCCAGTCGCTGGCTCCGGCGGTCCTCATCAGACTGTCCAGGGCGTCCGTACCGGCGCGGATGACTCGGTCCAGAAGCTCCTGAAGCGGCGCGCCCAGCACCGTAAAGGTCAGCCAGAAAATGACCAGCATGATCCCCAGAAAAATGGGCATCCCCAGCCATTTGCTGGTCAGGACCCGGTCGATCCGTTCCGAGCGGACCTGCTCGCGGGTCTCCTGATGCTTGATCACACACTGAGCGCAGGCCTTTTCGATGAAGGTGTACCGCATGTCGGCCAGGGCCGCTTCTCGGTCGGTCCCCAGTTCATCCTGCATGTCTTCAATGATGTGTTCGATGATGTGCTTTTGATCCTCGTCCAGTTTGAGGAGCGTCATGGTCGGTTCGTCGCCCTCCACAAGCTTGGTGGCGGCAAACCGCAGGGGAAGTCCGGCCTCAGCGGCCTGATCGACCACAATGTGAGCGATGGCGTGAATGGCTTTGTGAACCTCGCCTTCGCAGAAATCATACTTCAGGGGGGCCTGCTTTTCGGAGGCTACCCGGATCGCAACGTCCACCAACTCGTCGATGCCCTCATTTTTGCCTGCGGAGATGGGAACCACGGGAACCCCCAGTTCAGCTGACAGCTTGGAGACGTCGATGGAATTTCCGCTGGCGCGGACCTCGTCCATCATATTCAGCGCGATGACCATAGGAATTCCCAGTTCGATCAGTTGGAGGGAAAGATACAGATTTCGCTCGATATTGGTGGCATCCACGATGTTTATGATGCCGTTGGGGCGTTCGTTAAGGACAAAATCTCGGGTGACGATTTCTTCTGAGGTATAGGGGGAAAGGGAATAGATGCCCGGCAGGTCGACGACAGCCGCGTCCTGCCTTTTTTTGATCGGTCCCTCTTTTTTCTCTACGGTAACGCCGGGAAAATTTCCGACGTGCTGATTGCTGCCGGTCAGGCGATTAAAGAGAGTGGTTTTGCCGCTATTCTGGTTGCCTGCCAGTGCGAAGAGCAGCTTCATGCTGGTCCGTCCTTTCTGTCTAGGCGTTACGCGAGCGTACCGTCCTTAATCTCAATTTTTGCCGCGTCGTCCTTCCGCAGAGTTAGTACATAGCTGCGGAGAAAAAGTTCGATGGGGTCGCCCATGGGCGCCACCTTTCGCACCATTACCTTTGTGTTGGGAGTCAATCCCATATCCAGCAACCTTCGGCGAAGAGCTCCCTCGCCGCCTACGACGGCAATGACGCCGCTGTGTCCCGGCTTTACTTGATCCAATGTCATAACAGATTCATTCCTTCCCGCAGCCGGAATCTTCATGGCTGCGTTAAATGTTAGCCTATGTTTACATTTATTATATGCTAGTTTTGTGCGGCTGTCAACGGGAGAAGAACGGTTTTGATGAAAGCGGTCTGCCAATTTCAAAAGGAATTTTCCTGCAAAAAACGGTCATTTTTACAAAAGGCGGCATAGTTGGGAGATGAGGTCGATATTTAGAAAATGACGGAAAATTTTAGCTTTTTTTGTAAATTCGTTTACACTTTTTTATTGACAAAAAAGACTAATTTTAGTACCATAAAACTAATAATAGAAAGGAGAATCTTTATGAACGAGCAAAGAACCCCCAAAAAGCCGTTGATCTTTTATGTGATCCTTTGCTTTCTTGCGTTGATGGTGCTCAACTCTCTGATTGTACCCATGATCCAGAACATGCGGATCAAGGAAGTCGGCTATAATACGTTTTTGAATATGCTCAGCGACGGTCAAGTCAGCCAGGTCCAATACGAGGACAGCCAGATCCTATTTGCGCCGTCGGATAAAAACGATCCCTACATATATACGACTTCGACCATGCCGGATTTGGACATCACCAACCGGCTGATTGAGGCGGGCGTGGATTTTGGTCGGGTCTATGAAAAGACCAATCCGTTGTTGTCCTTTTTGCTGACCTGGATTCTCCCGGTCCTGTTTATGACGTTGGTAGGAGCTTGGATGATGCGTTTTCTCCAGCGTCGGATGGGCGGCGGCCCCAACGCCATGACCTTCGGCAAGGCCAACGCCAAAGTGTATGTGGAAGCTCAGACCGGTAAGACCTTTGCCGACGTTGCCGGGGAGGATGAGGCCAAGGACGCCCTTCAGGAGATCGTAGACTTCCTTCACAATCCCGGAAAATATGAAAGTATCGGCGCCTCCATGCCCAAGGGCGCATTGCTGGTCGGCCCTCCTGGCACTGGCAAAACGCTGCTTGCTAAGGCTGTGGCCGGCGAAGCCAAGGTACCCTTCTTCTCTATCTCCGGATCGGAATTTGTGGAGATGTTTGTGGGCATGGGTGCAGCCAAGGTGCGGGACCTTTTCAACCAAGCCCAGGAAAAAGCTCCCTGCATTGTTTTTATTGATGAGATCGATACCATCGGCAAAAAGCGGGATGCCGGCATGATGGGCGGAAACGATGAGCGGGAGCAGACCTTGAATCAGCTGCTCACCGAAATGGATGGGTTTGACGGCAAAAAGGGCGTCGTTATTCTGGCGGCGACCAACCGCCCGGATTCTCTGGACCCGGCGCTGCTCCGTCCGGGGCGCTTCGACCGGCGGATCCCGGTGGAACTGCCTGACTTGGCAGGGCGGGAAGCAATCCTGAAGGTCCACGCTCAAAAGGTGAAACTGGACGGCAAAATCGATTTTAACGCAGTAGCCCGGGCGACGGCGGGAGCCTCCGGCGCGGAGCTGGCTAACATTGTCAACGAGGCGGCCCTTCGGGCGGTCCGCTGCGGTCGGAACACTGTAAGCCAGGAGGACCTGGAAGAGTCCGTTGAGGTCGTCATCGCCGGATACCAGCGCAAGAGCGCCGTGATCCCGCCTAAGGAGCGGCAGATCGTAGCGTACCACGAGGTCGGCCATGCCCTGGTCGCGGCGCGGCAGTCGGATTCGGCTCCGGTCCATAAAATCACCATCGTCCCTCGGACCTCCGGCGCTTTGGGCTATACCATGCAGGTTGCCGAGGACGAACAGGTTTTGATGTCCCGGGATGAGATCCTCAACAAGATCGCGACGCTGACCGGCGGTCGGACCGCGGAAGAGGTCATCTTCCACACCTGCACCTCCGGCGCGTCCAACGACATTGAGCAGGCAACCAAGTTGGCCCGCGCTATGGTTACGCAGCTGGGCATGACGGAGGAATTTGACATGACGGCTCTGGTCACGGTCAGCAACCAGTACCTGGGCGGAGACGCCTCCGTGGCCTGTTCGGAGCAGACCGCAGCGAAAATCGACGAAAAGGTCGTCAGTATCATCCGGGATGCCCACAAACGGGCGGCGGAAATCCTCACGGAAAATGAGCCGCTCCTTCACGAGCTGTCCAAGTACCTCCTGGAGAAGGAGACCATTACCGGCGACGAATTCATGAAGATCCTGCGCGAGTATGACGCGCGGCAGAAGGTATAAAAACTCCCCGCAGTGCAAAAGTGAAGTGACCCCAAAAAGTTAGACAATAATTCGAAATAAAAATTGTTCAA
>CAJMLQ010000063.1 GCA_905214265.1 uncultured bacterium
CTCTGTCCCCGTCACCTTCGCAGCCCCCCGTATCAAGATAATGCACAGCGGGTGAACCAGATAGAGAACCATGGACGCGGTGCGGAGTTCCTTCCCGCCCTGTCCCCTTGCCCGCAGCAAAAGGGAAAAAAGCAACGCCATCAAAAGCGGCAGCGTCAGATACATGCTGTCGTGCCGGGGCCATCCCGCCGCCCGCAGAAGCAGCCCTTCCGCCAGCAGCAGCCCCAAGGCCGCTCCTCCGGCGGCCCAGAGCCTCCAGCCGGGCAGCCGTCCTTCCACCGGCGCTTCGGCCAGCATCCCGCCCAGGATCAGAAACACCGGCGCCAGAAAAAAGCCGTTCCGCGTGTAATCAAAGCAGGCAAACAGCCCGTCGTACAGGCCCTTCAGCGCCGGAATCTGTACCGTCAACCCGTACCAGCTGTCCCCCAGTATTCCCAGAAGATACAGTCCGCCTCCGGCGGCCAGGGCCCCCTTCCAGGACAGCCTTTTCAGCAGCAGCGCGGCGATCCCCATCCCCAGCATGGCCGCCGGAAGATACCACAGATGGTAAAACGCGCCGTTGAACAGCAGGTCCTTCCAAAGCCGGGTCGCCAGCTCCGGTTCCGAAAAATACCCCTGATACACCCGCACTGGCAGATACAGCAGAACCGAAATCCCGTAAAGCCCGCCCGTCCGCTTGAGAAAGCGACCCAATACCCCCGTCTCCTCGGCCCGGACCCGGGGAAGAAGGAAGTACCCCGAAGCCATCAGAAAAAACGGCACCGCCACCCGGGCCAGGATCCGCGTCAGGATAAAATCCGCCGTCCCGCTGAAGGACGCCAGCGGCGAGGTGTGATTGGCGATGACCAGCACCGCCGCCGCCATGCGGAACCAGTCGATTCCCCCGACTCTGCCCTTTACGCGGTCCGCCATGCCGTCACCACCAGTCCGTCCATATTGTTTCCGGAAATCTGGCAGGGAATCCCCTCCGGCAGCCGTAAAACCGGTGCTTCTCCCGCCAGGCAGTGCTGGAACCAGATCTCCGCCACTCGTTTCCCCGACTGGAAGTAAAGGTGGGGCCCGTCCTCCGGGTAATCCCGCAGCAGCTCCAGATATTCTTCCAGCGCCAGCCGGTATTCCTGGATCAGCTGGGAGTGGGGCCATCCCACATAGCGGAAGTGCCACGGCTCACAGGCGATGCCCGTGATTTTCTCCTTCCCAGCTGGATACCGGAGGAAAAAGCCGTACTCCGCCGCCCGGCGGCGAAATTCTCCGCACACTCCGGAATCCGGAAAATCCGGCCGGATGAAATCGATCTGCGGGCGGCTCTCCCCCAGATCGACAGCCAGCCCGGTCTGATGTTCGCTGCACCCGGGAAGGGCCACATACTGCCGGGTAAACACCGCGCCATTTTCCCGGACAGAATCCTCATAGATCCGCGTCTGCTCAAAATGGGAGCGGTATCCGCTGACCGCCGTGATAGCGGACCCGGCCCGGATGTCCGCTAAGAGCCTTTGGAGCTGTTCCGCTGCGCGTTTTTCCAGCTGCACCCCCGGCCGGACGGCGGACAAAAGCTCCACCGGCTCCCGCCGCAGGGGATTTCTTGCATTAACCAGGATCAGCTCTCCCTGATAGACCGCCTCCGCTCCCGGAAAGATCTCTCTCATTTCACTGCCTCCCCGATCAGCCGGGTCACGACCTCCGGCAGTGTCATCCCCGCTCCCCGCATCATCCCGGGAAAGCGGCTGTGGGCGGTAAGCCCGGGGATGGTATTAATCTCGTTGAACACCACTTCCCCCTCCGGGGTGAGGAAGCAGTCCACCCGGGCAAAGCCATCGCAGTCCAACAGCCGGTAAAGCTGTTCTGCCGTCTGTCGTACTTTTTCCGCCGCTTCCGGAGAAATCCGTGCCGGCATGTAGATGCGGGAGGTCTTCAGGGTATACTTTTCCTCGTAATCGAAGAAGCCCTGGGACAGCTCGATCTCGTCCACCTCGCCTATGGTCAGCGGCCCGTCCGCCGCTCCCATAATGGCGCACCCCACCTCAAATCCCGGCACCGCCGCTTCTACTACCGCCTTCCGGTCGTGGTCAAAGGCAGCCCGAATGGCAGCGTCCAGCCCCTCCGGCCCGCTCACCCGGCTCACGCCGAAGGAGGACCCTGCCCGGGAGGGCTTCACAAACAGCGGATAACCCAGCTTTTCCGCCTCCGCGGCGGCCTGAGCCGGGTTATACATTCCCTTCCGCACGCTGAAAAACGCCGGCACCGGGATCCCGGCATCCCGGGCGACGGCGTGGGCTATCTCCTTGTCCATACAGACCGCCGACGCCAGGCTTCCGCAACCCACAATGGGAATGCCCGCCAGCTCCAACAGCCCCTGTACCGTCCCGTCCTCCCCGTTTTTTCCATGAAGAACGGGAAAAGCCGCGTCCAAATGAATGGTCTCCGTCCGCCCGTCCCGGAAAACCAGCAGCCCGCCTCCCCGGCTTGGGGAAAGGACTACCGGCAGGCAGTCATCCGCTCCGCTCCAGGTGTCCCAGGTCCCCGCCGGAATGCGGCAAGGGTCCCCCCTGTACCAGTACCACTCCCCCCGCCGGGTGATGCCCACCAAAACTGGCTCCACCTGCTCCCGGTCCAGGGCGCTGATGACCGCGTAGGCTGACTGCAAAGAGACCTCATGCTCGGTGGACTGGCCGCCGAAAAGAACCGCAACCGCCTGTTTTTCCATCTTTAACACTCCTTCCGGCCTCCTCTTCTTATCCGGGAGACGATACCTTTATTGTACCGGTTCCGCCCCGTTCCCGCTTTAAGCCGGGCTTGCGGATTTCTTAAGAAAACCTTGCTTTTTCTGAATTATTTCCAGAATACGTGAAAATCCGACAACATTTTCCCCTATACATCCGGGACGGTTTGTGTTAAGATAAAAGCACAGCAAGCCGGATATCGGCAGCAGGGAGGAACAGAGATGGAATTTCGCGTGGAGGACTGCCGCGCCGCTTTGGAAAATCAGGTGCTGACTATTGAAAACAGCCGGATCCGCCGCCGGTTCACCGTGGGGATGGAGGGGCTCTTCCCGCTGGAGATCCAGGATCTCCGAAGCGGTGCGGTTTTCCAGACAGAAGAGGCCGCCGCGCCGGTGATCCCCAGCGGCTTTGGGGTGGACGAGTTTCCAGAGCTCTCCCTGGAGGGCGGCGCGGACGATAACGGCTTTCGTGCGGAGCTTTCCTATACCGACGGGGACTGCTCCGCAGTCTTCCGGTTTTTTCTTGCGCCCAAGCTGCCTTTCTGCAGCCTGCACCGGATCTTCCGGGGAGACTGGACTTTCCCGGAGGAGGACTCCGGCAAATCGGCGGGGCCGGACGGCGTGGAAACCGGCTTCTCTCTGCCCGACGGGGAAGACGTGCTGGACGCCGTCTCGCTCCCTGGAAACCATTGGAACCTGGAGACCGTCCAGCTCTTTGACCAGACCGACAATCACGATACCTTGGTCCGCACCTTCCGGGAGCCGCTCTACGCCAGAGGCCGCACCCGGGAGCGCGGAAACCTTTTCCTTTTCACCGGCCGTCTCACTGGAAAGGGCCTTTTGTTCGTCAAGGAAAGCCCCACCCATCTGAACATTCTGAACCAGTACCCCGCCGACCTCTCCGTTTCCGGCGGGACTGCGCGGCTCTTGGGCTCCGGCCTCCCGGAGGGAGGCAGCGGCCGGGATTTCCAGAGCTTCGGCTCCACCGTAGGCGTCGGGGATGGCAGCCGCATCCTCTCCGAGTATAAGCGCTTCTATCTGGCCCAGTGGTCCTCCGCGCCGGAGCGGAGCTTCACCATGTCCAATACCTGGGGCGACCGGCATCAGGACCTGGCGGTCTGCGACAGCTTCATCCGCCGGGAGATCGACGCTGCCGCTTCCATCGGCATCGACATCGTCCAGATAGACGACGGCTGGCAGAAGGGAACCACTGCCAACTCCGCCCGCCGGAAAGGCGGCGTCTGGGAGGGCTACTATGCTGCGGATCCGGATTTCTGGCGGCCGGACCCGGAAAAGTTCCCAGAGGGGCTGAAGCCGGTGGCTGCCTACGCCGCCTCCAAGGGCGTGAGGCTGGGTCTCTGGTTTTCGCCGGACTCCTCCCGGGATTTCCGCAACTGGAAGCGGGATGCCGCTGTCGTTCTCGAGCTCTGGCGGCGTTACGGTATCTCCCATTTCAAGCTGGACGGAGTCAAGCTCCGCACCAAGGCGGCGGAGCGGAATTATCTGGCCCTGCTTTCCCGGATCACTTCCGAAAGCAAGGGCGCCGTCTCCTTCAACCAGGACATCACCGCAGAGGACCGGACCGGCTATCTCTGGCAGAAGCAGCATGGAACCCTTTTTGTGGAGAACCGCTATACCGCTTGGGGAAACTATTACCCCCACAACACCCTGCGGAACCTCTGGACCCTCTCCCGGTTTTTCCCCGCCCGGAAGTTCCAGTTTGAACTGCTCAACAACCGCCTGAATCGGGAGCGCTACAGTGACGACCCCCTGGCGCCGGAAAATGTGGATATCCGCTATGAATTTGCCTGTGTCTTTTTCGCAAATCCCCTTTTCTGGATGGAGCTTCAGCACCTCCTGCCTGAGGATCGCGACGCCCTGCAAAAAATCGTCCAAATTTATCGAGAGTGCCGGGACGACCTCGCCCAGGCCGAGGTTCTTCCCATCGGCCGGATGCCCTGTGGAGCCTCTCTCACCGGATTCCAGGCTGACTGCGGCAACGGCAGCGGCTATCTCCTCCTGTTCCGGGAACCGCTGGCCCCGGAGACCGGTATTCTCCGCATCCGTCCGCTGGCCGCGCCCGCCTCTCTCCGTCCGCTGGCCTCCAATCTTTCCAGGGACGGTTACTCCATTAGCTGCGACGGTGAATGGCTCCATCTTGCCATGGAGACGCCCGGCTCCTACCTCCTGCTCCGCTACCGGAAGTGACAAGTCTATTCCGGCCGTTTTCTCCATAAACTGATAGCAGCCCCGTCCCGCCGGACTCCGGCAGGGCGGGGCTTTTTTCAAGAAAGGAAGACGTTCATGCGCTCACCTGCCCGCTGCCTGTTCGCCGCTCTGGCGGCCCTTCTCCTGCTGCTCCCCCGAAGCAGCGCCGCCGCGGAGGATTTTGACCTCCTCCCTCCCCCCGCCTACGCGGACTTCTCCCCCTACCGGATGACGGTCCCCATCGACCTGCCGGTGGAGCATCCCGTCGTGAACAGCCCCTTCGGCTGGCGCTTTCACCCGCTTTCCGGCGAACTGGACTTTCACACCGGCATCGACCTGTCCGGAAAGGAAGGTGCCCCTATCCGTGCGGCCCTGAACGGCACAGTGAAAACCGCCGGTTTTCATCCCAGCTACGGCAACTACCTGATTCTTGACCACCACAACGGCTTTTCCACCCTCTACGCCCACTGCAGCCGCCTTCTGGCAGAGGAGGGCGATGTGGTCCGAAAGGGGAAAACCATTGCCAAAGTCGGCGCGACCGGCGATGCGACGGGACCGCACCTGCACTTCGAGATCCGCCTGAACGGGATCTGCTTGGACCCGTCTATGGCCCTGGACACCTCCAGCACACTGGAGGTTGCCGATGCTTGAGTTTTACTGGGGAAAGCTGCGGATTGTAGTGCGCTTTTCCTTCTTTGCCGTTTTGCTGCTGATGCTGGAGCTGCTCAGGAGCGACTGGGGACTTTGGTGCGCGGGGGCAAGCCTCCTCCATGAGGCTGGGCATATCCTTGCCTATGCCGCCATAGGCTCCGCTCCCCGGGAGATTCATTTCGAGTGCGGTGGAATCCGGATCGTGCCGCCTGGAGCTCTCCTCTCCCCGGGAAAGGAGGCGCTGATCCTGACGGCGGGCAGCGGCGTCAATCTGCTTGTCGGCGGAATCCTGCTGGTCCTGGGATGCCGGTACGCAGCCGGATTTCATCTGCTGCTGGGTGTCTTCAATCTGCTTCCTCTGCGCTCCCTGGACGGCGGGCAGCTTCTCGGCCTGCTGGCGGAGCGCTTTTTCAGCCTGCGGACAGCAGAATGGCTTTGTCAGGCAATCAGCCTGATGGTTTTGCTCCCGCTGCTCTGGGGCGGATGGCTGCTTTTCCAGCAGAGCGGAAATTTTTCCCTTATTCTGACGCTAGGGTGCCTGCTGGCTGCCGCCTTTCCCGCCGCCGGGTGGAAAAGCGTTTGAACTTTCGGGCGGGGCGTGGTATAATGATTGTACTGTGGCGGTGCTTCGCACCGAATGAATCTGCCTTTTCTCTCAAGGCGCCTCAAACGCACGAATCGCGGCAGCCGGAGTTGCCGCAGAGTCCAGACAAATCTCCCGAAAGGAGCCCCTCACATGGCAACGATCAAGGATATTGCCGCCCTCAGCGGCGTCTCCATCGCAACGGTGTCCAAGCATATTAACGGCATCCCCGTCAAGGAGCAGAACCGTCTCCGCATCGACGCCGCCATCGCCGAGCTGGGCTACCAAGTCAACATTGCCGCCCGGACCCTCAAGACCCGCCGGTCCATGACCGTCGGCATCCTCCTGGACAGCCTCTCCAACCTCTTTTATACCGCGGTCATCTCCGAGGCTGAGGAGCTTTTACAGGAAAAGGGCTACACCTCGATTCTTTTCGAAACCAAGGGGTCCCTTCAGCGGGCGCTCCGGGGAATTGACCTGTTTTCTTCCAAGTCAGCGGATGGGATTCTCTATCTCTCCAGCCAGTGCAGCAGGGAGGTCATTACCCGCTGCACCGGCCTTTCCATTCCCTTGACCGTGGTGGACTCCATCACCCCGGATGCGTCTCCGTCCTGCGACTTTGTCCTGACAGAAAATGCTCGGGGCGCTTTCAGCGCAGTGGAATACCTCCGGCGCCAGGGCCATCGGGATATCGCGGTTATCACCGGTTCCGCCGCCCACTTTTCCGCCAACGAACGGCTCCGGGGCTATCAGAACGCCCTCCGCCAGGCCGAACTGCCTCTCCGGGAGGAATGGGTCCTTCGAGACGAATATAATATCGACGGCGGCTACCGTTGTGTCCGCCGCCTGCTGAAAAGCCCACTCCAGCCCTCTGCTCTGCTGGTCTGCAACTATTTCATGACCGTAGGCGCGGTGATGGCTCTCAACGAATCCAATATCGCGATTCCAGATCAGCTTTCCGTGGTGAGCTTCGACGAAATCGAACTGATCAAGGCGATGAAACCCCGCCTGACCACCATAAATCAGCAGACCTCCGTCATTGCCGCCCGGGCCGTGGAGTGCCTGACCGCCCGCATCAACGGCAGCCAGGAGGAGGAAAAGGTCCAGCTAGTCCCGACTGTCATGGTAGAACGGGATTCGGTAGCCCAACGGAGGCCTTAAAATTTTCATTTATAAATGAGCGCATCCCATCTGTTTCTCGCTTGAGTGACAGATGGGATGCGCCCGTTTTCTTTTGGAAACCGTTTTAAAAAATGGAACGCTCTTTACTTGACAGTACGGAAATATTTCCGGAACAGCCGGGCGGATTTTGCGGACATCCGCTCAAGCTCGGCCCTATCGGCCTCGCCCACATAGTATTCACGCATCAGCTCACCGTCCATGGCGGCGATCCGATCATGGATGGGATACCAGTTGTCCATAAGGAAGCAGGCATATTTCTGAAGGCGGTGCTCCCCAACCAGGCGGTACTCTTTGGAAATGGTGTCCACCGCCACAGAGTACTTGTCCTTTATGGACTGGAGAATGTCCGTCCGCTGATTTTCATGGGCAAATACAATGGTGGAACAGATCGTGCCTTTCTGGTTATGCTCAGTACTGGAATGGCTGTCGGTGGAACCGACGATGGGATGGACCCGGCCGTATCGATACTCGTCGTAGTAAAGTGCCGTCTGAAACCCGTTTTGCTCATAATAACTCTCTCCGCCCAGCACTTCAAAGGCATCAAAGGGGTGCTTTTCCATCATATAACGAGTGAACGCCTCCGGAATCTGCCACACGTCAGAGATCCAATAGGGGTGCGCGAAAATTCCCAGGCCGCCGGCCTCCCGGATTTTCTGGAAAGCCCAGACACACACCGCATAGGAGGTTTTGTCAACATTTTCCGGACAGTCGGCGCAGACCTCCGATTTCTCAATTTCCCGGATCTGCCGCTGGTACTCCTCCTCTGAAAGAATTGCAGGCGCCGAATAGCCTTCCAGAACGCGCTCTTCCGTCTTTCCGGCCGTATCGACATAGTTTGCCAAGGAAGGCAGCAGACCATTCACAGAGAAAGTGCCGCCTGCGTTGACAATATGAACGTTTGTCATCGGCAGATGGACCTCCTCGCCGGGGAGAATATTCAGCTCCATCTCCACGTCCCGATAAGCGCTGCGGGCCTCCAAGGAGGGGTAGTACCGGCCGTGGTCAGTTATGACGATAAAATCGTATCCGATCCTGCGGTAGTTCGCGCAGACGATAGCGGGATCCTCTTTACCATCTGAACGGAAGGTGTGCATATGCAGATCGCCGCGGAGAGGAATCCTGCAAGCAAGGTCGGGAGCCAGGGCATAAACGGAAAGCTGCACGACGGAGGTGTCTCCCTGAAAGACGCGGATAAAATGCTCGCATTCAGCGCTGGCTGTGTAGGTAAAGCGCAGTGCGCCGTCCTCATCGGGGGACAAATCGAAAATGGTCTGGTTCCACGCAGAAAATTCCTGCCGCGAACTTCCAGAGTCCAAGCGATGCACCGAAACGCGGCAGATGCCGGAAAATTCCGCATGCTTTCCCAAGGGCTTAACGGTGATCTCCGTCGGCTCATTCATCGGAAAGACCTTTGGATAAACGTCATAGTTGTAGAGGGCCTGCTGCATGTTCATTCCTCCAGTGAAGATCAAATTTTATTTTGATTATACGCGCTCCTTAAGGCAATGTCAACAAAAGATTCGTTATGCCACCTGCTGCATTCGTTTATAAAAGAAATAATCTCATCTTTCTTCAGCCAGCTTCTTCCGAGCAGAAGCATAAAAACCGTTGACATCTGCCCGGAATCATGCTAAAATAAATATGAAGAATAGGCAGACGAGGCTCTGCTTATTTTATTTACCCAAAACTTAAACGTTTAACTCTTAAAGGAGGAACTGTTATGAACAAACCGAAAATCGGTATTCGCCCCGTTATCGACGGCCGTTGGGGCGGCATCCGCGAGGGTCTGGAGGCCCAGACCATGGGCATGGCTCACGCCGCCGCCAAACTCATTTCCGAAACGCTCCGTTACTCCGATGGCTCTCCCGCCGAGTGCATCATCGCCGATACAACCATCGGCGGCGGTGCGGAAGCCGCCCGCTGCGCCGAGAAATTCGCCGGTGAAAACGTCGTCGCGACCCTGACTGTCACCCCCTGCTGGTGCTACGGCTCTGAAACGATGGATCTGGATCCCAAAACCATCAAAGCCGTCTGGGGCTTCAATGGCACTGAGCGCCCCGGTGCGGTCTACCTGGCTGCTGTCCTCGCCGCCCATGCCCAACGCGGCCTTCCCGCCTTCTCCATCTACGGTCACGACGTCCAGGATGCCTCTGACACCTCCATTCCCGCCGACGTATCGGAAAAGATTCTCCGTTTCGCCCGCTGTGCCCTGGCGGTGGGGCAAATGAAAAACAAAGCCTACGTCAACATCGGCTCTGTGGCCATGGGAATCATGGGCTCCTACTGTGACGCGTCCTTCTTCCAGAAATACCTAGGCATCCGTGCCGAGTGGGTGGACATGACGGAAATTCTCCGCCGCATGACCCTGGAAATCTACGATCATGATGAGTATGAAGCCGCTATGGCCTGGGTCAAGGAAAACTGCCGGGAGGGTATCAACGTCAACGCCGCCCCCAAAGTCATGGCAGATATCGTGAAGAAATCCAAAGTTGTGAAAGACGACTGGTCCTTCGTAGTTAAAATGGCCCTCATCGTCCATGATATCATGCTGGGAAATCCCAAGTTGGACGAAATGGGCTGGCATGAAGAAGCGCTGGGCCGCAACGGCATCCTGGGCGGCTTCCAGGGTCAGCGGATGTGGACCGACTGGCTGCCCAACGGCGACTTCACCGAAGCGATGATGAACACTACCTTCAACTGGAACGGCAAAAAGGAGCCCACCATCTTAGCCACTGAAAACGACGGCCTCAACGGCACCGCTATGCTCTTCGGCAAGCTGCTCACCAACTCCGCCGCCGTCTTCGCCGACGTCCGCACCTACTGGAGCCCTGACGCCGTAGAGCGCGTCACCGGCAAGCGTCCCACCGGCAAAGCCGCCAACGGCTTCATCCACCTCATCAATTCCGGTGCGGCGGCCCTGGACGGCTGCGGGTTGGCCAAAGACAAGGACGGAAACGGCTGCATGAAACAGTGGTGGGATATGGAAGAATCCGATATGAAGGCCATCATGGAAGCCACCGATTGGCCCAACGCCAACCTTGAATACTTCCGTGGCGGCGGATATTCCTCCCACTTCAAGACCCAAAGCGAAATGCCGGTGACCATGATCCGCATCAATCTGGTAGACGGCGTCGGCCCGGTCCTCCAGCTGGCGGAGGGCTATACCGTCACCCTGGATGACGACGTCCACAAAACCCTGGACGATCGCACCGATAAGACTTGGCCCACCACCTGGTTTGCCCCTCGCTTGGGCGCCAAGGGCTTCGAAACCGTCTACGACGTGATGGCTAACTGGGGCGCGAACCATGGCGCGTTCTGCTACGGCCACATCGGCAAGGATCTCATCACCCTGGCCTCCATGCTGCGTATCCCCGTCTCCCTCCACAACGTGGATGACGCAGACATCTACCGTCCGCACAGCTGGACCGCCTTTGGCACCAAAGACAAGGAAGCCGCCGACTACCGCGCCTGCGCGGCCTACGGTCCCCTGTATAAGTAAGTTTTGGCTCAAGCCTTTTTCAAAAGGCTTGAGCCAAAACTTTATGCTCCGCAGTCCTTTAGTAAATGCCGGAACAAAAAGGCCACTCCTCCTAGCGCAAAGGCAAACACCAATACCAATATCTGTGCTGGAGCCACCTCCGCGCCGAACAGCTGCACCGTCCCCGCCGCCTCCAGCAGCGTGAAGACCAACCGTCCCAGCAGCACTCCCAACAACGCCGACAGGGCGCAGCTGGTGTTGTACACCGCCATGTAGATCGTCCGGTTCTTCTCCGGAAGGTTCAGATAGGGCACCAGCGAGAACCCCAGGTTAATTCCCGCCGCAAAAATCAGGTTATAAATCACCGAAACGGGATACAAAAACACTGTCTCCGTCGTGGTGAAGGCGTACCCTATCGCGTGGGGAGCATACAGCAGCACTGACCAGAACAAGCAGCCCCGCACACCCTTCCACTGGACAAACCGCTTCCACACCGGTGTCAACGCCAGCACCACCACCACGTTGAACAGCGTCACGCTGTTGAGAAAGGTGTAGCTCAGTCCCAGATCCTCCAGCAGATAGGTGTTGTAGTACTGGCTTGGAATATTGGCCACCAGGTTCCATGCCGATGCGACTCCAATGATCTTGCAGTAGGCCGGACACTCCCGGATGCAACACCCCATCTGGGCAAAAAACTTCCAAACGCTCTGCCGCCGGCTCTCCTCCGGCGGGTATTCGTGAATGCGGGTCAGGAAGAAGATGTCCACCGCCGCCAGCAGCAGCATAGACATCCGCACCAAGGGCAGCGCTGTTCCCTTCCCCAGCCAGTCGCTGAGCCCATCCGTAATCAGGCCCCACAGGAATAGCCCTACGTATACGGTGATGCAGTTCATCACCGTAAAAAAGCTGAAATGCCCCAACTGCTTTTCCGACGGGATACACCCAATGTGCCAAACCTGAATTCCTGGACTGACGAACGCAAGCAAACACTGGGCCATCCCCAGCAGCACCGTCACCAGCGGCAACAGAACGCTTCCGGGTATCCTCATCAGCGCCAGCGCCGGGATTACCAAAATATTTATGATGTGAGCTCCCCCCCGCAGCGCGATGAGCAGCGGCTTCCGCCGCCCCAGCCGCGCCATGAACAGCGGAGAGATGATCTGGATCAGGTTGCACACCGACAGCACAATGACAATGGCGTTGACCTGATTAGCGTTGGCCCCAATGGTCAAGCAAAAGCCCGCCAAATAGGACCCATTCAAAATGTTGAAGACAATGTTGTAGGCAAGCCCGCTGCATATGATGCCGCGGCGAGAATGGGGTCCTTCGCCGTTCCCGTAGAAATGGGCTCCCTGAGCCACACGGTCCCAGGCGTTGTGAAGCTGTCGGAAAAAATTCATACCGTCGGCTTTCTGGCAATAATCCGTTCGAAACCTGGCAAGGGGATGCTCCCCCGCCGCACACCTAAGTATCCGCAGGGAGCATCCCCTTTTCTCCACAATATCACAGTCTGGTTCCGCTGTCAATCCGGCATTTCCGTCAAAGATTGTTCCACATTCTTAGCGCTTTTTACCGTGCTTTCCGGTCAGGATTTCCACCGCCGTTTCCGCCGTACAGCCTACGCCGAAATCCGCATATTCAAAGATCCGCGCCCCCGGATCCGGATTTACCGCAATAACGCAGCCCGCTCCCTCGATGGCGCAGGTATGCTGGACTGCGCCGGAAATTCCCACAGCCAGATACACCTTAGGCCGCACCATCCGGCCGGTCAGTCCCACCTGTTCCTCATAAGGGGACAGCCCCGCGTCCACCGCAGGCCGGGAGGCCGCAAGCCCGGCCCCCCATTGCAGCGCGGCTGCCCGGAAGGCCTTCTCCTGTCCCCGAACACCCATCCCCATGGCAAAGAGCAGCGCTTCCCCAGCCTGGCCGGGCAAACGAACCGTCCCCATCCGCGGCAGTGTCCGACAGCGAATCTTGGCCATCATCCCGCCCCCGAAGGCCGGACGATAGAAAAACAACTCCTCCCCATCGGTTTCCAAAGCCGTGCAATCGGCGCAAAGACCGGTCTGCAGCAGCACCGCCGCCTTGGGAGCGGCGCTCCGCCCCCACCAGTCCGACGGCCAGAGCACCGCACCGGGTTTTTCCCGAGCGATTCGGAGGGCCAGCTCCGCCGGATCTTCCCGGGACAGCACTGCGACTCTTTCCGCAATGGTCTCTCCCGTCTCCCGGAGTTCCTCGCCTATCACCCAGACCTCGGGCAGCCGTTTTTCCGGAACCGGCGGCTTCACCGGAGAAAAATCCCGCTCCAGCTGCTCCCGTAAAAGTTCCGGCAGCTCCTCCGGCTGGACCATCCGGCATTTCCGCCGGCCCTGGGCGCTCTCCCAGGTCCTGAGCACTCGGGTTGGGGAGCCGCTGAGCCCACAGCGGGCCGGATCCGCCCCGACCGCCGCCGCGTCCCAAATCTCGAAAACGCCCTGCTTCCGCCGGATGCCGGGAAACCGCAGCACCCGAGTCCGCTCCAGCGTTGCCACCGCTGGGAGCGCCGCGCACCGCTCCCCCAGCCTGGTCCGGGTGTGAATCTCTCCTCCGGAGACTTGCATTTCCAGTACATAAGGCAGGCATTCCCACCCCAAAGCCGCCGCGATTCCCGGCCCGGTCTGAGCGGTATCCCCATCCATAGACTGCCGTCCGCAGAGCACCAGATCCGGCTCCAGCTTCTTCAGCGCCAACGCCAGAGCGTATCCGGTGGCCAGGGTGTCCGCCCCCGCAAACGCCGGGTCTGACAACAGCACCACTCGGGGCACTCCCCGCTGGATCAACTCCTCCAGTACCGGCCGGGTATTCCTCGGCCCCATGCTCAGCGCCGTGACCTGGGCACCCGGCACCCGCAGCGCCTCCTCCAGCGCGCTGCAGTCAAAGGGACTCAATTCCCCCGCCGTAACCTTCACGCAGACGGCAATCTTCATGGCTTCCTCCTTGTTATAAATGGTAAACCGGTTCCAAAGCATCGTGAATTTTCTCGTAAATCTCCGCCCGGCTCTGATAGAAGCTGTGGACCGTCTTATCTGGCTCCGTCCGGGAACGGATGCGGGTGCATTTCCCGGCCGCCTCGTCGAAATCCGCAAATATACCGCAGGCAACCCCGGCCAGCATGGCCGCACCCAGGGAGGAGTCGCTGTTCTCCACCTCCAGCAGCGGAATTCCCAGCATATCGGCGACGATCTGCCGCCACAGGGGACTCTTAGCTCCCCCTCCGATGATCCGGGCCTCTGGTTCATGGACGATGCCCAACCCCTCCAGCTCCTTTTTGCAGGCCAGCAGGGAGTAGGCCACCCCCTCCAGCACCGCCCGGCTGAAATGAGCCTTAGTGTGCCCTGCCCGGATGCCCACAAAGCTCCCCCGCAGCAGCGGATCGGCATAGGGCGTCAGCTCCCCGCTGAGATACGGGTGGAAGAACAGCCCCTCCGCCCCGGGCGGGACCGTCGCCGCACCTTCATCCAGCGCCCGATAGTCCTCTCCAAAGGTATCCCGATACCAGCGGTAAGACGCTGCCGCGGATTTGGTAGCCGTACCGGGGTACCACAGCCCCTCCTTGACATGGGAGTAGTTGACCAGATGGCGGCTGGGCCAAGCCCGGCTGGTGATGACGCAGATCCGGCCTGCTGTGGCCAGCTTTACCGTCATCTGCCCCTCCCGGATTGAGCCGGAGGCCAGGATCTCCATGGCAGTGTCCGTGGTGCCGCAGACCACTGGCGTCCCAGCCCGGAGGCCCAATTCCCCCGCCGCCCGGGCCGTCACGATCCCCGCTGAGTCCGACGGCCGCAGCAACGGCGGCAGGAGTCCCGTGTCCAGCCCGATAAGGCCGCACAATTCCGGGGACCAGGCGTTCTTCCGGCAGTCAAAGAGCATGCTCCCCTGGGCCTCAATGAAATCAGTAGCGAATTCGCCGGTGAGCCGCCAGCGAAGATAATCCTTGGCAAAGAAAATCCGGCGCACCTTTCCCCAGACCTCCGGCTCGTTTGCCTTGACCCAGGCCAGTTGGGGCAGGGTCCAGATAGTGTCGACCCGATGGAGGGACTGCTCTAAAATCATCCCGTCCGCCTGCTCCCGAAGGGCCGCCGTTTCCCCGATGCTGCGGCTGTCCGTCCAGTAGATGGCCGGACGCAGCACCTCCCCGTCCCCACCGCACAACACGGCGGTATGGGTGGGCGCGTCCAAACAGATCGCGGCGATGTCCGCCGAGGAGACTCCGCTCTTCTCCAGCACAGCGGCAATGTTTGCCCGGATGGCGCGGTACCAGTCCTCGGGGTCCTGTTCCGCCCAGCCAGGCCGAGGATAGCTGGTGGGATATTCGCTGGAGGCGGAGGCGGCCGCCCGGCCGGTCTCCTCCAAAAGAGTAGCCTTGGAGGCACCGCCTCCGAAATCGACGCCTAATAAATATTTCATGGCAAATTCTCCGTTGCAAATCGTTGTAATTTCTTGAAAAATCAGAAAGATTCCTTGAAAAATTCCACCATCCGGCCGCTCTACGGAGCGTTGGTTGCATCCTTCCGGAAAACCTGTTAGGATAAAGAGGAGGTGATTCGATGAAGGAAGGACAAACCGGGGACCTGATCCGCCGCATCCGGCTGGAAAAGAGCCTCACGCAGAAACAGCTGGCCGCCGCGCTGCATCTCAGCGACCGGACCATATCCAAATGGGAAAGAGGGCTGGGATTGCCGGATACCGCGCTGCTTCCGGAGCTCTCCCGCATGCTGGGAGTCCCGGCCGAACGAATTTTAGAGGGGACGCTCTCCCCCAACGAACAGGATGGAGGAAATATGAAACGAACACGATTTTACCGATGCCCGCTGTGCGGAAATCTGCTGACATCCACCGGGGAGGCGGAGATCTCTTGCTGCGGGAGAAAGCTGACCGCCCTGACGCCCCAGCCCGCGGATGCCACTCACCGTTTCCAGACTGAAATCATCGATGACGAATGGTACTTGCGTTCCGCCCACCCCATGACAAAAGAGCACTATCTCACCTTTGCCGCCTGGGTGGAGATGGGGCGGGTGCTGCTCATACGGCTGTATCCCGAGCAGGACGGCGCAGTGCGGCTGCCAGTGATGCGCGGTGGAAAGCTCTATTTCGGCTGCAGCCGCGACGGCCTTTTCGCACAGGAGCTGCCCCGTTAGAACAGCCCTGCTCCTGCAAAATGTAAAACCATCACCCAATGGGCCGCCCATTATACGGAGCCACTGTAGAAAAAGCAGGCAATACCGGACCGCTGCGCTGCGTAAGGCCGCCGCATCTCTCCAAAATCCCGGGCGCGGCTTCAGGGGAGTCCTGAGGGGACCGGCCCCCTCAGGCGTCTTTTTCTCCCCTATCTTTTTCCACGCGGAAAAAGATAGGGGGCGGGGAAGAATCATCGAAATCCAAACACGCTCTTTCCCGCATAGGGCGTACAGTGTTTCGATACATTAACAAATACTGTGCGCCTTGCAGAAAAACCCCAATGTCTTGCGCCGCCAAAAACTCATTTTTCCGTATGTAATACTGACAACCTTTCAGCCCGTGTATCGACAAACGCCGGGATGGCCCCTTGCAGGCGCCGTCCCGGCATTTTGCGCTGTCTTCCGGCGCTTAGATCTGGTTGAGCCATTTGTGGCCCTCTTCCGTGGTCATAAAGAAGCCGCGGTTCTCACCGGCCATGATCCAGAGATAGTAGTTCTGATAGCCCGGCGCGCAGCAGAAGGGATGATAGCCCCGGGGAATCTCCACGAAATCGCCGTTTTTGACGGTGTAAGTCTCGTCCAGATCTCCTTGCTTGGAGTAGACTCGCTGGATACCAAAGCCGGAATTCTTATCGAATTCGTAGTAATAAATCTCCTCCAGAACGCCCTCCAGAGGCATGTTGTCCTCATCATGTTGATGGGG
>CAJMLQ010000064.1 GCA_905214265.1 uncultured bacterium
GGGCCTTTTACGTGCCTGTGAGAAACGGCCCATTTCCGTAGAAACATTAGAGGCACTGGTAGACTCTATTGAACAGAATTATGCCAATGCGATGATCAAAGAGGTCAGTTCCGTGGATTTAGGTGAGCAGGTCCTAAAGGAGCTGAAAAAGCTGGATAAGGTTGCATATATCCGTTTTGCCTCTGTCTACCGGGATTTTTCCGATGTGGAATCGTTCCTATACGAGCTGAAAAGGCTCCAACAGGAGACCTGATAAAAAGGAAAAAGAGAGTCCAGACAAAAGATCTGGACTCTCTTTTTGCGCATGCTTCCATCTGCTTCCAGCGACTCATCTGCATGGAGCCGTTCTATTGAATAGAGTATAGCAAAAGCGCCTTCCCGGAAAAACGCTCTGGATAAACGCTTGTTGTTTACTTCAGGAATGAAGTCCCAGCTCCCGTAGAACCTGCAGGGCGGGCAGGGGATTGTTGCAAGTCATCAGCCGGACGCCGCACCGTACGGATTCCCGCACGCTGACTTCGTCGTCTGGGCAGCAGCACCAGGGGAGAACCTCCAACGATTCCAGTTCGGAGACTCGTTCGGGCGTCATCTCGTTCAGGAATAGGCAGGCGGCATCCATCTTTTCATAGGTACCGCCGGGACCGGGCTGATAGTTCTTTAGATTGACATCCCGGAATCCCTGGGTCAGAACGCCGTATTTTTCCTTCAAATAGGCGATAATTGCTGCGTCAAAAGCCGTGAATACGCATTTCTGTGTCATGCCGAATTCTTCGAGAATTGCCAAGGAACGGTCCACCGTTTCTTCCGTGTAATCCTTGATCTCAATGTTGTAGAGCATATCCGGATAGGAGCGCATCCACTGGCAGAACTCCCGCAGGGTGGGAATCTTCTGGCCGGAAAAATCCGGCGAAAAAGCAGTGCCAGCGTCCAGCTTCTTCAATTCAGAGAGGGTATAATCTAGAACAAGTCCGGTTCCGTTGGTGGTGCGGTCCAGAGTTTCATCGTGGATCAGCACGACCTCCCCGTCTTTCGTGAGCCGCAGGTCGGTCTCAATCATGTCAACCGGCAGGAGCAGCGCCTTTTCAAAGGAGATTTGGGTGTTTTCCGGGTAAAGCGCCTTCATGCCGCGGTGCCCTGCAACCAGTATCCGAGAACGGTCGCTTAAAATGTGCTTCAACTCCATAAAATACAGCCTCTTTTCCAAATTATCCTGTCCGCTTTCATGGATTCGTGCCTCAAGGCTTTTCTTAGGGAAGAGCCTTGAGGCTATTATAGCATGAGGATTACCAGAAATCAATGGATATCGATTGTTACATCGCCCACTTCGCCTGAAATTTCAATTTTATAGGAAGCTCCATTACTGGAGGTCTGATAGGTCTTCTTTGGGGTCGTAACGCCGTTGATGGAAATGTCTCCGGCGCCGCCCTGCACATCATACCAAAACGCCGCCGGATCCCCCAGTAGGCGGATATCAACGTTTCCGATACCGCTGCTGGCCTTGAGGTTACCCTCCAGAGTCCCTGTCAGCGAGACATCCCCGGTTCCTGCCGACAGCTCAACATCTCCATAGAAATCTCCAGCCAGCTCCACATCGCCTACGCTGCCATCCGCGTGAACTGGGCCGCTGCAGCTGATCCCCTCGGAGCAAACGTTTCCAACGCCCCCGTCAATCTTCAGGGAGCCTATTGCGAGGTTCTGCAGACGCGTATCACCGACGCCGCCTTCAATGGTCAATTCCTCCATGGGAAAATCCTGCAGAATGACATCTCCAACGCCGACTTCTACCTTGACCTTCTGCAGGTTGGCAGACGACGGAAGATGAATGACCAACGATCGATTTTTCGCTATAGCTGTATTGGAAGGATTCCAATCCGTTGATAGCTCCTCGACCGTCAGAACATCGTCCTGCACCTCATATCTCAGCTTTCCTATTGGAAAATTGCGCCACTCCAGATAAGCCTCGCCGCCGTCCAGCACGACAGTAGTGTCCGCCACTCCAATCTTTAGATGAAGCCCGGTAAGACCGTCTTCCAACGGGACTTTTTCGCTTTCCAAATCGCCGCTGAAGATGTCATAGTCCTCTGGATTTCTGCCATAAAGCGTGACAGGGCCAATGCTGACTCCATATTTTCCGAAAACGACATCCCAATCGCCCCAGCGGGTGTGCCAGCCTACAGCGCCGTGGGAGACACAGAAGAAATAGAGAACGCCGCCTATCAACATAAGGGTAACACCGAACGGAATCAGAACCAACCATGCTTTTTTCATTGCAACCCCTCCTTATTGCACCGTTTTTCCAGTGAGTTTTCGCAGGAAGCTGCCGCTGAATCGAACAAATCCCGGAATTCCATACCGGAACAGAAGCCAGGTCAGTGGGACGAATACCAGGACAGCTCCGGCAGACGTCAGCGCCATAGAAATCAGCAGCAGGCCGTTTAAGGTATCTCCGAAAAGCAGCGGAATTCCGATTGCCAGAGTGACGAAAAACATGATGACCAGCGCGACACAAAGAACAGCAAATGTAATCGCTAGGGAAAACAGTGTGACCAGCACTGAAAACAAAACCGATAAGAATACGATTGCAACTGCAAATAATATCGGACCCCAAATAATACTGGTACAGGCCAGAAAGATCCACAGACCCGTTTTGGATTTTTTCGGCTGCGGAGCCCCCATAGGTTGGAAGCCTCTCTGGGGCGACTGACTGCAATCCCGATAGGGGGGATTCGCTAGATTTAATGAGGAGTTCGCGATGATATTTTTGGCGACCTCTTCTGGCGTCCCCAGTTCTTCCATGACCTTTTGCTCATTTTCCGGGCCGGCGTCGTCAAAATACTCCTCATAGTAGCGCAATGCGTCCTGCTGCTCGGTAAAGGGTAGCATCTGCAGGTGGGAACGCAGCTCTTCCATAAAATCAAGCCTCGTCATGGTCATTCCTCCACAAGTATCTGATCGATTTTCTTCTTAAACGTTTTCCACTCTAGCCGGTACGCGTCACAGAGCTCCCGTCCTTTCGGTGTCAGCCGGTAATACCGGCGATTCCGCCCCTGAAACGGTTCATCGTAGGGCTCCACTGCGCCATCCTTTTGGAGCCTTCGGAGAACCGGATAAAGCGTGGACTCAGAGACCTCTACGACGCTGCGTATTTGTTGGGTCAGCTGGTACCCGTAAGTGTCGCCTGAGGTCAATACCGCCAGCACGCAGGCATCTAAGAGCGCTGAGCCAATCTGAAAAGCCACGGAAGCCCTTCTTTCTTAACAAGTCCAAGTCTAATATAAGTTGACAAACAATATTATATGATATATAATATTGTTTGTCAACTATCTTGTAAAATATATTTGCATTTTCCCGCGGCGTCTGCTATGATGATAATGTTACGGAAAGGAGGAACCCGTTTGCAGTATTGGAAAACCGTGCCGGCAATTTTTCTGTCCCGGCCAAACCGTTTTATCGCGCTCTGCCAATACAACGATGAAACGGTGCGTGTTCACGTCAAGAATACCGGAAGATGCGCGGAGCTTCTTCTGCCGGGAACAGAAGTCTGGCTGGAACCAGCTGCTTCCGAACAGCGAAAAACAGCCTATTCCCTCATTGCCGTACAAAAAGGGAACAGGCTGATCAATCTGGATTCCCAAGCGCCCAACCGCGCCGTTGAAGAAGCTCTGCAAAGTGGATCGCTCTGCCTGCCAGGAATCGGACGTGCGGAAGTCGTCCGCCGGGAAACGACTTTTGGAGCTTCTCGCTTTGATTTTTATGTGGAAGGCGGTGTCTGTCGGGGTTTTCTGGAGGTCAAGGGAGTCACCCTGGAGCAAGACGGGATCTGCCGCTTTCCGGACGCGCCAACGGAAAGGGGCATACGTCATCTCCAGTGCTTGATCGAGGCCCGGAAGCAGGGATACGAAGCGAGCGTGCTGTTTGTCATCCAGATGGAGGGCGCACGGTACCTGATTCCCAACGACCGTACCCATCTGGCTTTTGGAGATGCCCTCCGGCAGGCGGAACAGGCGGGCGTGGCTGTTTTGGCCCGGGACTGCACGGTTTTGCCGGACGCGATGACCCTTCGCTGTCCGGTACCGGTTTATCCGAGCGGAGCACCCGGCGAAACCACCGAAGGTCCTCACGCGTAAAGCTGCCGCTCAAAAAAAGCAGCAGAGCATACAGCAGCAGGGCCGCCAGAATCTTGGCGGTGGCATCCAGCCCTGGCGGCAGCAGCGGAAAAAGTCCGCTGGCGGCGGATACGCCCATCGCCGCCAGAATAATGCAGCAGGCGGGTTTGATGATCCACAGTATTGGCTGGATAGAAATGCTGGTCACCCTTGCAAGCCGGGCGACGCTCAACGCGGAGTTGACGAAGGTACTGGCATACAGAACGATCACATATCCCTTCACGCCATACACTGGAAGCAGAAAATACAGCAACAGAATGCTCAAAGCGGAATCTGCAATTGAGTAGCGCAGGACGCTCACCTGTTCATCCAATCCCTTCAGCATGGCGTCGGCAACATTGTCCAGATAAAGCATAGGAACCATGGGAGCTAGCAGCCCCAGCATGCTGCCCACATCCTCCCGGCGGTAGATGGCAAACCCCAGTTCCTGGGAAAAGTAGAGAAACACCCCGGTAACGGCGGCGGCAAACAGCAGCGTGTATCGAAGCACCTTGGAGACGAGTCGGTCGATGCGGGGCTGGTCGTTGAGCGCCCTTGCCTCGGCGATCTCCGGGACCAGCAGGCTGGAAAACGATGTGAGAAATGCGGTCGGAAAGGTCAGGACCGGCATCACCATCGCTTCGGTCATCCCATATTGAGCCAATGCACCAGAGCCTGAAGAGCCGTATTTTTTGAATCCCCGGGGGATCAGGATATTCTCGATGGTAATTAGTGCGGATTTCAGGTAGGAGCTCAGCGCAACGGGGATGGTAATACGAGCCAGTCGCCGGGTGATCTCCGGAAAGGACTGACGCCGGAAATCCCGGTGGGAGCGATCCCGCAGATAAAGCACCAGCGTGTAGAGAAAGGAAATGAGCTCCCCCCCGACACAGCCGCAGGCCGCTGCTGCACAGGCCCAGGTCAAGTCCTTTGGCAGAAGCGCCGTAAAGATTACGCCCGCTATCGCCATATGAGACAGCTGCTCGACGATCTGAGCAGAGGAGGACTTTCCAGCCTTCCGCAGCGCGAAAAAATAGCCTCGCAGGCTGGAAGAAAAGGCCATAAAGGGCAGCGCGAAAGCGAGTATCTGCAGGGAAAGCGCTGCCCGCGGTTCGTCCAACAGGCGGTCGGCTATAGACTGAGCGAAAAAATAGAGAGCCGCTGCGGCAAGGAGGCTGACGGTGATGCCATACCGCATGCATTTGCGCATCGCGTCGTCCGCGCCCTCATACCGGCCCGCGGCGATCTCCTCTGCAACCAGACGGGTCACGGAAAGATAGATTCCAGAGGTGGCAAAGGTGGAAGCCAGCGCATAAACCGCCGCAATCAACTGGAACAGTCCCATTCCTTCCGCGCCCATCTTTCCGGAGAGCCAGACGTTGAAGCCAACGCCTAAAGTCCGGAGCAGGAAAGAGCCAACCATCAGGATGACTGCGTTCTTGAAAAACAGCCGTGCCTTCATGGTCCAACCTCCTTCCGATAAACCAGCATATGCGGTAGAAACGGAAAAAAGTATCCAATCAAAAAGTTCCGGCAGCGAGCCGGGCGCGGAAAAAGCGCCCGGCTCGCTGCCGGAATCCATTTTATGCCTGTTTTGGGGGCTTCATCGTTAGAGAGATACGTTTTTTCTGTAGATCCACATTGAGGACCCACACTGTCACGATGTCGCCCACCCGGACGACATCCAGCGGGTGCCGGATCCGGCGTTCCGCCATCTGGGAAATGTGAACCAGCCCGTCCTGATGGACGCCGATATCCACAAATGCCCCAAAGTCGATGACGTTTCGGACCGTTCCCTTGAGCTCCATCCCGGGCTTCAGGTCCTTCATTTCCATAACATCCGTCCGAAGGAGGGGAGGGGGCAGTTCATCGCGGGGATCCCGGCCGGGCTTGAGAAGCTCCACAGCGATGTCCGTCAAAGTCGGCACGCCGGTATTCAGCTTTTCTGCCAGCTTTTCCATGCCCTGTTCTTCTATCCGTTCCATTAATTGTTCCAGCGTACCGTTTTCCACGTCTTTCAACGTATATCCGCAGGCGCTGAGCAGCTCCTTAGCCGCCCTATAAGATTCCGGATGGACACCAGTATTGTCAAAGATATTGTCTCCATCGGTAATCCGCAGAAAACCAGCACACTGCTCAAAGGCCTTTGCGCCAAGTTTGGGGACTTTTTTCAGCTCTTTCCGGTCGGAGAACCGGCCGTTTTCCTCCCGATATGCCACGATATTTTTTGCCACAGCCGCGTTGATGCCGGACACTCGTGCCAGCAGGGGCTGAGAAGCGGTGTTTAGGTCGATTCCGACTAGGTTAACGCAGTCTTCCACAACGCCGTCCAGAGCCTCTCCAAGCTGCTTCTGAGGCATATCATGCTGGTACTGCCCAACACCGATGGATTTTGGATCAATCTTGACCAGTTCTGCCAATGGGTCCTGCAGCCGCCGGGCGATGGACACCGCCGACCGGAGAGAAACATCGAACTGCGGGAATTCCTCTGCTCCCAGCTTGGAGGCGGAATAAACAGATGCACCGGCTTCTGAAACCACCATATATGACACGGGTTCTTCCATTTCCCGGAGCATTTCCGCAACAAACTGCTCGCTTTCCCGAGAGGCCGTACCGTTTCCGATGGCGATGACCGTCACGCCGTATTTGCGAATCAGTCCCTTCAGGACCCGTTTGGCTCCGGCTGTGTCATTGTGGGGCATGGTGGGGTAGACCACCGTTGTATCCAATACCTTTCCGGTTCCATCGACAACTGCAATCTTGCAGCCAGTGCGGTAAGCCGGGTCGAATCCTAGAGTTACGGAATCTTTTACAGGGGGCTGGAGCAGAAGCTGCCGCAAATTTTCGGAGAAAAGGCGAATCGCACTGGCGGCGGCGTTCTCGAAAAGAGTGCTGCGGATTTCCCGTTCGATAGCAGGATAAATCAGACGGGAAAAGCTGTCCTCACAAGCCGCCGCGACCACCTCCGCACAATCACCGGAGCCGGTGACAAACCGTTGTTTTAGACTGCCGACGGCGCCGGAATTATCGATCTCAATGGAAACCTTTAAGATTCCCTCTCGTTCTCCACGTTCAATTGCCAGGACCCGGTGGCCTGCGATGCGGTTGACCGGCTCGGTAAAATCGTAGTACATTTCATAAACCGACTGCGCGGAAGGATCGGCTGCCTTGGCACAGATCTTTCCGGTACGGTAGGTGTAAATGCGCAGCATTTTCCGCACGGCCGCATCGTCGGAAATATCCTCCGCCAGGATGTCCTGTGCTCCGGCGATGGCTTCCTCTGGGGTTGAAACCCCTTTTTCCGGATCAACGTAAGCGGCGGCCTCCGCTAAAAGGCGGCAGGGCCTTTGCAGCATGATTTTCTCCGCCAGGGGAGCCAGCCCCTTCTCACGGGCGACAGAAGCCCTGGTTTTCCGCTTGGGACGGTACGGCCGGTAAAGGTCCTCCAACTCCGCCAAAGTCTTGGCACTATCAATGGAAACGTGCAGCTCCGGCGTCATTTTCTCCTGTTCGGTAATAGCGGCGAGAATCTCCTCCCGCCGCTTGTCTAAGTTGCGAAGATACTCCAGGCGTTCATTCAGAGTGCGGAGGACTTGATCGTCCAGGGAGCCGGTGACCTCTTTCCGATAGCGGGCAATAAATGGAATGGTATTTCCCTCGTCGATAAGCGCTACTGCGCTGGCGACTTGTTTGACGGGAATCGAAAGCTCTTCCGCAAGCTTTTCAAGAATATCGATGAGAATCAGCCCTTTCTTCGTCGGTTACAGATAAAAAAGGGAGCGGAACAATCCGCTCCCTTTGGTGTTTAGTAGTCCATAATGGGCAACTCGTCGTTCAGAATCTTTTCCAGGTTTGTTTCTAAACGGTCAATGTAAGCCATTCTGGTCAGGAAGGCCTCATCTCCGTTCAGAGAGAGGACACAGCGCCGATCGCTAACTTTCAGGAAACGGACGATATCTTCTTTATCGCTGTCTCGATACCGATAAGTGATCCTTGCAATCTCCGGACCTGTTTCCTTATCGAAGTTGATCTCCTCTGCCGGAGCAGAAAGCAGGTATTGATACATCTTGCGATAGTTGTCAAGCGTCAGTGCCTTTCCGTTGACTGTTGCCGCAAGGTCGTCGTCTTCGCCTTCTGATTCAAACAGATAGGTTTCTCCGTTCAAGGTAACTTCCACTTCGGACACCTTGTCAATGTAGGGGAGAATGGTCAAAGAGGAGAACACCTTATTGATGTCAACCGTGATCCAAGGAATCGATTCATCGGAAACGACATAGACCACATCCCGGCCATCCAGCATAACATAGTGAGAGGATCCATCCGCATTAGACCCGACAGTCAGAGCGAAATCGTCATTGTCCCGGGTGAACTCGACCTTTGCATAAGGTGTGTCGAAGCCGAATTCTGTCAGCTGCTCCGCCGTTGGATTGACCGCCGCCACGCTGGATGCGGTTACCCCGTTTGTAATGGCATCCCTTATCGAAGAGGTATTCTCCGAATGGAGATCCGCGCTGACGGGACTTGTGATCCGCCAGGTTGATCCGCTCAGGCCATAACCTTCCAAGTCCGTGTTGGTTTCACCCATGACGATAGTCAGCGGCGTATCGCCCAGTTTTTCGGTCAGAGAACCTCCGGTAATGTTGATTCGCTTGATATCCGGTGCGGTTTTTGCGACAGCACTGCTGTTGCTCTCATCCGTGGGGGCAACCCAGGCCTCGATGACAGTAGTATTGACATAGTTTAAAATGGAGTTTTCCAAAGAAGCGCTGGCTGTAGAACCCAGAGAGTACACGGGCGCCTCATCGTTGAGCGTAACGTAGCGTCCTTCGCCGGTCGGCAGCTTGTCGCCCACATGAAGGACATTCTTCGTACCGTCCTTATAGGTGATAATAACCTCAGTGGCCGGGTCGGACAGCCCATACTTCGACAGGTCGGAAGGAGCTTCCTCCACCATACGGGTCGCGCTGACAGCGGCAAAAGTACCCATCAGAGAAGAATAGCTGCTGGTAAGCTGGTCAAATCCATCTAGAGCTTCAATGGTATAAACGCCTTCCGCTTCCCGAAGAATCGTAAAGCCGCCGGTTGCATTTTGAACTTCCAGAGAAGTAATATCGTCTTTTTCCCGGCTGAAAAGCTGAACCGAGGTAGAGGTGTAACTGGTTTCCGAAGATTCTTCTCCCTCGCCGTTTCCGCTGGGAAGGAATTTCAGGAGCAGCAGAACGCCGATCAAGAGCACCAGGACGATTCCGCCGATAATAAGGTTGCGTATTTTCTTGTTCACGGTTACCGATTCCTCCTGCGAAGCCAAATCACGCTACCTGCGATCAAAACAAGCACAGGAACGACAAATTCAAAGAATCCGCCGATGACATTGCTTTGTTTTTCCGTAATGCCCAGGTTTTTCGCGCCGACCGTTTTGGAAACGATCGAGATTCCGTCGTCTTTCCCGCATACCGTATTAGCCAGATTGACGGCGTAATCGCCATTGTTGATGGCGGTGTAGGTCAGGAAGGACTGATCGACAAATTCCACCGATCCGATCGCGATCACCCGAGAAATCAAGGGAGTGGTGTTCTCATATTTCAGACGCTGGCCAACCAAAATGGTTGCATACGACGCCTTATCTGCATCAGCAAGGCTCCAATCGCTGTTTTTATCCAGGTTCGAAGGAACCACGGCGCTGGTGTCATAGGTGCTGAGCAGAACGCTGGTAGAACGATTGGAGGAGGTTCCGCTTTCGCCGAAAGCGCTGGAAAGCGGCCGGGAAGCAAACATCAAAACCGGATAAGCCGTTGAACTCAATTTTTCGGTGTAGGCTTCATCCCCATACTGCTGCATGGTATAAGTCGGACCCATCACATAGGTTTTGGCGCTGTCGGTTTCAGCCAGGTAACCATCCCCGACGATGATGCCCCACTCTTCCAAAAATTCTTCCAGATTCGGAAGCGCTGGCTGGGAAGCGCTGGCAAAATACATCAGGTTTTTGCCGAATTTTCCGTCGTTATCCAAATAGGTGTCCAGTTTTTTCAGGACATCGTCGGAAAGGTCTGTCAGCGGAGCTGCCAAGATCAGCATGTCCGCTTCCTGGTCAATATCACCGGTCAGGAGATCGACTTCGCTGACGATGTAGCCGTTAGTCTCCAGGGTGCGGGTATAGGAGGAGACATCCGTTACGCCATATCCGGTAAGCACGACCACGCTGGGGGGATTGGCATTGGTGACGTTCATCACAGCGCTGGTCATGGCTTCCTCTGCCTTGGAAGAAGTGATGTAGGTGCTGCCGCTGGAGGAATCCGTCTGGGTATTGAAAAGATCGTACGGCGTCAGGACCTGGTGGCGGTCGCCGCATTCTACGATGATATATCCCTGATACAGAGTTTCCTTGGGATATTTCTGTGCAAAGTCCGGATTGGAGTAGAGGTCAATATAGTTAATCGTGATATTGGAGGAGTATTTCGCGTACTTTTGGATCACTTCGTTGGCCTGATTATAATAGGTATTGTTTCCGGAAAACTCCTCTTCCGTAGCCAAAACCGTGACCGATACCTTTTTATCCAATTTTTTCAGATAATCAATGGTCTGATCCGAAACCTCAAAAATCTTATTGGTCGTCAGGTCGACGTCCATGGGGAACCGAGCGGCCAACATGCTGAAAATTACGTTTACCAGCACCACGACCGCAACCAGTCCTATTGTCATCACAGTAGCAAGGGTGCCGTGTTTAAAACGCCGGTCCTTCAAAATATTTTTCATGATTCAATCTCCTTGATCTGATTTTTGGCAGCGGCAGTTCTCAGCTCCAGCGCTTTTTTTCCAGTACGCGGACCGTGAGGAAATTGAAAATTACCGCAATGCTGAGGAAGAAGAGCACATTCGCGAAGTTGAGGATTCCGCTGACAAAGTCCGTATACCGGGTCATAAAGGAGATTTTCAGAAGGATATTCGAGATGAACTCCACAGGGATCAGCGTTGCAAAGCTGTCGATCATCATGATGAACATCATGACAGCGAAGCTGCCGATCGCCGCAATCAGCTGGTTCTCCGTCAGGGCAGAAATAAACACGCCGATTGCAATCAGCGCGGCGCCCAACAGCAGCGCGCCGAAAATGTTGCCGATCACGACCGACCATTCCGGTGTTTCGAAAGCTGCCAGAATAATCGAATAAACGACCGTGATTGCAAGAGCGATGCAGTAAATCAGGAAGGCGGCCAGAAATTTTCCAATAACCAGGCTCCCCAACTTAATCGGGGAGGTCAGCAGCAGCTGATCGGTTTTCTGTTTCTTTTCCTCGCTCATCGAACGCATGGTGAGGAGGGGAATGATAAACATGAGAACGGTAAACAATCCGCTGAAAACGTTCGTGATATCCGTGCTGTTATAAGCCAAGACATTTGCAAAAAACATTCCTGAGAAGAAATAGAACACAGCTAGGAAGATATACCCGATCGGGGAAGTAAAGTAGTTGGACATTTCGCGTCTGAGCACTGCAAGCATCAGTTGACACCTCCATCAGTTTTATTGGAGCCTTCCGCAGTGAGCTGAAGGAAGATGTCCTCCAAGGTCAGTTCAGTGGTTTTCAGCCCCAGCAGGGGATATTTACGATCCGCCAGACGGTTGAACAACTCCCGGCGGATATCGGTGCCCGGCTCGGCCTCCAGAGAATACTCGAAAACACCGTTTTCCTTTTGACCGTAGGACTGTACATCCTTCATGTCGGAGATGCCGGTGAGGATTTTCAGAACCTCGTCCTCCGGCCCTTCAATACGGGCGATATAGCGGAAGTCATTAGAAAGGCTGTGAGAGAGGTTTTCTTCCGTGTCATCCGCCACAATCTTGCCCTTATTGATCACCACGACCCGATCGCAGACCGCCTGAACCTCCGGCAGAATATGAGAGGAGAGGATGATGGTGTGGCGCTGGCCAAGGGTCTTGATCAGATTCCGGATCTCAATGATCTGCTTCGGATCAAGGCCAACGGTGGGCTCGTCCAAAATCAAAACCTCCGGATTGCCGATCAACGCCTGCGCAAGGCCGACACGCTGCCGGTAGCCTTTGGAAAGATTCTTGATGATACGGTTTTTGACGTCGGTGATTTTAACGCGGGCGCAGATATCCTCCAGATGCGCCTTCATAGGCTGCTTCGCCTTTTTGAGCTGATAGCAGAATTCCAAATATGCCTGCACCGTCATATCCAGATACAGAGGAGGATGCTCGGGAAGATAACCGATGTGCTTCTTTGCCTCAATCGGATTTTCCAGGATGTCAAATCCCGCAACTTTCGCGGTGCCGGAGGTGGAAGAGATGTATCCGGTCAGGATATTCATCGTCGTCGATTTTCCGGCGCCGTTCGGCCCCAGAAAGCCCAAAATTTCACCTTCGTTTACGGTGAAGCTGATGCCGTCTACAGCATGCTTGCTGCCGTAAATTTTGGTGAGGTCTTTTACCTCGATCATTCCAAAAACTCCATTCCTTTAATGTATAATTTATCAAATCGGCAGCCGCGGAAATTCGCAGGCCCACCGAATCTCACAGAATTGCTGCCACTGCACAAAAACGGGCCGAAGAAGACCCCTCTGACGGCAGATGGTCATCCTCGGCCTCTATGGCCGGTATTCTGCTGTACTGTTTGGGCAAAAGTATCAATTTTTTATAAAAAACGCGTATCTTAACAGTCAAAAAAACTTGGCTTGTGCTTTATTATAGCATAGAAGCGCCAAAAGTGCAACCTATCTTCCGTGAAAAGTACGTGATGATTCTGTGACGGCATTTTCACAAAGCCGTCACATTAGAAAAATCTGATTGCGGACAGCCCTTTCAGGGGCAGTCCGTCAGATCCACCACTTCCGCGCAAACCCAAGCAGCGCAAGAAGGAAGGCGAGGACAGTCAGTCCAGTGCAGACGGCAAACACACCATAAACACCGATGATGGGCAGAAGCGCCGCGCCGAGGGCATTGCCAAAAATGTTGCTGCCGCCAAGGCCCACGGAAGTAAACGTCATGATCGCAGTGGCCTTAATCCGTTCATCGACGATATCGTTGATATAGTTGATCGCGGACGGCCACAGAATGGCAAAAGACAGTCCATCAAAGACCTGTATACCGATTAATGACCCAACATTTGGCACGACCAGATGCAGCGAAAGCCGGAAAATATGGAAGAATGAGGCAAACAAAATCGTATGTTTGGCGCGGACCTTTTTCAAAACACTTCCCATCAGGAACATCGGAGGCACCTCACACAGAGCGGCCACTGCTAAGCAGGAACCCACCGTTCCGGAATCACCACCCAGACGCTTGGCCAGCATGGGGAGAAACGCTGAAACGCAGGAGGTCCCCGCCAATGCCAGAAACGTAATGCCAAGCACAAGAAGATAAGTTCTATTCTTCAGCAGTAAAGAAACCGGTGCCTTTTCTTTGGCAGGCACCTGAGTCTGTGGAGCAGATTCATCTGAAACAGGCGGCTTCTGCCGGATAAAATAGGCGGCGCCCATACTGCAGACGAGGACGACTGCGCCCATCAGGAAACGTGCGCCATGTCCATAATGCACCGTAACCGCCCCCATAATCTGAGCGGTGGCGGCAAAAACCAGAGATCCTGTTCCACGCGGGAGACCATAATTCAGGGTTGGATATTGCTTTTTCATGTGGATGATCCAAGAATCCACCAGCCCGGGTACCTGGTAGAGCGAGACAGTCAAACAGAACATGATCAGCAGTGTCAGCGGGGCATTTCCCGCCGCATGAGGAAGGAGGAGCAGCAGCGGAATGGAGCAGGCGGACAGCGTAAGATAGACCTGCCTCTGTGATACGCGGGTATCGCAGAGATGCCCAGTCAATGGCTGAACAAGAAACGAAATCGTTGAGATCGCTGTCATGACGATGGATGCGCTGCTCTCAGAAAATCCGCTGTCCAGAAGAAACGGAACAATAAAACTGCCAAAACTGCAGTAACCAGCCCAAAAGAGGCCGTCCAAAAGCATTCCCTGCAAGGTTGCCCTGAGAACCGGATTTTTCATAAGCATTCCCCGCCTTAGCGGTTCCTCCCCCCATGTTGTACGGATACTTTTAAAATAGTATCACAAAATTTGTGAAAAGGAAAGATCTTTTGATGCGTTTTTGGAATTTTGTGAAAATTAACGGCAGCGCAGAAGGAGAATATTTCTCCGGACGAAAACATAGGATGTAGCATTCGGCTGAACCTGCCGTAATTCCCGGATGCGGCAGACCATCATTCCCAATTTACCAAAAGAAAGGAAATCCCAGCCGGGACAGGGGATTGCAGCGGATTTTTCCGCTGTGGGAAAGCGTCATGGAGTTTAAACCAGAAGGATTCCTCCTGGAAACCATGGAAAACAGCGCCGCTCTTTCCGGGCTTTCCACCATTCGGTCCGCCATGGAGCATTCTGCGATACTGGAGGCGAAAGCACTGGTCTGCGACGGCAGCCACAATCTGCTTGTGGACCTTGGCCCGATCCGGGGTATAATTCCCCGTGAGGAGTGCGCTGTTGGCATCGCGGAGGGCGCTGTACGAGACATCGCGATTATTTCAAGGGTCAACAAGCCTGTCTGCTTTATTGTGACCGGCCTGGAAACCGACCCATACGGAAACGCCATTGCGCGCCTTTCCCGCCGCAGAGCACAGGAACGGTGTCGTCAGCAATACTTAAGTGGTCTCAAGCCGGGGGATATCATCCCGGCCCGGGTGACCCACCTGGAGCAGTTCGGTGCGTTTGTAGACATCGGCTGCGGAGTGGTCTCCCTGATCCCTATCGACGCCATTTCGGTGTCGCGAATCTCCCATCCCCGGGACCGGTTTTCCGTGGGACAGGATATTTTAGCCGTTGTGCGCACGGTGGAGAACGGCCGCATCACCCTTAGCCATCGGGAACTGTTGGGCACATGGGAAGAGAACACCGCCGCTTTTACTCCGGGCGAGACGGTGGGAGGCGTTGTCCGTTCGGTGGAGGATTATGGGATCTTTGTAGAGCTTACCCCAAATCTGGCGGGTCTGGCGGAGAAGCGGGACGGCGTCCGGCCCGGTCAGCAGGCCAGCGTATTCATCAAGAGTCTGCTTCCGGACAAAATGAAGGTGAAACTGATTCTGATTGACGCCTTTGACGGGGAACTGCCGCCTGCCAAGCTGCGCTATTTCCTGACGGGCGGGCATATCAGCCGCTGGGTCTATTCGACTCCGCAAAGCCGTAAAGTAATTGAAACGGTATTTGAACCATGAGGATAGGAAAGTATTTTTAAAAAATACACTATAATATCTGATAAAAAATAAAATTCTTATTGAATTTGTCAAGGATGTATGGTATAATTTTCCAAAAGGGGATGGTTATGATGTTCTAATAAGTAGAACAGAATCCAGATGATTCTCAGTCCGTCCTTCGAATTATGCCTGTGACGAAAACAGTCTCTGCTGTTCACTTGGTTTCGCGCGGGATTAGTTCCGCGCAAATTCATGTAACGGCGACTGTAACAGTGAACGCACAAAACGGCGAAGTGATGAATATTGATAGTGTCAGCGCATATCAGAGCGGATTTGCTATCAATTTTGCATCTTGGGAAACGACAAGTATTTCAGCAAGTAAAAATAGCCCCTCAAATGGCTATGTGGAGTTTTCCGTCAGTGGTAGAATTACGTTCGCATGGACAGACCCATATGGCATAGCATATAGCAATACGACTAACGAAAGTTTTACTATAACCCTAAATTTTAATTAATGTATCCTGAATAATAGAAAAAGGCTTGTGGTTCAAGACATAGAAGCCTAT
>CAJMLQ010000065.1 GCA_905214265.1 uncultured bacterium
TTTATTATTATATCGCACCACTCCCCCTTTGTCAAGATGTTTTTGAAGGTTTTTTGTTTTATACAAATTTTAACCTTTACATTTCAAAAAATCATCTATTTGTATGTTATTTCCGCAAAGTTTCTGAGAAATTGCCTCAGAATAGAGCCATTTCAATCTCTCTTTTGACCTATTAAATAGCGGATTGACCAGCTTCTACGGCCAGCCAATCCGCTTGAATTTTTTCGAGTGACATTCAATAACTTTTTGTTTCAATTATTCACAGACTTTATCCAGGCAGTATTTTCCTTCTACAATTGGCTCCCGGTTTATCCAGCGGCCATTGGTGAAATCCGGAATTCCTACCGGCGCCCCGCCCATGGAAATAGACTGAGCGGACAGTGGGGTGATGCTCATCCACGCCGCCATGTCATAAACGTCAATGGGAGTCTGAATTCCTCTTCTGGCCGCGTCAAAGAAGGCACCGAATACCAGCCAGTCGATGCCGCCGTGACCTCCGACAACTCCTTCATCCAGATAAGAGCGCCACAGAGGATGATCATACTGCTTGTGGAACTCCTCCACGTTATTCCACTGGCTTTTCCAGTCGAAATCGAACTTATTGTGAACGCCGTCGATGAACAGAGAGCGGTTATCTTCCATATACATCGCCTTCGTGCCTTGGATATGGAAACCACGGGAGTAAGCCCGGGGGAGAGTGGTGTCCAGGGTCAGCACGATGGTTTCGCCGTGGGCACATTTGATGATGGTGGTCACCACATCGCCCTGGGTCCAGTTGGTACTGGTCAGATCGTAATCCGGTCCCTTTTCTCGCATCAGGAACTCATGGAGGCCAGCGGACTTAGAGGCCACAGAGTTCAGGGTAAGCATCTGGTTACCCCGGTTGATGTTCAGGATCTTGGCAATCGGGCCTAACTCATGGGTAGGGTAGTTTTCACAGTTCCGATTCATGTAATTAACCAGCCGGTAGTGACGGTTCTCACGTCCGAAAGAGACTTCGTCCCGCAGATCATGGCGGTAACCACCCTGGCAGTGGACGATGTCCCCAAAGATCCCCTGCTTCACCATGTTAAGGACCATCAGCTCATCCCGATCGTAACAGCAATTTTCCAACATCATGCAAGGTACACCGGTCTCCTCATGGGTCCGAACCAATTCCCAGCACTCATCGATGGAATATGCGCCGCCTACTTCGGTGGCAACGTATTTGCCGGCTTTCATGGCCGCAACAGCAATGTGTACGTGATCCGCCCAGGATGTGGGGACCACCACGGCGTCGATAGCATCCATCGCCAGCACCTCGCGGTAATCCGCAGTGCAGAGAGGCTCGTTGCCCTTGGCTTCCTTGACAGCCGCCGCACCTGCCTGCCGACGGTCTTCATAAAGGTCGCAGACCGCTAAAACATTGATCTCCTCCCGAGGAAGCATTACCTCTTTGAGCAGTCCGTATCCCCGGCCGCCTAATCCGATTACACCAATGTTCAATTTTTCCTTCATACAAAAATCCGTCCTCCTTGCCCAGTTGCTTTTACATTCATTGCACGCGGCCGTAAACTCGTCCGATATGGAACCAAATGGCCGCCGTGCCCAAAGAAAACTGCCGATCCTGCAGGACAACTGGTCCCGCTCTTGGAATGGTTTCTCTGAGGTTATTATAACACACCGTTGTTAAGAGGCAACTCTTTTGCCATGGATACGTAAAATATTGATGGACTACCTGCTAAAAACTAAAGTTTTCACTGGCCAAAATTGTCTTTTCCGGCGTTGTATAGGTCCTCTCTTGTGACATTCCGGCGGCGCAGCCTTTTGCTAACGGCGTCCCGGAAGAGCGTGTATGCCACAGATGCCAGGGGGATCCCAACCAGCATTCCCATGATACCAAACACGTTGCCGCCCACCATCACCGCAAACAGCACCCATATGCCAGGGAGCCCCACAGAGGTTCCTACCACCTTGGGATAAATAAAATTGCTCTCGATTTGCTGCAGGACGACGATAAACAGTACAAACCACACCGCTGTCATGGGATGGATCATAAAGAGCAGAAAAGCCCCGATGGCTGTTCCGATAAAGGCACCAAAAATCGGGATCAGCGCGGTGACACCTACGACCGTAGAGATCAAAGAAGCATAGGGCATCCGGAAAATTCCCATGCCGATGAAGCAGAGCATCCCGATAATAACCGCTTCCGTCAGCTGTCCGGACACAAACCGCGCGAACGTCCGGTTGGTCAGCTTCCCCGCAGAAACCAGGTAATCCGCCTTATCCCGAGGCAAAAACGCGAAAAGGGTCCGCTTGCAGCTCAGGCAGAGGTCCTCCTTCTTTGCCAACAGGTAAGCGGAAAAAACCAGCCCTACCGCCAAGCTGACAATACCGTTGAAGATACCACTGGCCACCGTAGCTGCCGACCCCATCATATCCGGCGCGAAACTCTGAAGAATCTCCAGCGCCTTTGTAAAAATAGCGTCCCAGTCGCTGGTTAGAGCGGTTATCTGCTCCGGTGCAATGCCGAACCATTCCATCCACCGGCTCGCCCAAGCTTCCAGCGTCTCCAGATATCCCGGCATATTGGCAATCAGGACTTCTCCGCTGTTTTTCAGCTGAGGCACCACCAAAAAGACCAGAATAAAAAGCAGGCCCGCAATCAGAAGGTAAGTCAGCAGCAGACAGACAGAGCGGTGATGCCTGCGCCACCATCTGTTTCCGCCGCGCACTGCAAACGCAAAACACCGTTCCTCCAAAAATTTCAGCGGCACATTAAAAATAAAAGCAAAACACAGCCCGGCAACAAAGGGACTAAGCAGCTGCGCGATCCACTTGGCCGCGCTGATCACCAGTTCAAAATGTTGTACGCTGACAAACACCAGGATGGAGATCACAATAATCAATAGAATGCGTTTCATATTCCTGCCGTTCAAGTCCATTTTCCGTCCTCCCCCCGCTTCCACGAGAAAAATCCAACTATCCCCAGTATAGACAAAACTTTTCCACGGCGCAAGTCTTTTTACAAAAATGCCCGGCTGGCGGGGTTTCCGCTGCCGGGCGCCGGTAAGAACTATTCTCCGCTGCTGAAATGACACTCCAAATCCAGGTTCGGGATGGAGAGCGTCAGCATCGATTGGTTTTTCTGATCCAGCCGGAGGGTAAAATCCCCGGAATCCGTTTTTCCGCTGACCAGGATGGCGCTGCCGTCCACGTCCACTGTGACGCCGCTTGGCTCCGCTGCCAGATTGATCGAAGCGACAATCGCCTTGGTCACACTGCTGCTGAGCACTTTTTCACTGTCCGCCTCCACGCTGAGGCCGAGGTAGGACAGACCGATGGTGTCCCGGTCCAAAGTAACGGTCATGCCGTCGAGAGCAGCCGGCTTATGGAAGAGAAAGGTGCAGACCCCGTTTTCCGTCCGGTTGAGATCGGCTTCTGCCTCGATGCCGCCCATTTTAATCGTAGCCACTACATCAAAGGGCCGGCTTATGGATTCCGCCACCGATTCCGCGCTGGGCGGAGCCTCCGCCTTTTTCCCCGTACTGCAGCCGGCACAGCACAAAACCGCCGCCAATAGCAGCGCCGCTGCGCAGACCGCCCGTTTTCTCCGCATCCGTATCGACCTTCCTTCCGGCATGTTCTGTGCTATTGTATGCCGCCACACCGTGAAATATGCGCGGGCCGTCTGGTGGCCTTTTCTCAGACAAAGCTGCGGAACACATAGGGGAGTTCGTCGATCAGATCGCTGGGCAGCATCGCGTACTGCGTCAGGTTCTGGGCCGCCATATCTCCCGCCGCCGCGTGGAGGTAGACACCTGCCACCGCCGCCGAAACCGTGGAAACGCCCTGAGCCAGCAGGGAGGCAATGATCCCCGCCAGCACATCGCCGCTGCCGCCCTTGGCCATGCCCGCGTTGCCGTTGTCGCTGAGATACCGCTCTCCCTTCGGCGTAGCGATGACCGTATTGGAATCTTTCAAGACTACGGTGGCACCGTACTTGGAGGCAAACTGCGCCGCCACGTCAAATCGCCTGGCCTTAACCACCTCCACCGGCAGTCCGGTAAGCCGGGACATCTCTTTGATGTGCGGCGTCAAAATGACCGGCACATGCGCTTTTAGCAGCATATCCGGATTGGAGGCAACACAGTTGAGGCCGTCGGCGTCAATGACCAACGGACGGCAGCAACTGGCGATCAAGTCCTCCACCAGGAGCTTCGTATCCTCCGTTACCGAAAGACCGCATCCGACCAGCACAGCAGTGGCCCAACGGCATTGTTCCCGCAGTTCGTCTGCGGCGTCCACAGAAATGCTCCCATCTCCAGACGTTGGCAGACCGTAGTGAATGCATTCCAGCAGCCGCCCGCCCACCAACGGAACCACCGGCTCTGCCGTCGCCACCTTGACCAGCCCCACGCCGCTGCGCATGGCCGCCAGTGCTGACAGGATCACCGCACCGGTCATATTCCGGCACCCGCCGATATCCAGGAGCCTGCCGTAATCGCCTTTATTGGAATCCTCCCGGCGCCTGGGGATGCAATGGGTCACCAAGTCCGGGCGGATGACGGTCACGCCGTCTGGGATGGAGGCAATCTGCACCTCCGGGATACCGATATCCACCAGCTCCAACCGTCCGCAGAGGGCCCGGGAGCTTTTCAGCAGATGGGCCGGCTTATACGCTCCAAAGGCATAGGTCACGTCTGCCTGAAAGCTGTGCGGATCGAAAAATCCAGTGTCGCAGTCTACGCCGGAAGGCACATCCAGGGCGATCTTCACTGCCGACGAGCGGCTGGCCGCCTCCAGGACCTCACGGCATCGCTCCGGAAGATTCCCCGAAAAGCCGGTGCCAAACACCGCATCCACCACCACTCCGGCAGAGCGGAACAACCCGTTCCATTCTGCTTCCGGCAGAGCTGTGCCATCTAAGAGCGTTACCGGAAGGCCCTCCAGTGCATACAGGTTGGACCGCGAGAGTGCACTCAATTCCCGTCCCATGAGGAACAGTACCGTTACCTTCCCGCCCGCCTGAACCAGATGCCGGGCAACGACCAGTCCGTCCCCGCCGTTGTTTCCTTTCCCGCAGAGAATCAGTACCGGGCGCTCTGTCACATCCACAAGAGCGAGAATCTGTTTTGCCGCTCCCGCTCCCGCGCACTCCATCAATTCCAGATAGCTGCTTCCCTGCTCTACTGCAACGCTCTCCGCGATTTTCATCGCTGCGGATGTCAGAACCTTCATACCGATCCTCCCTTTTCCTCCTGCCAGGCAACCACAAAGGCCGCGGCCAGCTCGTCTGTATGCGTAAGGGAAACGGAGAAGCGCAGTCCCCGTTCTGCCACCAGCCGAGCGGCGCGGCCGGAAAACGCGAAATACGGCGCGCCCAGCGAATCGCGCAGAACAGAAACCTCCGTCAGGGAAAATCCCCGTACTCCGGTTCCCAGCGCTTTGGAAAACGCCTCTTTTGCCGCATAGGAGGCGGCTATCGTATCCGGCCGCATCCCCCGCTCCATAAAAAGTACGTTTTCTTCAACCGAAAAAACCCTCGCTAAAAAACGAGGGTTCCGGATACTCTTTTCGATTCGGTCAATCCTGACGAGGTCGATTCCCGTAAACAGCCGAACCACCTGCCTGTCTTGGAATAAAGGAGCGCATCCCTTCCAGCACCCGATCGTTGGGCGTAAACACCAGGAGGGTTTTTCCTAAAGTGGCATGATTGAATACCGCGTAATAATTCCCCGGGGCATCGGGGGAAACGCAGGCGTACACCCGGTTGTTGTAATCCTTCCCCGCGTGTTCCTGGACGTTAAACGGACCAAACGCCTCGAATTTCCGGGCATTGGCGGTAATCAGGCGTTTCCGGCGGCGGCGTGCGACGATCTTGTCTACATCCATCTCCCCGTTGGTCAGGATATACTCATACTCCACATTCATGGAGGTGATCAGATACCAGGCGCCGAACACTGCCCCGAAACCGATCAGCGGCGCAAACATGGAGAACATCTGCCCCAGGAGCGGAATAAACAAAAAGGCTGCCACCAAAATCACAACCGCAGCCACCGCATAAAAAATCTTCAGCAGAATGTCCTTTCCGGTGTTTTGCTTTTTCACCATATATTCAATAAAGACGTCCATATGAAACCTCCGCGCTGATTGTATTTCCCTTGCGGGCTTACTTCTAGAATAGCATATCCATCGGAAAATAGCAAGAATGTGGGAATGTTTTCATAGTAAATTCACAGCTTTTTGAAAAAAGGCGGCCAGCCTGTGTATAAGCGGAACAGCCCGGTCCAGACTAGGGGCAAGGAGGAATGCATCATGAATATCACCGATATCAAAGTCAGAAGATTGCTGCAGGAAGGCCGTCTGCGTGCGGTCGTGTCGGTCACGGTGGACAATGAGCTGGCCATCCATGACATTAAGGTCATCGAAGGTCCGGAACGGCTTTTCGTCGCCATGCCCAGCCGCAAAGAAGTCAACGGCGTCTTCCGCGACATCGCCCACCCCATCTCTCCCGCGGCCCGCAATCAATTTGAACAGGCGGTCCTCTCCGCCTACCAGCGGGAGTTGGCACTGCATCAGGCAGAACCGGAGTCCCATCCTGGATCAGTCCATCCGGCATCCGGTCTGACGGCGTCTGCGGCCACCGTTCCTACAGTGCCGTCCGGCTCAAAATTTTTCTAAAACCGAGCGCATAACGCGCCGGTTCCCGCAGATACTAAGTTTGCTGGAAGGGATTGCGACAGCCAAAAGGCTGTTCCAAAAGGCGTTTGCATCCCGCCCGGCACGAAAAGACCCAAACGGTTCGCCGGGCGGGAATTTTCAAGGTAGTCCGCGGTATACGGACGAAGCAACCCCCGTTTCCATATGGAAACGGGGGTTTTGCATTTGAGTTCTTTTACATCAGCGGAAATATTCCACGCCGCTCCGGAAGATTTTCTGATCCTTGTCCCCGTCGATATTCTTGGCGACGTTGGAACCGGTGCGTTCACTGTGGGCCATTTTGCCGAAAACCCGTCCGTCCGGCGAGGTGATGCCTTCAATGGCCGAGGCGGACATATTGGGATTATAGCGAATGTCATAGGTCGGCTGCCCGGTCAGGTCTACATACTGAGTCGCGATCTGCCCGTTCTGAGCCAGAATGCGGATCCATTCTTCGTTGGCTACAAAACGGCCCTCCCCATGGGAAATCGGAACCGTATGATAGTCGCCCACCTGGGTGTTAGCCAGCCACGGAGATTTGTTGGAGGCGATGCGAGTGGTCACCATTTTAGACTGGTGACGGCCGATGGAATTGAAGGTCAGGGTTGGAGACTCCCCGGTCATCTCCACAATTTCGCCATAGGGTACCAAACCCAGCTTAATCAGGGCCTGGAAGCCGTTGCAGATGCCCAGCATCAGGCCATCCCGATTTTTCAGCAGTTCATGAACGCCGTCCTTAATCCGCGGATTGCGGAAAAACGCCGTAATGAACTTGCCGGAGCCATCTGGCTCGTCACCGCCAGAAAAACCGCCGGGAATCATGATGATCTGCGCCTTCTGGAGCCGCCGCGCAAACTCCCGGACAGATTCCTCAATAGCACTGCTGGAAAGATTGTTGATCACAAAAATGTCGGTGGTGGCGCCGGCCCGTTCAAAGGCGCGCTGGGTATCATACTCACAGTTAGTGCCAGGGAATACCGGGATCAGCACCCGGGGAGAAGCTGTTTTGACAGCCGGGGAGGGACGATGGCCAGCCTCAAAGCTGTATACCGGAACCGGCTCTTCGCTGGTGGCAATGTTGCAGTGGAACACCGGCTCCAACTTATCCTCATATGCCTTCTGCAGTTCCTCCAGGGTCAGCCGGACGGAGCCGTCTGCGGAGACGATCTCCGGACGGAACGCCGTAACGCCCAGGATCTCGCTGTCACAGGCCTTTGCGCCGCCGGACAACTCCAGGACGAAGCCGCCGTAAACCGGATTGAAGAGCAGTTCATCCGGCAGCTTCCGGGCAAACTGGAAGCCCAGCTGGTTGCCGAAGCCCATCTTGGCCACGGCCTCCGCTACGCCGCCAAAGCCCAGCGTCCAGGCGGAAATAACCTCGCCGGATCGGATCATCCTCTCCACCCGACTGAACAACTCCTTGACGCTTTCAAAATCCGGCGTCCCGTCCGCGCAGTACTTGGGCAGCAGCAAGACCACCGTGGAGCCGATCTGCTTGAATTCCGGAGAGATCACCGTCCGCGCATCGCCCATGGAGACCGCAAAGGAAACCAATGTCGGCGGCACGTCAATCTCCTCAAAAGAGCCAGACATGGAATCCTTTCCGCCTATGGCGGCGCATCCCAGCTGCAACTGCGCTTCCATGCCGCCCAACAAAGCGACCAGAGGTTTCCCCCAACGGCTGGGATCATTGCGAAGCCGCTCAAAATACTCCTGGAAGGTCAGCCAGCAAGGTCTGTGGGTTCCACCGGCGGCCACCACCTTAGCGACCGACTCGACTACCGCGTACATCGAGCCAAGGTAGGGGTTCTGCTCGGCAATGTAAGGATTGTACCCCCAACCCATGATGGAGCAGGCGTTGGTCTCGCCCTCCAGCACCGGGAGCTTTGCCGCCATGGCCTGGGTCTTGGTCATCTGGTACTTGCCGCCGTAAGGCATGGTGACGGTATTGGCGCCAATGGAGCTGTCAAACATCTCCACAAGCCCCTTCTGGGAGCAGACATTCAGGCCGGAGAGATGTGCCAGCCAATCCTCCCGGGTATCCCTGCGGCTGTTCACCGGTTTGACTGGGTTCACGGAAACAACCGCCGCTGTGTGCTTCTCCGCGCCATTAGAATTGAGGAATTCCCGAGAAAGGTCAACGATGCGGTTTCCGCACCAATCCATGGTCAGGCGAGGTTCAGCGGTGACCACTGCTACCTTAGTGGCTTCTAGGTTTTCCTCGTTGGCAAAGCGGATAAATGCTTCGGCGTTCTCCGGAGAAACCACCACCGCCATCCGCTCCTGGGATTCCGAAATGGCCAATTCCGTGCCGTCAAGGCCCTCATACTTTTTGGGGATTGCATCCAGATTGATGGAAAGGCCGTCAGCCAGCTCGCCGATGGCCACAGACACGCCGCCCGCGCCGAAGTCGTTGCAGCGGCGGATCATCCGGGTAACCGCAGGATTGCGGAACAGCCGAGCGATTTTCCGCTCGATGGGCGGATTGCCCTTCTGGACTTCTGCGCCGCAGGTATGGAGGGACTCCAGAGTGTGGGACTTGGAGGATCCAGTCGCGCCGCCGCAGCCATCGCGTCCGGTGCGTCCGCCCAGGAGAATGACAATGTCACCGGGGTCCGGAACATCCCGGATAACGTGGTTTTCCGGCGTTGCACCGATGACCGCGCCGATCTCCATCCGCTTGGCGGCGTAATTAGGATGGTAAAGCTCCGTAACCTCGCCGGTGGCCAGGCCGATCTGGTTTCCGTAGGAGCTGTAGCCGTGGGCCGCAGTGGTGACCAGCTTTTTCTGAGGCAGCTTGCCCTTCAGGGTGGCACTGCGGGGGACGGTGGGGTCAGCGGCCCCGGTAACACGCATGGCCTGATAGACATAGGACCGCCCGGACAGCGGATCGCGGATCGCACCGCCCAGGCAAGTGGCCGCGCCGCCGAAAGGCTCGATCTCCGTGGGATGATTGTGGGTCTCGTTCTTGAACATGAGGAGCCACTTTTCGGTGACGCCATCCACATCCACATTGATCTTAACGGAGCAGGCGTTGATCTCCTCGCTCTCGTCCAGTTCCCGGAGCTTTCCATCCTTTTTGAGCTTTTTGGCGCCGATGGTGGCCAGATCCATCAACGTCACCGGCTTACTCCGGCCGACGTAAAGCTCGCCCCGGATCTCCTGATATTTTTCAAAGCTTGCCGCAATGGCGGGATCGTCAATCTGCACATCGTCAATGATGGTGCCGAAGGTGGTGTGGCGGCAGTGATCAGACCAGTAGGTATCAATCATCCGGATCTCGGTAATGGTGGGATCCCGCTTCTCGGTGTCCCGGAAGTATGCCTGGCAGAACCGGATATCGTCCAGATCCATGGCAAGACCGTAATCCCGGATAAAGCCGGCCAGGGCTTCCTCGTCCAGCCCGATAAAGCCAGCCAGCGTCTCTACCGACGTGGGAATGGCGTAATCGGTTTTCAGGGTGTCCACGGCGGCGAGACTCGCCTCCCGGGCCTCCACAGGATTAATCAAATGTCCCTTAATCGCCTCAAATTCCGCGTCCGTCAGTTCCCCCTCCAAAATGTAGATGCGGGCGTTTCGGACAGCGGGACGCTCTCCCTGGGTCATGATCTGGATGCACTGCTCGCAGGAATCAGCGCGCTGGTCAAATTGGCCGGGAAGGTACTCCACCGCCAGCACCCGGCAGCCGTCCGCCGCGGGCAGCTTGGAAAAGGTGACGTCCACAGCCGGTTCGGAGAAGATCGTCTTGGACGCCATTGCAAAAGTATCTTCGTCAATACCCTCCACGTCATAACGATTGAAGAGCCGAAGACCGGCAAGGTGAATACCTAAGGATGCACGGATGTCGCTGCGGGTGGAATCTGCCTCCACAGCAAAGGCAGGCTTTTTCTCCACGTAAATTCGAAAAACAGCCATGACTTTAACCATTCCTTTCTGTTTTGGTCCCGTCCGCCAGAAAGACGGTCCAGAGGAGCATCATACATGCGCACTGTAAGAGAGATTTATCGTCGAAAGGCTCCGATGCAGTGCCCTTCCAGCACCGCCTCGAGCCGTACTTTGACAATTTGGCCGCAAAAAGCCGGATCGCAGTCCACATAAACCGGGGTATAATTTTTGGTGAAGCCCTCATAGCCCAAAGGAGAGCGCGTAGTTTCGACCAGGACCTCCTCCACCCTACCCAGCTGGCTGAGCAGGAAATCTTTCCGGGACGCGTCTGCCGCCTCGATCATCCGACGGCTGCGACTTTCCTTGACGGCACTGGAAACCTGTCCAGGGCGTTTGTCCGCGGCAGTCCCGGGCCGGCGGGAGTAGGAAAAAACGTGGGCCTTGGCAAAGCCGATTTTTTGGACGAAAGCCAGGCTCTCCACGAAATCCAATTCTGTCTCTCCGGCAAAGCCCACCATCACGTCGGTTGTGATCGAAGGATTTTCAAACACCGTCCGGATATCACTGACAATCCGCGCATACTCTGCGGTATCGTAATGACGGTTCATCTCACGAAGCGTCTTGTCGCAGCCACTTTGGAGCGAAAGATGGAACTGCGGGCAAAACTTCCGCTCCGCCGCCATGGACCGAATATCACCGGCCGTCAGCAGTTCCGGCTCCAGACTTCCCAGCCGCACCCGCTCAATACCATCCACTTGGCAAGCGGCCTGCACCGCATCGGTCAACCGCAGGCCCAAATCTTTTCCGTAAGAGGAAAGATTGATACCCACTAAGACCGTTTCCCGATACCCATTGCGGGCAAGTTCCGTCAATTCCGCCCGGATCTCCTCCAAGGGCTTGGAGCGGACCGGCCCCCGTGCCTTGGGAATGATACAGTAGGAACAGTACCGCTCACAGCCGTCCTCGATCTTCACGAACGCACGAGTGCGGCCGCGCAGCCCGGTAACCGCCATATGCTCAAACTTTTCGCCCCGCTGGTGAGGAAGGATCTCCACCACCCGGTTTCCGGTGGCGAGGGCTTCCTTCACCGCGGGCAGAAGAGCCGCCCGGTTTGAGGAGCCGGTAACAACATCCGCTTCCAGAATTTTCGCTGCCGCATCGGGGAACGCCTGCGGAAAGCACCCGGTCAGCGCTGCAACAGCCGCCGGATTCTGCTTTTTCAGCCGCCGCAGAAGCTGACGGGTTTTCTTGTCCCCCGACGCGGTGACCGTGCAGGAATTGACTACATATACATCGGCAAAATCCTGTGGGTCAACCACTTCAAACCCATCATTTGAGAACATCTCAGAAAGTGTTTCCGTCTCGTACTGGTTCACCTTACATCCCAAGGTCGTAAAGGCGATCCGCATCAGGCCCCTCCTTTTCGTTCAGTTGAAATAAACAAGGCTCAAAATGAACATTTTGAGCCGCATCCAAAAGGCCCTTTTCCCAATCTTGCCGCAACAGCTGTCAAACCGCGCCGTATCCCGTCTGAGCTTTTCCAAATGATGAAAATTTCCTGTCTGACAGCATTATCCGGCCTGTTTCCGCATCGTTCACGGGTTTTTGAAGGTTGTGTAAATTGGACAAATCCAGACCTTTTCATTTAGTATTATAATAGATTTAAGAGAAATTTACAATTAGCAGTTGACTTAAAATGAAAGTCCTGTTATATTGTAAATATAGTAATTATGGATATAGTCAAAATAGGCTTATTTGTAATTACCAAAATACTAGTGAATGGAGGTCGATACCAATGAGAACTTGCAACATCATGCTGAACACCATCAACGACGTCAAAGTCTTCGTGAACACCGTTTCGAAGTACGATTTTGATGTGGATCTGATTTCTGGACGGTATGCAATCGACGCCAAATCCATCATGGGCATTTTCAGCCTGGATCTTTCCAAGCCGATCCGCCTGGAAGCACATTCGGAGGACAGCGCAAAATTCTTCGAAGAGATCAAACCCTTCATCATTGACTAAGTTCTCGTTCACGGCCGCTCTGCCATCGATGATGGCACTCAGCACGACATTATCCGCCGGAGGCAAATCGCCTCCGGCTTTTTCTTTTTCATTCTTTTTGATCCGTAAGCCGCATAAGATATAACAAAAACCGGGCGCTGGGTGCGGCGCCCGCTGAAGGAGCGGTGGACAGGATGAAACAAAAAAGCTCTCCCAAGCGCGTGCTCCGGTACGCGGCCCTGGCGGCGGCCTTTTCTTTAGCCGCAGCGGCAATCCCCCTGACGGCAGGCGCAGACGGCCTGGCAGAGGAGGCATGGCTCGCAGAAGAAGAAACGGTGGTAACCACCGCCCAAGCGCAGGAGATCCCTGCGAAATCCGCGGTTTTGATGGACGCGGAGAGCGGGCAGCTCCTTTTCGAGAAAAATGCCCATGAAAAGATGCCGCCCGCCTCCATCACCAAGATCATGACCCTTCTGCTGGTCATGGAAGCGATTGAAACCGGCTCCATCGGCTGGGACGACATGGTGTCCTGCTCTGAGCATGCCGCTTCCATGGGCGGCACTCAAATCTGGCTGGAACCGGGGGAGGAAATGCGCCTGGAAGACCTGATAAAGGCAACTGCAGTCAACTCAGCCAACGATGCCTCTATGGCGCTGGCGGAATACGTCGCCGGAAGCGAGGGGGCTTTTGTCGACCTGATGAATGCCCGTGCAAAAGAGCTGGGCATGAAGGACACCACCTTCGTCAATCCCACCGGTCTAGATGCAGAGGGCCATCTCTCCTGCGCCTATGATATCGCACTGATGTCCCGAGAGTTGCTGCGTCATTCGGATATTACCAAATACACCACCATCTGGATGGACTCTCTCCGGGATGGCAAGACTGCCTTGACCAACACCAACAAGCTTGTCCGCTTTTATGAAGGCTGCACCGGCTTAAAAACCGGCACGACCGACGGTGCCGGAAGCTGTCTTTCTGCATCGGCGACCCGACAGGGCCTGAGCCTGATAGCGGTTTCCATGGGGAGCGCGACCTCTGACGAGCGGTTCGCCTCCTGCCGCACTCTCCTGAACTACGGATTCTCCTCTTTCGAAAGCTACACTCCGGAGGTTCCCCAAGAGGAACTGGCCCCCATTACGGTGACTCGGGGAGTCGAAGAAGCAGTTCCTCTAACGCTGTCCCCCGCCGGTCCAATCCTGATTGCAAAGGGAAAATCCGGCGAGGTGATCCGGACCGTGGAATTGGAGTTGGAAGTGGAAGCGCCGGTAGCGGAAGGCCAGCAACTGGGTCAGGCCAACTTTACCCTAGACGGCCGGGTGCTGGCTGAAATCCCGATCCTGGCGGGATACGAGGTCAAACGAATGAGCTTTTCCACTGCGTTCTCCATGTTGCTGCAAAGCCTTTTTCGATAAAGCCTACAAACCCCCGCTGGTTTCCTGACAAGTTTCAGGAAACCAGCGGGGGTTCTTTCGGCAAACGAAAATCCCCGGCTTCAGCCCACCCAGATTTTCCCCTCCGGGATAATTTGCTTTTTATCCCGGGTACCCGCGGCCACGGAAATGGACAAGGCAAAGGAAACCGGCCCGACTCGGCCCAGGAACATCGCGATGATCAGCATAACCTTGCTGAAGCCATCTGCCACGCTGGTTACGCCGGCAGTAAGCCCAACGGTTGCAAAAGCGGAGGTCGCCTCAAACAAGGCGTCCACACTGGAAGCGGAGGAGGATGTTGCCAGGATCACGCCGGAGGTCAGCATGACCAGAAGCATGCCCAAAAACATTACAGACAGCGCTTTGTAAACGATCAGCTTATCGATCCGGCGATGGTGGATGATCGTTTCCGAGCGGCCACGCATCACGGAAAAGACCGTCATCACCAGCACGACGATGGACGTCACCTTGATCCCGCCGCCCGTAGACCCGGGAGCCGCTCCAATAAACATCAGCACAATGGAAAGCAGCTTGGAGGTGCCTTGCATCCCGGGATTGTTCAGCGCGTCAAAGCCCGCGGTCCGGGTCGTCACAGACTGGAACAGAGCGTTGAGCAGCTTCTGCCCAAAGGACATGCCGCCCAGTGTATCGGGATTGTCCCATTCCAACACCAGGAACAGCAAAGCTCCCCCGAGCACCAGGATCGCCGTCGAAACCAGCACGATTTTGGTATGGAGGAACAGCCTCCGGCGCCGATGATAATTCCAGAGATCCTGCCAAACGATAAAGCCCAGGCCACCGCAGATAATCAGCCCCATGATCGTCAGCAGCACCAGCGGCTGATCGTTGACCGACAGCAGACTGGAAAATTCCCCTCGCATCCCCAGCAGGTCGAATCCGGCGTTACAGTAGGCGGAAACCGCAAAAAAGACGGACATAAAAATTCCGTACTGGCCAAACTCCGGCACAAAATAGATGGAAAGCAACAGCGTTCCCGCCAGCTCTATCCCCGCAGTCAGAAAAACCAGCATTTTGATCAGTTTGGCCGTATTGATCTGCTCGTCGGAATTCACCGACTCCTGAGCCAAATGGGCCGTGCGCAGCCCCAGGCGCTTTCCGATCAAAAGGTAAAAAAAGCTGGTCAGCGTCACCAGCCCCAGCCCGCCCAGCTGAATTAATGTGATGATGACCGTCTGGCCTCCCATATTGAAATAGGTATAGGTGTCATAAACGATCAGACCGGTCACACAGGTGGCCGAAGTCGCAGTGAACAGCGAGTTGAGAAAGGGCGTGAAAACACCTTCCCGGTTAAAAACAGGCAGTGTGAGCAGCAAGGCCCCCGCAAGGATCAGGATCAAAAAGCTCCCAACAATCATCATCGCGGGATTCTGCAGCAACCGGCCTTCCTTTTTTTCGACGAGTGTACGGCGGTTGGCTTTCAAAATGAAACACCTCATCTTTACGATACTAGGTCCCCGCATTCCGCCATTTATAAACACGCGGAGACTTTGCTATTGATTATAGCAAACTCTGAACAAATATGCAAGGGGAACCACGTCTTTGCAAAATAAATTACAGAGACTTGATTTTTTCATTGGTATCCAGTATAATAAAAAAGGTTCTCTCTCTTCTCGGCTTCATTGGATGAAGTACCGTCTCTGAAGATGCAGCGGTCCGAACACGCCAAGGATTGAAAGCCGGGATCCTTTTCATATGTCCACGTAGCTCAGCTGGATAGAGCACACGCCTCCTAAGGTTGTGCTCTACCAGCTGCCT
>CAJMLQ010000066.1 GCA_905214265.1 uncultured bacterium
GCTGGTAGACCTCTGCTAAACGGAAACTTTGCAATTTATGCGGTGTTGCCTTAACATTCCCGCCATTGCTGATAAGCAGACCGTTTCTCCCGCTCTCCAGCGAGAAGACAACTACCTGAGTTGGGAAAACCGTCAGGAAGTCCGCGACAAATACGACGCGGAGATGGATCCGCCCAAGGATTACTACTTCTTGCCCGGAGAGGTGGAAGGACAGAAGTTCGCCGCAATCAAGGACGTCCGCCAGGAATTCTGGGCAAAGGTTGTAGCCGCTCAATCTGAGGAGGAAGTCGAGAGCCTGGTCACCGAGTGGGGAAAAACCACCAAGAACATGGGAATCGATGAAATCATCGCAGAGCGTCAGGCATATATGGATAACTCTGTCATGGCTGAAGAAAGAGAGAACGAATCAAACGCACCGATGCCGCCTTTGTGGGCTGCGCCGGTGCGTTTGTATTATCGGGAATTTTTTAAATGCCGCGACCATGTTTCTGCTGCCGGAACTGGCTGGGTGTAACGCCGGTGATCCGCTTGAAGCATTTGGCGAAATAGGCAGGGGAGTCGAATCCGCACTGTTCGGCGATGGTCCCGATGCTTCGGTCCGTCAGGAGCAGGCTGCGTTGTGCGAGTTTTAGTCGGTACCGAATGAGATACTGCCGCATAGTGCATCCCAAGCAGCGGGAGAAGCAGACATCCAAGTAGTAAGGGTGATAACCAGCCGCAGCTGCGATCTCCTGGTTGGTAAGGCGGTTCCGAAAGTTTTGATGGATGCATTCCAGGGCAAAGCAGATCGCTGCCGGATATTGGCGTTCCGGTGCGGAGCAGGAGCGGGCTAAGTCGATCAGGACACATTTCAGGAGGGCTGCGCTTTTTTCACGAAACGCAGGGGCGGCCTGCTCGTATTCTTTTAAGATGTTCAGAAGAGGTTCCTCCATTTCTCCAGCCGGGGTGATAATGGGATGGTCCAGGGGTGGGATGGGGGGCGGGAAGATGATTCTGGACCGGTCATAGTCCTCCTCCAGATCCGGAGGCAGAGGCTCGACGGATTCTTTTCCACCCATCAGGTCGAAATTGAGGAAGAGAATTTGCAGCTCCCGGTCCGGGGGTGCGGTCAGGTGATAGGGGGTGTCCGGTGGGAAGAAGACCAGGGTACCGCGGGGAAGGCGATGCAGGGCGTCGTTTATGCGGATCTCCGCTTCCCCACTGAGCAGGCAGAGCAGACGGCAGTCGTAAGCCCGGACCGGCGCCGGATATGGGGTGACGGCGCAGTGATTCTGGATATACCGAATGGTGGGGGTGAGGCAGCACAGATCCATGGAGATGGTCCTTTCTTTGTTTTGTTATAGAAAATATGGGGATTCTTTCTTTAGCATAGCATCTTTTCGTGCTATAATCAAGCCAGAGCCAGCAGAAAGGGGATTTTGAAATGGCGATTGCCGAAATTTACTATGCCGACCGAGAAAAGACACAGATCCAGATGCATGAGAGACGGGAGAGAAACGTACTGTATCTTTCAATTCCGGATACCGTGGATTTTTCCGGAGCACAGTATGTGGACCTGGACGTAGAGCGCGGCGATGCGCAGACAGGCGAGGATGGGTATTATCTGACGATGTCCGGTCAGGCGGAAGGCATGCGGGATACTGGCCTGCTGTTTTTCCGGGACCGCCCGGATGGCGAGGCGAAGGTCCGGAACGCGCGGATGCCGGTCTGGGGCGTAAAAACCCTCCGTGGCTGCTATCTTGGAATTGTTACAGGAATGGCTGGGTATACCGGCGGCGTATATGAGGTCCGGGATGGAGCGTACCGGCACTGTCCCCGTATCTGGCTGGACGGGATGAAGCCCTATGAGCCGATCACGGCGGAGGTGCACTTCCTCACCGGTGAGGATGCCGATTACAACGGGATGGCCCGGGCTTACCGCGGATACCAGCTGGCCCATGGATTCCAGCCGCTGCGGGAGCGGAAGACAGATACGGTGGAATATGCGGCGGAATCCCTGTATGTACGCATCCGCCATGGCTGGAAGCCCTGCCCCTGCACGGTGCTGGAGCAGACGCCGGAAAACGAGCCGCCCGTGTATGTGGCCTGCACCTTCCGCCAGGCGGAGGAAATCATGGAGGCTTATCACCGTGCCGGTGTGAAAAAGGCAGAATTCTGCCTTGTGGGCTGGAACATTCGCGGCCATGACGGGCGTTGGCCGCAGATCCTGCCCCCGGAGGAAAGCCTCGGCGGAGAGGCGGGACTGCGAAATCTGATTGCAACGGCAAAACGGCTGGGATACACGATCTCCGCCCACACCAATAGCACCGACGCTTATACGGTGGCGGACAATTTCCAGATGGAGGATATGATCGGTAAGGGGACCGCCTATTGGAGCGGCGGTCAGACCTATCTGATCTGCCCTACCGCCGCCCAGCGGTTGGCGGAGGAGACGCTTCCGGCGGTGGCGGAGTACGGGTTTAACGGCATCCACTACATCGACGTCATCAGCTGTATCCCGCCCTTGGACTGCCGAAAACCGGAACATCCCTCCAACCGGACGGAGAGCGCCCGGCGTTCTGCAGAGCTGCTCGCCTATGCGCGGGAATTGTTCGGCGGAATCTCGTCAGAGGGCTCCTATGATTACAGCCTGGCGCCGGTGGACTATGTTTTGTATGTGTCCTTTGCCCGGGACGGGGAGAAAAGCGAGTGGGTGGACCGGTGCGTCCCCTTCTGGCAGCTGGTTTACCATGGCATTATCATGAGCAATCCCTACACCCGGACCGTCAACGCGGTGCTCAACGATACGCCGGATTGCCTGCTCAAGATGGTGGAATACGGCGGGCGGCCCGCCATCTACTATTACTCCAGCTTTGTAGATAAGGAAGGCGCCAACTGGATGGGCGAGGGCCGGGACTTTACCTGCGGGTCGCCGAAGGAGCAGGAACGGTGCGCCGCCGCTGCAAAACGGGCAGCGGATCTTTATGAGCCGCTGGCTTATCTTCAGTGGGAGTTTATGGAGAAGCATGAGGAGCTGCGGCCCGGCGTTTACCGAGTGACCTATTCCGACGGCAGCTGCGTTCTGGTGGACTATGGGGAGAAGACCTTCCGGCTGGAAAAAGCGTAAACAGTAGAAAAGCCGCTCCGGATCATTCCGGAGCGGCTTTTTGTAACAACTCACCGCCGTATGCAAAAACGAAGAGCCGTTTTTTCTGTATCAGGAACAGGGATATTCTGCAATCGCTGCGGCCAGAAGTTTAGCGCGGCGAACGAGGGCGCCCGGTTCGGTGCGTTCCCGGATGCTGTGCCAGTCCCAGCCGGTCATGCCGACAGCGCAGACAGTGGGAACACCGATGGCGGCGGTATAGGCCGCGTCGGAACCGCCGCCGTTCTGTATAGGGCGGAGATCCTCCAGTCCCCAACGGAGGCCGGTGGCGCGGAGGTGCTCAAAAAGCGCCATTCCGGCGTCTGTGCGGGGCATGGGACTGCGGGTGCTGAGAATGGTCAGGGTGGAGACTGCTCCAGGGACGTGGGACTCTCCAGTCACCCTCCGCAGGTGTTCCATCGCCTGCTTCTCCTCTTCGGCGTTGCGGTAACGGATGTCAGCGGTGTAGGAACAGGTTTCCGGCACCACGTTTTCCGCGGTGCCGCCGGAGATCCGGCCGCAGTTATAGGTGATAGCATCGGGCCGGCTTTCCTGTTCCAGGGCCAGAATCTGAAAGGCCGCTTCCCGGATGGCGCTGATGCCCTGGGCGTAGTACATTCCGGCGTGGGCGGCACGGCCGCGGATGTCTACTCGGACTTTGGTGATGCCCTTGCGCTCCACCACTGCTTCATCCCGTTTCCCACATTCGCAGACCAGGGCGGCGGCACAGTCCCGGGCGTGGTCCTGGATGAAGGAGATGCCCTCCGGGCCGGTGAGGCGGTTGCTTGCCTCTTCGTCGGAGGTGAGAATCAGGCGAAGGGGGCGGGGACAGGAAGCCTCCCGCAGGGCGAACATTGTCAGAAGCGCGATGGCGGTGCCGCCCTTGCAGTCCACGATGCCGGGACCATAGATTCCGCCCTCCGGAGCAGGCTTCAAGGCGTCCGGGAAGCTGCCGGAGGGGTGGACGGTGTCCAGGTGCGCTATGAAACAAATGGGGGACAGACTGCCGGTTTCCTGGGAGATCACCAGGCCGTTTCCGGCATGGGCAAAGGGATGCCTTTCAATGGAAAACCCCAGGGTTTCCGCAAAAGCAGCGGTCAGATCCGCGGCACAGGTAACCGTTTCAGGTTCAAAGGTAAAGCTCTCCTGGGCGGTGAGGCGCTCCAAGAATGCCTGAAACCGCGGGGCATTGGTTTCGATGGAAGCGAAAAGTGCAGGAATGCTGTTCAAAGAAATGCCTTCTTTCCGGAGTATGGGAAATTATGCCCCAGTGGGGCGTAGAAGATGGGCAATGGGACTGGCAGGATCCCGGCGCCCCTCCAGGAGGGACGCACCGATGAGACCAGCCTGTCCATCCAGGGTGGAGAGTGCAAGCTGTTCCGGCTCTATGCAGCGATTGCGGACTCGAGAGAGAAGAAAGTCACCCTCCCGGAAGATGCCGCCGGCCAAGACGATCCGGTCCGGCCGAAAAATGACGGTCAGGTTGTTGAGACCGGCGGCCAGATACTCTGCGTAGGTGTCGAGGACCGCGTCGGCTACGGGGCATCCGGCGCGGGCGGCGCGGAAAACCGTCCGTCCGTCGACATAGCCGCCAACCTCCCCGATCTGCTGTGCAAGAAGGCTGTCAGGACTGCTTTCCGCCGCTTCCCGGGTCATGCGGCAGAGGGCAGTAGCAGATGCGTACTGCTCCCAGCAGCCTTTCCGCCCGCAGGGACATGGCTGGCCGCTTATGGCGATAGACATATGTCCAAATTCTCCGGCACGGCCGTCCGTTCCCAGATAAATGCCGCCGCCGATGCGGATACCGCCGCCGATGCCGGTGCCCACGGTGACCAGCAGGAAATTTTCTGCGTCACGCCCGCCTCCGGCAAAAATTTCGCCGTAAAGGGCACAGTTGGCGTCGTTTTCGAGAAAAACGGGCAACCCCAGCCGTTCCGAGAGAATCTCCGTTAAAGGAACATCTACCAGGGGCAGATTTGCTGCCCGAACCAGGACGCCGCGGGCAGAATCCACCCGCCCCGGCATGCCGATGCCAACGGAGGTTACAGGCCCATGGGATAGCTGACGGAGGCAGGCCGCGGTCAGGGCGTTCAGAACCGCCTGGGTACCATCCGGAGTATTGGTGGGAACGGTTTCCGAAAACTGGACTCGCCCGCTATCGTCTACCAGGCCGGATTTGATGGCGGTTCCGCCGAGATCCACACCTAGCCGCATAGTGAAACCTCCTCCGTTTTGTAGACGGGACGGCCGTCCACAAAAGTGGCGGCAACCTCCAGCGAAGCGTCTAGAAGAACCAGATCTGCCCGTTTGCCGGGAGTGATGCTTCCGGTATGGCCGAAGATTCCCGCAGCATGGGCCGGATTGCGGGAAACAGCCATGACGGCCTTTTCCAGAGGGATTCCCAAGGTCAGGAGATTTCGCATCCCGTAGGAAACCGGGTAGGTGCTGCCGCTGATTCGGCCGTCGTCCAGGACGCAGGCGCCGTTTCGGATGTGGCGCACGCGATCCTCCTCCGGGTAGTCCCCGTCGGGCAGGCCGGTGGCGTACATCGAATCGCTAACCAGATGGACCCGGTCCATCCCCTTTGCCCGGCAGATCAGATCCACCGCAGCGGGATGGAGGTGGACAAAATCGGCGATGACCTCGCAGGACACCCGATCGTCGGTGAGGACGGCTCCCAGTACGCCAGGAGCGCGGTGATGCAGGGGGACCATACCGTTGAAGGTGTGGGTGGAAATGGACGCGCCGCAGTCGATAGCGGCCTTGGCGGTTTCATAATCCGCGCCGGTGTGGCCCAGAGCCACGGCAATGCCCAGCTCTCGGGCGGCGCGGATTACCTCCAGCCCGTTTTCGCATTCCGGAGCCAGGGTCAGGATCCGGATGATTCCGCCGGATGCCTCCCAGAAGGCGTGAAGCTTTTCCACGGACGGGGGCTGGAGGTACCGAGGCCATTGGCCGCCCCGGTATTCCATGGAGAGGAAGGGCCCCTCTAGGTGGATGCCCTCGACCCGGGCACCCCCGGAGCCGGACTCCATGACGGAACGGAAACTGCAGAGGGATGCAAAGACATTTTCATCCGTTGTGGCAGAAATGGCGGGGACGATGGAAGTGACGCCCTGCTTTGCCTCGAACGCCGCGACTTCCCGGATTCCCTCCGGGCCGGTGCGGCCGAAGCAGTTCCCCAGTGCACCGTGGAAGTGGGTGTCGATGAGGCCGGGAATCAGGGTCAGGCCGGAGGCGTCGATTTTCGGAAGGCCACCGCCGTCCGATGCGCCAACTTGGGTGATCACGCCGTCTCGAACGGCCACGGAAGTGGTTTGAAAGGTAAAACCGTCCGTCAAAACCCGGGCGTTCTCAAAAAGCCAGCTGCGTTCCATCTCTTCACCCCATGATCTGCGACAGATAGCGGTTCAGGTTTTCCATGCTGATTGAGATGGCCTCCAGCGTGTTCTCCATCCCCTCAAATTCCAAGGAAACGTAGCCGCGGTAGCCGGACTCATAGATGATTTTCAGGCACTGATAGGCGGGCTGGTCGCCATGGCCAAAGATGGTGGCGCGGCGGTAGTTTCCAGCCCGGGACAGCAGCCAGCCCCGGCCGGGGTCCTGGCGCATGCCGGAGCGGACGAAGGAGTCCTTGGCGTGGACGTGGGAGATGAGGGGCAGCAGCTTGGAGACGGCTACCGCGCAGTTTTCGTCAACGCCGCCAAAGTTTCCGATGTCGCAGAGATAGCGGTAGTTGGGATGATTGACTGCGGTAAAGACAGCCAGCATCCGGTCACTGTCCTGTACCAGTCGGCCGTGGTTTTCCGAGCAGGTAGTCACGCCTTTCTTCTGGGCGTAATCCGCAACCTCGCGGATAGCGGCGGCCAGGGAGGGAAGGATCGCCTCGAAAGTCCGCAGACCGGTATAGCCCTCGTAAAAACCGGGGGTGATGTCATGGCGGAGAAGGGGAATCCCCGCCTCTGCCGCAATGTCGATGTGGTGCTCGACCCGGCGAATCTCCGCTTCCACGTCCTGGCAGCAGAAGTTTGCGCCGGTAGTGTAGATGGGCACATCCAGGCCCAGCTTCCGGGCGTGGTCCGCCAGGCGGCAGGCAAAATCCAGGGGGGCGCTGCTGCCGGAGGTGTGGTCGTCCAACACCAGTTCCGCCGCGGGGACGCCCATCTCGTGGATCTTATCCAGAACCGCAAAATGATCCATGGCCCCGCTGGAAATCAGTCGAGAAAAGCTGTGGGTGCTAATACAGGTTTTCATAGGAACCTCCTGTGGATTAAAGGGTGACTTCCCGTCCGAGCCGGGCCGAATCATAGATGCCCTGGAGCATCCGCTGAAGGTCGCAGGCTTGATCGACGGGGAACCGGGTGGGCGCACCGGTGAGGACACAGTCGGCAAAGTGAGCAATTTCCAGTTCAAAGCTCTTTCCGGGTCCGGGGTTCAGCTGGTCGTCGCTGAGATAGCCGTTTCGTTCACCGTACACGGTCAGCGGATTCAGCGTGATGCCGCTCTTGGTGCCATAGAGCTGAGTCTGCTGATAGTCCGGCCCGTTGATGGCCCAAGAGGCCTCGAACAGCAGGATGGCGCCATTTTCAAAGTGGATGACGCCTGCGCCGAAATCCTCAGTATCGTTGCGGTTGTCCGGGCAGAGCGTACCCTGCCAGCGCTCCACGCCTTTGGTCTGGAATTCGCCCAGACGGTTGGAGACTGCGGCGCTGACCCGTACGGGTTTGGGATTGCCCATCATGTACCAGGCGGCATCAATGCGGTGGACGCCGATATCCAGGACAGGGCCGCCCCCGGAGACGCGGCTGTCAGTAAACCAGCCGGTGGGGGTCCCGCGTCGGCGGAGATAGGAGGTCTTGGCGTAATAGACGTCGCCGAGTTCGCCTTTGTCCAGCATTTCCCGTGCCAGGGCGTTGGGCGGATTGAATCGGCTGGGGACGCCTAGGAGGAACTGGACGCCGGCTTTTTCCACGGCTTCCTTAGCGGCCAGGGCGTGTTCCAGACTGTCGGCAAAAGGTTTTTCGCAGAGGATGTGCTTCCCTGCGTTGGCGGCGGAAATGGCCACCGGCGCATGGCCGCAGTTCCAGGTGCAGATGTCTACTGCGTCGATGTCCTCATGCTCCAGCATTTCCTCCACGGAAGCATAGGCGTGAGGAATCCCGAAGCGTTTTGCAAAGGTTTCCGCCCGTTCCAGGTTGAGGTCCGCCACTGCGGCGATTTCCGCCTTATCACAGGCCGCATAAGCGGGCATATGGGCGTTTGTAGCGATGTTTCCGGCTCCTACAATACCGATTCGAACTTTTTTCATGAGTACCTCCTACACAGGATGCCCTTGCTGACCGGGCAGATTTTGTCACCCTCATTTTAGCGCACATTTATCGGAATGTAAACATACAAAACCACAAAAAAGCAGATAAAAACGCCAATCTTCCAACGTTGGGGAACAATTGCAGAATACACAAAAGAAAGAAAAGGGCTTTTCTGATTTTAGATTTTGTGCTATGATAGGTCCAATAATACAACACTATGGCGGATAAGGAGGAACGGTATGCTGCGCGTTATGATTGTGGAAGACGAACACTTTGTGCGGATCGGGATCAAAAACAGCGTCCCCTGGGAGACGTATGGGATGCAGGTTGTCTGCGATGCGGAAAATGGCCGACAGGCGTTGGAACAGTATCAAAATTGGAAACCGGAAATTATTATTACCGACTTGAAGATGCCGGTGATGAACGGTATTGAGCTGATGAAGACTATACGTGCCAAAGACAAACGGGCTCGATTCATCATCTTGACCTGCCTGGATGAATTTGGCATGGTGCAGGAGGCCATCCGACTGGGAGCCAGCGCGTATATTCTTAAGCTGACTTCGGAGCAGGAGGAGATCGAGGCGGCGCTTGAAAAGGTTCGGGCGGAACTGGAGGCGTTCTCCGGCCCGGGGCCCTCCGTTCAGGAGCAGTACGTGGACCGGCAGGCGGTCAACGAGCAGCTGCTGCGGGATTTTCTGGTCTACGAAAAAATTCCGGCAGACAGCTTTTCAAAATTTTTGGAGGATGCCGGCATCGCCATGGAGCGGATCCGGATCCTGATGGTGCGTTTTCCCAACTATACCGCCATGCTCAGTCGGCAAAAGGATCCGCTGGGGTATCAGTTGAAGCATGTGGTAGTGGACCTCCTCCGGGAGGCGATGGAGGGACTTGTCCCCGGGCAGGTCTACGGGGAACACGGCAGCGATTTTCTTATCCTGGCCTGTTTTGCGGGAATGGAGGCAGCCGCCGAGGATGCGGCGCTGGACCGGCTAGTCATCGGCGTGAAGGAAAGCATGATGCGCTGTTTCAACGAAAACGTCCTGATCGGAGTCAGCGCTGCCGCAAACTGCGCCGCGGCGCTGCCCGGTCTCCGAAGGAAGGCGATTCAGGCAATTGAGCAGAAATCCCCTCTGCCGTACAAGGTAGAGGTGGCGCTGGATTACATCTCCGCCCACTATGCGGAAAATCTCAGCCTGTTGGCAGTGGCGGATTACGTGGGAATTTCTCCCAACTACCTGGGCCATCTGTTTATCCGGCACTTGGGCGTTACGTTTACCGAGCAGCTCAACAAGGTCCGCATCGAGCGGGCTAAGAGTCTGCTCAACAATCCTCAGTATATGATCTACGAAGTCGGAGCCATGGTGGGGATTGACAATACCACCTACTTCACCCGGCTGTTCAAGCGTTATACCGGACAAACGCCCAGGGATTACCGGAAGGAGCTGGGGCTATGAAAATCCGGGCGTTTTTCGGAAAACTCCGGGGAAAGTTCCTACTCTTTTTTGCAGTGGGAATGGCGGTGACGGTGGCAGTGGTCTCGGTCATCAGCTATTTGGAGACCTATAACGCCTTTGATACCCTCAATGGGGATATTGTGTCGGCGGAGTTCAACCAGATTACGGACAGCGTGCATTCCCTGATTTCCAATATGGAACGCATCATGGACGCGGAGTTTCTGTACAGCGAAGATATGACGCGGCTTGCCCAATATACGGGCGAGGGGTATATCTCCTACATCCACACAGTCAATCGGTTGAAGGAGGCGGTTTCCAAAATTGGCACGTCTTTCCCCTATATTGAATCCGTCTGCTTTTATATCGGCGATGAGCGTATTGTGGCCACCTCCCGCACCAATACCCGGGAAATCTATGAGGAGGGGCAGACCTGGCCCAAAGATTCCGTTCGGCAGGCTATGGCAAAAGCGCCCCGGAGTCTGACGGTCATGGGAGGCGTTTTCGCCGACGAGATGTGTCTGCGGACGGCAGGCACCGGGCATACGCCACTGGTCATGCTTTATAAATCGCTCTATGTCCGGCGGGGGACGATTACCTGTGCGGTCAGCATTTATGAGGAGCAGCTGTACAGGCTTTATTCCGGGCTTACCACAGGAGGAGGACGGAGCATCCGGCTTCTGACTGCGGACGGCACCATTATCTCGTCCCCTGACAAAAGCGAGATCGGAACGCAGTACGACCAGATTGATCCCTCCCGCCTGTCCATGCCCGGCAGTGCCATGACAGGCCATGAAAAGCAGAGCCAAGTCAACTGGGAACCCATTGGAAGAACGGGAATCGTCGTTTTGGCGGACACCAGTACCAAGCGGTATACCGGGCTGCTCTCCTCTCTCCAGTTTCGGGTGGAGGTGATTTTTGTGGGGGGAATTCTGCTGACCTGCTTGTTCTTTCTGTTGTGGCTCAACCGGATTTTGCAGCCGCTGGACCAGCTGATCCAGGGAATGAAGCGGGCCGGAAACGGAGACTATTCCCACACGCTTCCCTACCGGGGAACGGACGAGTTTTCCATTCTCACCCAACAGTACAACCACATGCTGGAGGACTTGGCCCTGTTCGCCCAGCGGCAGCGGGCCACTGAGGCGGAGATTCGGGAAAGCGAGCTTCGGGCGCTGCGGAATCAGATCAATCCCCACTTTTTGTATAACACCCTTAATATGATTCGATGGATGGCCCGATTCGCCGGAGCGGAAAACATTGAGGCATGTATCCGGGCCCTGGGAGCGATCATCGTGCCCCTTTATAAGGACGATCGGCCCACCTGTACGCTGAAACAGGAGATTGAGTTGCTCAACCAGTATCTGACGATTATGAATTTTCGCTGCAACGGTCGGATTTCCTTTGAGACAGAGGTTCCGGAGGAGCTGATGACGGCGGAGATTCCCCGGTTTATCCTTCAGCCCCTGGTGGAAAACTCCATCGAACACGGTTTTGCCGCCAGCGGCCAGGGCGGAACCATCCTGCTGCAGGCGGTGCGGGAAGGAGACACGCTGTTGCTGTCCGTGACAGATGATGGCGTGGGAATGAGCGAAGAGGCGGTCGCAGCCTTTAACGCTGCCATGGCGGAGGACCGGGAGGCCGACGGCGTGGGAATGCGCAATGTCAACCGGAGGATCCGGCTGCGGTGCGGTCCGGAATACGGCGTACGGTTGCAAAGGCTGGAATCGGCGGGACTGAAATGCGTTGTCCGACTGCCATTTGTAATTCGGAAATGAGGAGCTATACGGATTCCAATTTGGGGATCCGTACAGTTTTGTTCTGCAAAATCGTGATTTTGTATGGTTTTTTGACGGAAATAATGAATTTGTATGGATATTTGTTTTGATTGAAAATTGACTTATTTGTAAATTTTATTTAGACTAAAAATAAAGGAACCCGTAGTCCAGGTTCCGAACCGAGAAGGTGAAGGAGGGGTTCCATTCCATGAAAAACCCAAAAAAACGAAAACTCGACAAAGAACGGCTGTCCTTTACGCTGATGGCACTGCCTTTTGTGGCGTTTACGTTTATATTCAGCTACGTGCCGCTGTTTGGGTGGATGTTCGCATTCACCAATTATAAACCCGGCCGCTCGCTGAGAAGCCTTAAATTCGAAGGGCTGAAATACTTTCGATATCTGATCACCTTCTGGAAGGACGTCTCCAACGCGCTGGTCAATACGCTGGCTCTGAGCGCGCTGTCCCTGATCACCATGGTGCTGCCGATTATTTTCGCGCTGCTGCTCAACGAGGTGCGCAGCTCCCGGTATAAAAGGGTCGTCCAGACGGTGGTGACACTTCCAAATTTTGTAAGCTGGATTATTGTTTACTCCCTCTGTTTTGCGTTGTTTTCCACAGACGGGATGGTGAACATGCTCTTCCAGACCCTTGGAATCGACTACACGGTGAATATCTTGGGCAATGCGAACGCTTCCTGGGTATTTATGACGGTGCTGGGCGTGTGGAAGAGCCTGGGATGGAATTCCATCGTGTATCTGGCAGCCATCGCTGGGGTGGACGAAACTTTGTATGACGCAGCCAAGGTGGACGGAGCTGGGCGGTTCCGCTGTGCGGTCCACGTGACGCTGCCTGGGATCCTGCCGACTTTCCTGGTGCTGCTGATTCTGGGCATCGGAAACCTGCTGAACCTGGGGATGGAGAAATACCTGCTCTTTTCCAACACCGTCACCTCCTCAAAACTGGAGGTCATCGATCTGCTCACCTACCGGATGGGTATCGGGACGCAGCAGTACTCCTTTGCCACAGCGGTGGGAATTTTGAAATCTGGGGTGAGCATCCTGCTGCTGACCATCGCCAACCTGCTGGCGAAAAAAATCCGGGGGGAGACGGTTTTGTGAAACAACGGGCGACGCTTTTTGACTGGTTGAATGCAGTGTTGATGGTTTTCATCATGCTGGTGTGCTTTTATCCGTTTTATTACATGCTGGTCTACTCTCTTTCCGATCCGCAGTTGGCCCGAATGGGTGTTTCGCTGCTGCCGCGGGGATTTACGCTGGAAAATTACCGGAAGGTTCTGACGCTTTCGAACATCCTGTCTGCGGCTGGGGTTTCCATTCTGCGGACTGGGGCTGGGACGGCGTTGACCGTGCTCTGCTGCTCCTTCTTCGCCTATCTGGTTACTAAGCCGATGTATGGACGGAAGCTCATCTATCGGATGCTGGTGCTGACGATGTACGTCAACGGCGGCCTGATTCCAACATATCTGGTGATGCGGTTATACCATCTCAACAATAATTTTCTGATTTACATCCTGCCGACGGCGTTATCCGCCTACAATGTGATCCTGATTAAGACCTTTATGGAACAGCTTCCGGCCTCCCTGGAAGAGAGCGCCATCTTGGACGGCGCTTCGCCGGTAGTGCGGTGGTGGCGGATTTTGATGCCATTATCCAAACCAATTTTGGCGACCATCACGGTTTTTGCGGCAGTCAACCAATGGAATGCTTGGTTCGACGCCCATATTTACATGACAGACAGCTCAAAATGGCCGCTTCAATATATTTTGTACCGGTATCTGACAGAGGCGCAGCAGGCTGCGGCCATGTTGGAGAAAGACCTCTCCGGAGACTTGCAGACGGTGGAAATCACCCCGGCGGCGGTCCGGATGACGGTAACGGCCGTGATTACCATCCCGATTCTCATGGTCTATCCCTTCATGCAGCGGTATTTTGTCAAAGGAATCATGCTTGGCGCTGTGAAGGGCTGAAATAGTGTTCCGCTGCCATCCTCCCAAAGTGCGCGCGGCTTTGCGGGAAGACGGCGGCAGTCCCGATTTGCAAGACCCATAAAGAAAGGAAAGGCGTATTATGAAGAAAAAACTTGCGATTTTAGTCGCAATGCTGATTGCGATGGGCACCTTTGCCGGCTGTGGCGATTCCGCGGGTAGCTCCCTTCCCAGCACGCCCGATAGCGTGCCGGAATCCTCCTCAACGGCCAGTTCCGGAGAGGACAGCAAGGAAATTACCCAGTTGTTGTTCGTTAATACCCTGTTTACCATTGCGGAGGATGAACTCCAGACGTTTTATGACAGCCCCGTCTATGCCAAGCTGCGGGAGGAAACCGGCGTCGAGCTGCTGATGCGCGGTGCGGATACTGATCAGGCAGCCATTTATTTTGCTTCTGGCGATCTGGGCGACATCACTAACATCCGTACTCAGGCAGATATCCAGTCTGTTGTGGAAAGTGAGACCATCCTGCCGCTCAACGACCTGGTTGCTCAGTACGGTTCCAACATCACATCCTACCGTCCGGAGCGTTGGGATATGGCCACCAACCAGCTCAGCGTGGACGGCTCCGGAACCGCCTATGTCCTGCCCGTTCGGGCTGGAGCGGAAGGATATAACTATTATCCTGGGCACAATCTGTTCTACATCCGTTGGGATCTCTATGAAAAGATGGGATTCCCGGAGGTCAAAAACGAGACCGATTTCCTGAATGTTCTGGCTCAGATGTATCAGGAAAATCCGACTACAGCAGAGGGTCTGCTTTCCTACGGCGTAGGCTTTTATGCGACGAACACTGATCTTATGGGCCTCTGGGGCCGGTTCGTTCACACCTACGGATACCGGAACCTGGGCGCTACCGGTTTCTTGTTCGATGTGGACAACGACGGTGCGTTGGTCAACGCGTTTGCCGATCCGATCGAGACCTTTAACGGTAGCGATGAACCGCTTTTCTTTGCAGCAGCGAAATATTATAACCAAGCATATCGGATGGGATTGCTGGATCCGGACAGCTTTACTCAGCAGGCTGCGGATTATGCTGAAAAATGCACCAACGGCCAGTATCTCTCCGGCTGGTGGCGCAGCCAGGCGGACAGCTACGTCAATAACGTGCTGAAGGCGGATCCGGACAGCGAAGTCGGCTTTGAGGTGATCCCCATCGAGGGCATCACACTGTGGACCAATACGGTGCAGGCCGCTGGATGGGAAAACTACTATCTGGCCATTCCTTCCAGCGCAAAGGATCCCGCAAAATCCATGGAGTTCATCAATCAGTGCTTCTCGCCGGAAATCTGTCGCCTGGTATTCAGCGGCATAGAGGGCGAACATTGGAATGTTGTTGACGGTGAAGCAATCTGGACCGATGAGGTGATCGCGGCGAAGAATAAGGGCGGCGATGACTGGGCTTCTCTGGGTATTTACTATGGACCCGCCTTGTATCTGCTTGGCTTGGGAAATAAGGAAACATATGAAAAGGATGGCAGTCCGCTGGATCTGTCCAAAGGCGACAACTATCTGAGTAGAAGTTTGAAGCCGGTGGATAAGAAGTATTGTGAAAAATATAATGTCAGTTATCCAATTCAGCTCTTCCTGAATATGAAAAAGGAAGGAAAAGCGAACACTCATGAAGACTTGGATATGCGGATTGTTGCTGGCATGGGAAGCGCGCCTGACGACATCACTCTGCTCAATTCCAGCGTGCTGAAAACCGCTGCGGAGGCGATTCCGGCTTTGGTTATGGCGGAAAGCGACGAGGAGTTTGCAGCCCAGAAGCAAGCTCTGATGAGCAGCCTGGAATCCATCGGGTTGCAGTCCATTATCGACTGGTATGAAGCACGCCACGAGGAAGTTCTGGCCAGCTTTGGATACTAAAAGATTGGAAGTTTGAATCCAATCGCATAAAAAGGGAAACATCCCCGGCGTCCAACGGTGAACTGCACCCCATTTGTTAGACAGTATGATATACTATCTAATGAATGGGGTG
>CAJMLQ010000067.1 GCA_905214265.1 uncultured bacterium
GACCTGTTCCCGGGAGTTCCCTTTGTGGGTTACGCCGTAAAGAATCAGAAGGACCTGCCCAAGGCAGTTGACGACCTGAAGGCATCCTACTCAAACGGCAAAGTCACCCTTACCTTTACTGCTCCGACAACAGATCCGGGACGTATGGCAGCAACACATTTCTATGCGTATGACGACCAGCATGACGGCTATATTGGGGCTTGCAGCTATTCTTCGACTGATCCGAACCGCTCGATCACCATTGATGTAAGCGGATATACAACCCAGAGCGCCACGTTTACGGTCATCCCGTATAACGAAAATACCAATATGAGAGGTATGCCCTCCAACGAAGTGTTGTGCCTGTTTGTCATGAGCGATCAGGAGGTCAATGAGGCGATACAGGACCTGCAGGATAAGATTGACGATCTTAACGAAGCACTTGAGAAAGGGGACTCCGACCTCGCCGATAAAATTGCAGCCCTTGAAGAGGCTTATAAGGCAGCTGACGATCTGCTGAAATCCAAGGATGAGGCTCTGGAAGATGCGCAGAAAGCTGCACAGGAAGCTCTTGAGAACGCGATGAAAGAAGCGGATGACGCGCTGCAGAAAGCGATTGACAAGGTCAATCAGGATCTGACCGATAAGATCGGCGAGGTCAATGATAATCTGTCCGGTGCCATTGGCGACCTGACGGATGCCTATACCAGTGCGGATATCCTCTTGCAAGCGGATATCGACTCCCTGTTCGGAGATCTTGTCGTCCTGGAGCGGACTATGCGCAAAGCAGACAGTGCGCTGGAGGGAGCCATTAACAAGGTGAACGCGGATCTGTCCGCTGCCATTGAAAACCTGCGTCAAGCCACCGATACAGCGCTGGAGCAAGCTATCATCGACCTGACGGACGCCTATATCAGCGCGGATAATCTCTTGAAAACGGATATCGACGCCCTGTCCGGAGATCTTGCTACCCTGGAGCAGACTATGAACGAAGCAGACGACGTGCTGCTGGCAACCATCGAACAGGTGCAGGCCAATTTGGATGCGGCCTACAAGTTGGCAGACGAGATGCTCAAGAGAGATATTGACGCTTTACTTGCCAAGTTGGAAGCCGACTATAAGGAGGATATCGGCGCTCTGCGTGCCGAGCTAGAAACTTCGAAAGCGCAGATTGCGGAGCAGGACGAGATCAACAGCACCGCCATTCAGACGCTGAAAAGTGTCGACAGCGCCCAGCAGGAAGAGGCAGATACCTCCAGGGTGATTACAATTGTCGGGCTGTGCATCGGAAGCGTTTCCTTGCTCGGAAATGCAGCGCTGCTGGTTTTGCTGCTCAAGAAAAAAATCCTGACAAAATAATAAGCCTTAACAACCAATTCTGTTAGCAAAGCAAACCTATATGGATACGGCTTTCTGCAAACCACATGAGAATGCAGACCGGATTTGATAGAATGCTGATGGAATAGACTGTGAAATGCTTCATTAAACAAAATGAACACCCTGCAAGCCCATCAAAATCTTGCAGGGTGTTTCTCTGTCAAAAATGTATGTAATCCCGCAGATGCAGGTTTGTCAATGATGTGTTACACATTAGAGAAAGAAAAAAGGATTGCTTTGGGTGACATCCAGTTGAGAGGATGCATGGGGAAATTGTTGTATTGTCTCTGCCGGACAGCAAGCTACTTGGCAAAGTCCTCAAAGGAATAAATTGCGCTGCAATTTTCTCTGTATCATAGCGGTGGTACCTTCCGGCAAGCTGTGATACAGGCTCCCCGCAGGGGCGAAATACCCTGAGTACAAATCGATGATTTGCAGGTCCGTTCGGTTCCATATTATCACATAACGGGATAAAATACAAGAACAGCCACAGCAGAGCAAACTACCGTGACTATTACTGTCTTATGGACACCGCCCTTTATCGGCGGGGGCTTTCTTTGCTTAGCCGGTGTTGGCAGAGGATTCATTCCGTCGGCTTTTTTTGTCCAAAAGACGGGGGAACGCAGACATTTGTTGGAGCTGTATCCGGCCGCTGAAGGCGGGCATAGCATGAGAATACCGCCGGAGGAACCGGCTACATATTGAGCGGCCGCTTGATATGAATCTTATGAAAAGGTGATTTTATGGAACAGATCAATCTTGGCAGCGTCTCCTTTGGTAGGAATGAGGCAGAGGAGAGAACTGGCGCCTGTCCTGCCGCCACTCAGAAGGATTATTATTATGAGAGATTCGAGGACTACAAATCGTGTGCCATCAACAACGTCCAGACCGAGCAGCAGGGTCGGATCCTGGACCTCAGCCTGACGCTCCGCAGCGTGCAGCCTCGGAAAAGGGTCGCTGTAGGCATCGTGTTGACCGAAGTAGACAATTGCGGAAACGAATACCCTCGCGGGACAAAAATTTTTACCGTTCCGGCGCATTATGACGCCTGCTGCAAGGACGTGGCAGTTGCCGCCACCCGTTTTATCCTGCCTGAGGACATCAGTGTTGGTACAGAGACCTGCACCTGCTCCGACCGCCGGCACTTTATTGCCCGCGTGACCGCCCATTATATCGATATGAATCAGGGTAGCTGCACCTGTACCCATTAGGAGACCGTCATGTGTAACAAAAGTGGTATCATGCTTTATCCGTCAGCGTCAGCAGCCTGTCCGGAATCATTTTGACGATTCTGGCCTTTTTAAACCTGCTGACCGTTTTTACACTTGGCCCGATCCTTGGGATCGCCTTTGGCGCTTTCGGCTTGGTATTTCTGACCATCGGCGTTGTCAGTCTCCTTCGTCAGGACCAGCATGTGAACCGATGCATTTGTGAAAAAGGGAAGCACCTTTTGACTTCCGCACTGCTTTTGATGGCAGTTTCCGGTTTTGCCATTCTTTTCGCGCTGACGAGCCTGCTGATCGCTTTGATTCTGATTTTTGTGATTGCTGTCTTGTTTGTGTATACGCTGTTCAGCCTCTACTGCTATCTCGCTTGTCTGATCGACGCGGGCTGCCGTTCCTGCTGAAACAACCCTTGCCGGTCTGCAGAAGGGTGCGGGGAATCCCCCTGCACCCTCCGTTTTTGAGAGCACCTGCATAAAAAGCGCAATTCAGCAAGTTTCCGGCGTCAAGCGGAGTGTAATGGAGTGGCCGCTAAGCGGGACCGTACCGATATAGCGGGTTACATAGCCGGGACGGGTCAGTTCCAGGGTAATGGTTTCCAGCTCCCCGGGGAGAGAGAAGCAAAAACTGCCGTCACAGCCGGTAACCGTGTCCAAACAGCAGGAGCCGTAGCGAAGCGTTACCCGCACTCCTTCCAGAGCGGCCAGCGTCCGTCTGTCGTATATGCATCCGCAAAACCTCTGCGGAGGAGCAGACGGACAGTCTTGAGGCGATAGGTCCAGAGAGACGCAGATATACTCTTCCTCTGACAGAATATCAAGGACTCCGCAGCCTGCGGGATCAAAAGGAAGCTGTTCCATAACCATTCCTCCTGTTTGCGGTGTTTTTTGTATCATTCTATGCCCGCAGGGAATGGATGGTGCAGGAAAAACTAGCCGTGGCGTTCCGCTGTCACGGCGCAGAGCACAGCGGCAGCGAATTCATCCGCCGCGTTAGTCGTTTTGTGTGGACCGGATGAGATTTCCGTCCCCGTCGTAGATCTCTCTACCGGTGCACTGGCCGGCTTCATCGTAAAAGTAGACCTCCCGATCCGTCAGGCTGCCCAGGGAGTCGTAATAGAGTCGTTCCGTACACTGGCCGCTGCTATTATAGATTTGCTCCGTAGATCCCATGGGATTCCCTTCCGAATCGTACCAATCCATGCGGGTCCAGTCGTCTGTATCGTCATAGACGTAGAGATAATAAGCCGTAAGCTCTCCGTTGATGTTATATGCTTCTGTTCGGGTATTCCGGCCCTCCTCATCCATCTGAAAGATCTCATAGCTATCCAGTTCTCCGGTTGGGTCATAGTACAGGGATTTGATGGAGCCATCGCTTTCATAGACATGCTCCAGACGCATGACCTGGCCGGTGTAGGTGTAGTAAGTGTAGGACACCAGACAGCGCCCCTCGCCATCGTAGGCCTGGTCCACGTGTCCGGTCTGGCCTCCGGCCGCATCATAGGAGGTGACGGAGGCCATCTGGCCACTGGCGTTATAAGTATACTGATGGTACCAGGCCAGCATACCGTTTTCATCATAGCCATTCATCCGCCGAAGATTGCCGGAGGAGTCGGTAATGCTTCCGCTTTCCATTTCCGCGATTTTATCGGCCACAGCCTGACTATTTTCAGACTTTTCCAGGGCTTTCTGCAGAATCTCCAAGGCCTTGTCGTACTCTCCCATCCGGATATAGACGTCGGCCAGACCCAGCCAGGCGTCCGGGTTTGCTTCATCGAAGGACAGCACCGCCTCATAGTCTGCCAAAGCTGCCTCCAAATTCTCTGTGGTCTCGCCGCTGGCAACGTATGCGCCGCCTCGTGCGATGTAGGCCTCCGCCTGCTTGGGGTCGATCTCAATGGCCTTGGTGAAGGCCAGGATCGCCTGCTCGTAGTCCAGTTCCTCCAGATACTTCATACCCAGATCCAGCTGTTCCTGCCATTTGGCGTGGACGTCCTGTCCGCAGGAGACCAGCAGCAGAACACAGCAGAGAAGAGCAGAGACCGTTCGGAATATCAAACTTTTCATAAGAATCATCCATTTCAAACGAGATTTTTAATATAAGACGCATCTTTTATCGTGCGACGAATTCCTCAGCGGAGATCACGGCGCCGTCCACGCCGACATCTACATAACGAGCGGATATTCCGTCCCCGCTGTGCTCGAGCAGATGGACCACATCGCCTCCCCAGTCCCAGAACTGAACCCATACGGAATTGCTTTCGTCTGCCATCTGGTAGGTGATGGAGTATTCTGCTGTACCCATCCCATCGGTGAATATGGTATACGCCTCTTCGATCAGGACCTCCGCGCCCTGATACTGGTAGGTGATGATATCGAAACCGGCCACACCTGTGCCCTCGTCTCCATTGAAGAAGGTAGTGGTTTTATTGTAGAGAGTTCGGTCGGGATTGTCCTCGCTCCAGATCCTTTCATTCCAGATCTCTCCCTCCGGGCTACAGTAACACTCCCGGATCAGGTTGCCGAAGGCATTGTATTCTCTGACCAGGTAGGAGCCGTCCTCTTGATCATACCGCTCAGTTTTGGGATATCCTTCCAGCGACTCCCGTTCAGGCGTTTCTGGCTCGGTTTCCGGCTCCGGATCAGACTCCAGCTCCTCCAGCCGTTTCTCCAACTCCGGCGCGCCGGTCAGATCATAGCCCTTCCGGATGATCTCCAGCGCCTTTTCGAAATCTCCTAGATCTTCATAAACCGCCGCCAGTTCCAGGAAGACATCCACCGTGTCCTCGTCCAGTTCGATGGCTTTTTCGTAGTCGTCCCGGGCCCGGAGGAGGTCTTCCTCATTGCCCCGCTGTACGTACGCCTGTGCACGCCCGATATAGGCCGCCGCCTGCTTCGGGTCGATCTCAATGGCCTTGGTGAAGGCCAGGATCGCCTGCTCGTAGTCCAGTTCCTCCAGATACTTCATACCCAGATCCAGCTGTTCCTGCCATCGCGCCTGCGCCGTTTTGCCGCAGGCGCATACACCCAGCACCAGCGCCAGTACCAGCAGAACTGAAAAAAACCGTTTCATCCTGTTTCCTCCTTATGTTTAGGGCTGCGGCAGGATCGTCTCCCATTCGCAGGTGGCGGTGCCGATCACCGAGCCGTCTTCGCTGTAGGTGACGATATAAGTGCTGTAGCCCGCCTCATCAAAGGTATATTCCGCATAGGCAAATCTGGGCGCCACACTGGGATCCGGGTTGTCGTTCCAGTTTTCCCGAATTCCGTCTTCGCCGACCACTGCCAGCCGGTCACTTACATATTCCCGCGTACCGGGGGATGTGCAGATATGGTCAACACTGGAATAAACTTGGTAGGTTCCCGGTGTCATCCTCGAAACCGCCTTCGTTGTTCCATCCGCCCGGGTCCAGGTGCAGTTTCCCGACCCGTCATACTCCCACGTTTCTGTTCTCCCGTCTGTCTCTGTCCGAATCAGGTAGCCGTCCTCGTTATAGAAGTAGCGGATGCTGAGGCAGAGCGTGCCGTCCGCATCATAGGCTTTCTGGCCGGTCAGAACGGTCAGTGGGCCGATCTGCAGCTTTTCCAGGTAGTCGGACAGGCCGGCGTCGCCGGTGGCTTCCACGCCCCTGGTCAGAATCGCGATGGCGCTCTCGCTGTCGCCGGAAGCCACATAGGCTTCGGCCGCTTTCAGATAGGCGTCGGGCTTCTTCGGGTCGATCTCAATGGCCCTGGTGAAGGCCAGGATCGCCTGCTCGTAGTCCAGTTCCTCCAGATACTTCATACCTAGATCCAGCTGTTCCTGCCACCTTGCCTGAACGCTTTTTCCGCAGGAAAACAGCGTTATCACCGCCAGCAGCACAGAAACGGCCTGTGTTAACACGCGCTTCATTCTATCGCTTCCTTTTTTATTTTTGTGCAGAAAAGCAGCCGGGAAACCCTTTCCGGCTGCTTCTCCCATGAAAAGGTATACCCGGCTCAAGCCGGAACGTTACACTTCCGGCGGAGAGTCTGAAAAATTTTCGTGCGCAGGCGTCAAAATGATGCGGCCGTCCTCCAGATGGGTCTTGAGCTTTTCTTTTCCGGTCACACCCAGGGCATCCAGATACTCCCGGGGGAGCTGGACCCGCCCCGAACGGTCCACCACAGCCAGCTCTTCAACAGCGGCCGAAGCAGATTCCGCACCGTCGTCCAGTTCCGCCAGCCCAGAGAGATTCACCGGCCTGCGGATGAACTCGCTGCTGGTGCGGCCGTCCCGGATCATGACCGCACGGTTGACAAAAGAAGAAACCAGCCGGTCGTGAGTGACAATGACCACCGTAAGTCCCAGCTGCTCGTTGAGCTCTCGGAAAAGCCGGAGCAGCTCTCCCGTGGTCTTGGAATCCACCGCACCGGTGGGTTCGTCCGCCAGAAGCAGCCGTGGGTTATTTGCCAGCGCGATGGCAATAGCCACTCGCTGCTGCTCGCCGCCGGACAGCTCTGCCAGCCGGTTTTTCCGCCGATGGGAGAGACCGACCAACTCCAGCAGAGCCGCCGCCCGCTCCCTGGCAGTCCGGCAGACCGTGCCGCCGGGAAGCGGCGGCATAGAAGCCGGGCGCTTGCTACTGATGAGAAGGGGCATCTCCACATTCTCCTGAGCGGTGAGATAGGGGATCAGGTTGCGGGCCGGGTTCTGCCAGACAAACCCCACGGTGGAGCGTTTGTATTCGATCATTTCTTTTGGAGAGAGCTTCAGCAGATTTTTGCCGTCCACTTCCAGCTGTCCCGCGCTGGGAGTATCCAACCCGCCCAGCATGTTGAGCAGAGTGGACTTTCCGGATCCGGAGTTCCCAATAATGGCCATGAGTTCGCCGTTTTCCACCGTCAGATCCAGCCCCTGCAGGGCGACGACCTCGATCTCACCGGTCTTGTAAATTTTGACCAGGTTTTCGCAGACGATCATACAGGCTGTCCCCCTTCTTCGCCGGACATCAGCATCCCGTCCCGCAGGGTAAAGACCCGGTCGGCAATCTCCAGAAGATCCGGGTCGTGGGTCGTCAGGATCACCGTCGTTCCCTGAGTCTCTATGAGCTTTTTAAGCACCGCAATGACCTGGAGTCCCATGGTGGAGTCCAGCTGAGCCGTGGGCTCGTCGGCAAAGACCGCTGCGGGCCGGTGGGCGATTGCCCGGGCAATGGCGACCCGCTGCTGCTCACCGCCGGACATCTCCTGAGGCAGATGGTGAGCCCGCTTGGAAAGGCCCACCTGTTCCAGACACTCCAGGGCCCGTTCCCGGCGGCCTGCCGCCGGACATCCCGCCACCCGCAGCCCGAATTCCACGTTTTCCAGTGCCGTCATGGAGGAAATCAGCGCCACAGACTGGAAGACGAAGCCAATCCGGGTTCGACGGATTTTATCCCGCGCCCGTTCCCGCATGGCGGAAAGCTCTAGCCCCTCAAAAAACACCTTTCCTTCGGTGGGATAGTCCAGTGCCCCCAAAAGATTGATGAGCGTCGTCTTGCCAGAGCCGGATTTTCCGTTTAGAATCGTGAGCCCCCGGGCTGGGATAGAGAGGCTGACTCCCCGCAGGGCATGCACCGGCCCAGCCGGCGAAGGGAAGGTGCGGCCAAGCTCTTCCGCTCGGATCAATTCTTGGCTGTTTGTATCCATAAAAGCCGCCTCCTTCTCAATCTTCGCCCAGCTTCAGGGCTTCTCCGGCCCGCAGCCGGTAAACGATTCGTCCCAGCACCGCTGCGGCGACTGCCATCATGACGGCGACGATCCCCACGATCCGCCAGTAGTCCGTCGGATACGCCACCACCAGGAAGGGAAGCATCTGCTCTGCCGCGTCCACATTGCATTCCAGAATCGGCGCATACAGCATCGCCGTCAGAGACCCCAGCCCCAGTCCCGCCAGGATAGCCGTCACGGAAACCAGAATCTGCTCCCACAGCAGCACTAGGATGACAGAGAACCGGGAAAGCCCCATGGAGCGCAGAATACCGAACTGCAGGAGCCGCCCCTTGATGGCCAGGATCCAGTAGATGAAAAATCCCACAAAAGTGATGAGCATGGTTACTAGGAAGGACAGGGTGAAAAAGCCGTTGATACCCTGAGTCATGGGATCGTTTTTCAGATTGGTGATCTGTACGGAGGCGTCGCTCAGGGAGGAGATGGATACCCCCATTTCCGCTAATTCGGCATACATCTCCGCCGATGTAACCCCAGGGGCCTTTTTCAGCCAGACCCGGTAGGGCTCCAGCTTCGTCTCCTGTTGGAGATAGATCAGGTTCGCCACGGCCAAAATCGGGGTGCTTTTTTCACCCACCGGATTAAAGGAGGGAAAATAATCGATTCCTGCATAGATCACGCACTGTACGGTATCTTTGTTGTCCCCAATGGATAGATAGACGGTGTCGCCCGCCGACAGGCCGTTTTCCTCCATTGTCTGATTGGAGAGGAGCAGCGCCCGCGGGTCGCTGGCCATAAGATTCAGATATTCGTTGATGTGATGGGGCAGAAGTCCATTCCGAAACCAGCAGGTCCGGCCAAATTCATCTGGCACGATTCCCATCAGGGTTATCCCGTTGATGCGCTGGGAGTTGGCGGTGAGAGAGGTCTGCTTGACCGTCAGCACCCGGGCCGCACTGGACGCGGTCTCCATCTCCTCATATTTTGTAAACCGCGGCTCAGTATAATAGACCGGCTCGTCGCTGGCCCCGGCGCTTGCCGGCATCCCCATGCCGCCCATGTCTCCGCTACCCCCTCCGGTGGAGGGCCATTCTTCCTGGAGCGTCACATCGGCTCCTACAGAGTAGCGGATGCGGTCCTCGTCGTTTCGGTTGAGGGTTCGGACCGTGACCGCATTAAAAACACCCATGGAAAGCGTAAAGATCAAAAAGAGGGAGATCATCTGGTTTTGCCGTGCCGAGCGGGAGATATTCAGAAGTGTCAGATAGAGCACCGGTCCCCAGAAGCGCCGCCCGGCCCAGTAAATCAGCTGGATCAGCAACGGAAAAACCCGCAGGAAAAAGAGAGTCGAGCCCAGAATGAAGAGAGTGGAACTCCCATAAAGTAAAAAATCAATGGGGATATCTGCCGCAGACGCTCCGGTTTCCCGAATGATCTTCAGTCGGTTCTGGAAATTGTAAAGCCCGTAAAGGGAGATCCCCAGACAAATCAGGTCCAAGCAGAGCTTCTGCCACAGCGGCGAAACTCCCCGGCCAGATTTTTTTCGTTTCAAGGAGACAATGGAACCCTCCCGGTTGGACAGCACTGCCGTCAGCATCGTCAGCACCAGTACCGCTGCCGTGATGCAGGAGTATTGGGCTGCGGGAACCGTCAGCATCACCGGAAGCGCCTTGCGGTTGACAAATTCCATAAAGCCGTTGGAGGCCCCGATGAGCCGGCAGAAAAGCAGGCTCAGAAACGGTCCGGCGACCAGCGCTGCCGCCGACAAAAAGACCGCCTGGAACAGATAGACGCCGGTGATCTGGCGCTTTGCGGCGCCGCGGCTCTGCAGCACGGCGATCTCGTTTTTTTCATAGTTGAGAATCAGCCGTGAGACCATAAAAATGTAAAAGAGCAGCATCAGCAGAATGGGGACTTCAATGATCCAAAGGGTCGCCCCCAACTCCTGCCGCCGCAGAGCGTAGTCCTCCAGAATCGAGGCGAAAGACGTCCGCATGCGGGGCGCAAACACCTTGGAATCTCCGTAATAGGCCACTGTTTCGGCAATATCCCCGCAGTTTTCCGGCGTCATGGCAGTGTAGTCCAAGGCACAGACCCAAACCGCTTCGTTCAAAAGAGGCTCCTCTACCTCGATAAACAGCGACTCGAACAGCACCGGATCCAGCATCAATGAGTCGGAAAGATTGGAAAGAGGCATCACCCAGTATAAGTCCCCGGGATCGGCCGCCGTGTAAACGCCCGTGATCCGGACCGACGTCACCGGAAGGAGGGCGGAAGTGCCGCCGGTCAGGCTGAAGCGATATACGTCATAAGTGGTTCCCAAGGCACAGTTCAGATTTTGCGCAGCCTCTTCGCTGACAACCGCTTCCAGCACGCCGTCTTGGATTTCGCCGGACGGAAGGCTTCCCTCCAGCAGGGTGATGTGACTGAACAGTCCGGTACATGCTGAGATCGCGCCGCTTTTCGAGTCTTGGCGCACTTCCTCTGAATCTGTTCCACCCCGGACGATCCGCAAATTTTGAGCAGAGGTGAACACGATGTCCTCCTGTACCGGTAGACCGATTTCCGGCAGAATCTGTTCATGCAACATCTGGTCATATTGCCGGAAGGCCCGGGATTTAACGCTTTGCGCGGCTGCGCCGGCGTTCAGGCTGGCCTCGGCTGAAATTCGCCCAGGATAGACGTGGCGCTGGGTCTGGACCTGTTCCAGATCCTTCTGCAGCATCCGGTCCAGGATGGCGTGGCTGTAGATCGGCATGCTGGCCACGATGGCCACCGCCATCAGATAGCCAATGAGAAGGCTGATGGTGAGCCAGCGGTTCTTCAGCATCTTACGCAGTGAAAATCGAAACATGGCATAGCCCCCGCCTTATTTAATGATGACTTCCTCGCCTTCCGCAAGGCCGCTGACCACTTCGATGTAGGTGACGTTTTTGATTCCAGTTTCAATCATCCGTTCCTTTTTAATCCCGTTTTCCAGAACTTGAACGTAGGATTCTCCGGAATACATGGACACTACGTTGCGGGGAATGACGATGACGTCCTCTTTTTTCTCGCGGATCAACTCGATGCTGGCGGATTTCCCCAGAAGTGCCTCCTCCGGAAGCGGATCCGTGACCTCGATGCGTACAAAGGATTTTCCCTCCGCCTGCATTTCATATGGCGCGCTGGCGGGAGTCATGACGACCTTTCCCGCGTACTCTTTTTTGTTGTAGGTCACGACGACCTCCTGATCCAGCTGAAAGTCGGAAATCTTGTCGCCGGTGCACTCGATCTGTAGGCGATCCGGATCCACGATCCGGATAAAGGTGCTGCGGGCAGCGATGTATTCGCCGACACTTTGTTTGGAGAGATAGGAAACGACCCCGTCCGCCGGCGCGTAAATGCTCTGCTTGCTCAGCTCGTTGCGGATCTCGTCCAGCTGCAGCTTTTGCAGCTCATAGTCGATCTCCGCCAGCCGGATGGAATTCTTGGTAGCGTTTTCCGCGGCTTTGGCGGCATTCAAGGCAATTTGCGCCCGTTCTACCATTAGCTCCTGCTTTTTCAGCTCTTTTTCCAAAGCATCGGTATCCAACCTGGCCAGGAATTGGCCTGCGGTCACTTCATCCCCGGCTTTGACCGCGATTTCGCTTAAGTATCCCGCCCTTTTTTCAAAGGATAGATCATAGGAGCGCGTGGAGACAAAGGTACCGGAGACGGTAACGCTGTCGACGATGGTGCCCCGCTCCACCGTGGTCGTGGTGTATGTAACGGCGGCAGGGGCGGCAAGGGGCGGTGCCAGTGCCTCCTCTTCTTCCGGGAACAGGCCGCATCCCCATAGGGAGCCGGCAAACAGCAGAGCTGCAGCAAAAGCGGCGGATCGAAACCCTTTCATAACGAAAACTTCCTTTCCCAAGACCAAGTGCAGCCGGGGTGCCCGGCTAAGATGCTTTTAGTATCGCATATTTTCCGGAAAAGCGCAAGAAAAAATTGAAAAAACAAGCAAAAATGCCAGGAAACGTCGCGCGTTTTTAGGAGGGCTTCGCGCCTTCTGGAAATGCGGCCGCTGTTTTGCGGTATTCCCCGGGTGTGACGCCGCAGTGCTCCCGAAAAGCCCGGTAAAAGGTCCGCGTGCTTTCAAAGCCGGATTCGGCTGCCACGACGTCCATTGGCAGGTCCGTCCCCGCCAGAAGTCCGCGGGCATATCCGATCCGCAGGATATTCAGATAGGCCGGAAAGCTGGCCCCAATCTTTTCGCAGAAGGTACGGCTTAAGTGGTATTTGCTCGCCCCAATCCGGCGTGCGGTATCCTCCAGCGTAACCTTCTCCCGGAAATGGGCGGTGAGATCGCTCAGGGCGCGTTCCACCAGCCCAGCCCGTCCGTCGCTTTTCAACTCCCGGAGCGCCAGAAGGGGAAAGAGGCGGCCGGTTACCACCTGCAGATATCCCTTCCGCAGCCGGGGGTCCATGTCTGCGCCATCCCGCGCCAAAATCTCAATCACCCGGACGGCATCCTCTGGCACGCCTCCTGCGAGAAAAGACGTATCCGGCCGGTGGGTGTAAAACAGCCGGGCATAGTCTCCGGTTAGGTTGGGATCAAAGATGAAGAGATGGGTCCGACTTTTTGCGGGAGTCCGGTAACTATGGACAACATTGGGGAATACCAGGAGCACGCCTCCCGCCGTAAGCAGCCCTTCCTCTTCTCCGGATTGTACCAATATTTTCCCTTCCAGCACAAAAAGCAGCTCCACCTGTTTGTGCAGATGGGCGGGAAAGTTCATATCCTCCCGTTCCTCGTAAAGAAATGGGTCCTCCTTCTGTTCGTAAAAGGACAGCATCCGCTTCCCTCCCAGCTTTGATTTGGTATTATTGTACCATAAAATCCGTTGAGGGACAATTAGAAAAGAAAGACTTTTTATGGCGGAAATCCGCCGGATCGGAGTTGACAATTTTCTGCTCTTCTCCTATACTGAGGATATCAGTATAGGAGCTTATAAAAGACTGCGGTTCCATGGCGGAGAATATAGACTCTGCTGATTTCCCGGAATGGGATCGCTCCAAAAGGAGGAAAAAGTAACCCTGTGAAATTGGATGAGTTTTGTGCTGCAATCGGCCTAAACGCCGAAGCAGCGAATTTGGCGGCCGAATTTCCAATGGCGGAAGAGGAGTATCAGGCATATGCCGCTCTGTTTGCCCGCGATCATCAGGCGTTTTCGGCGGAGGTGCGGAAACGTGCGGATGCCGGACAAGCGTTTTTGTACCTGTTTGTGCACCTGGCCATGGACTGCTATCCCGCCTATTGCCGGAGAGGAATTCCGGACAGGATCTATTATGACACCTTCCGGGATATCGCGATTTGGGCGGAGGAATACCGCCAAGAGACGGGACAGGCCGGCCTGGGGGAGGACTGCTGGCTCTGGCTGCATCCGCAGCTCCGGATCTTTCGTCTGGGACGGCTGCAGTTCCAGCCCTGCGCCATGCCCCGGGAGCTTTTGCTGCCCGAACGGCGTATTTGGCAGGGCGAGCCGGTTTTGGACGTCCACATCCCTAAGGACGGACCCCTGGACCCGGACGCGGTCCAGGATTCCTACCGGCAGGCCGGCGAGTTTTTCCGGGGCTTTTCCCCGGTGTTTCTCTGCGAATCCTGGCTGCTTTGCCCGGAGCTTCCGCGCCTGCTGCGTGCAGACTCCAACATCCTGAAATTTCAGGCGGGATACCGGCTTTACGGAATCGAGCCCAATTCCCGTCAGGCGGAAGAGCGCATCTTCGGGCGCCTGTGCAGTGATCCATCGGAGTATCCGGAGACCACTTCCCTCCAGCGCGCCGCGAAGCGCCACCTGGAGGCGGGCGGAAAGCTTGAGAGCGGCAGGGGAGTCCGCTTAACTGTCATCTGAAAACGGCGCGGCCATATGGCCGCGCCGTTTTTGTAGAAGTTTTTTGGAGATCAGCCGCGGGATACCCGGAAGGTTTTGATCTCATAGGGATGAATTTCGAAGGAAAAGCTGCCGCTGTCCATGGAAATCTGCGCGATGGGATTTTCCAGCAGATCGCATTCCTCTACCCGCGCAAAAGGCTCCGCCAGGGAAATGGTAACAGGTATGCGGCTATTTTTGTATTCATAAAGCCGCAGCACCGTGGCTTTGCCGTCCTCAGATTGCTTGACGGTTTCGAGGATGACGCTGTTCTTCCCGTCGATGGTCAGGAAGCTCTGGGGCAGTCCCGCGCCTTTTTGGGATGCCACGGCGGTCCGGACAGGGATATTGAGCCGGTAGGCCTCTTCCGCCACCGCCGCTTCCTGCCAGCGTCCCGGATGGGGCAGCAGGGCGTAGGTAAAGGTGTGCTCCTCCTGGTCGGCTACAGGGTTGGGGTGGACGCCGGACTTGATCAGGCTCAGGGTCATGTGCCCCTCCCGAATACCGTATCCATACTTGCAGTCGTTCAAAAGTGCTACGCCGTAGCTGCCTTCGGAAAGATCCGCCCATTTGTGGGCGCAGACCTCGAACTTGGCCGTATCCCACGAGGTATTGGCGTGTGTTGGACGGGTGATGTTGCCGAACTGAATGTCATAGGTCGCCTCATTGGCGTTGATATCCACGTCAAATTCCGCCTTGAGCAGGACCTGATGCTGTTTCCAGTCCACCCAGGTCTCAAAGTCGATGCGCCGGTCGCCGGCGTAGAACCGGATGTTTTGAACAATGGTGGACCGGAGAAACTTCCGCCGGATACGCAGAGTTGCCCGGACCGGACCGGTCTCCACCCACTCCATGGATTCCACCTGCTCCACGAGCCAGGATTTTTCCGTGTAGTAGATGTCGATATCCCAGTTGTCGTAGTTCATGGGTTTGTCTTCGTAGGCCCGGAGGACGTTGCCCAGCTTGCCGGGCTTCAGCAGCTGCCGGCCGGCCTCCTTGTCGAAGATGGAGGTGAAGAAGCCCGCGTCGTTGAAGGCGATGGAGTAAAAGGGCGTTTCGATGCCGCGTTTGCTGACGGAAAGAGTCGGAACTGCTTCGGCTGCCGGGGCGGGGCGCAGCGCCTTCCAGCCCTTGGAAGGAATTCCCGCTATCGCGCAGACCGCGCCGTCCGGGGTTTTCTGAACCGGATAAACGGACGTGCCGTCGGTAAGCGCAGCGGCTTCAAAGGGAACGTCCACCACCTCGGAGCGGGGGAAGGACAGAGAATTGAAAACGACCAGACTTCCCGCCTCTGCACCGGTGGCATCAGCCAACAGCTGCACGTCCGCACCGATAATGGCCTCGGCCCGAGCGGTCAGGTCCTCATACTCGGCCTTGGTCACTTCATAAACATCGTGGATGGAGGAACCGGGAAGGATGTCGTGGAACTGATTGAGAAGAATAGTCTCCCAGCTCTTGTGGATTTCTTCGGCGGGATAGGCCTTGCC
>CAJMLQ010000068.1 GCA_905214265.1 uncultured bacterium
CCAACATGTACCTGCAGCACGGCTACCGCCGGATCCTTTTGATCTCGGCGGAGAGCCTTTCCAAAATCACGGACTTCACCGACCGGTCAACCTGTGTCCTTTTCGGCGACGGAGCCGGTGCGGTGGTTCTGGAGGCAGGAGAGACGCCCTTTTTCTCCGCTCTGGGTGCGGACGGCACCGGCGCATGCACCCTTTTCGCCCGGAAGCCGGACAATCCCAATCCTTTTCTCCAAAACCAACGCAAAACGGCAGACTGCGACGGATTTGCGCCCAGCAAGCCCGGGATGCTCTATATGGCCGGTCAGCCGGTGTACAAATTCGCCGTTACCGTCATGCCTCTAGCCGTTCGAAAGGCCTGCGAAAAGGCTGGGATCCAGCCGGAGGAGCTGGACTGGATCATCCCCCACCAAGCGAATCTGCGCATCATCCAGACGGCGGTGTCCGCGCTGAAACTGCCCATGGAAAAATTCATCTGCAACATCGCCGAATCCGCCAACACCTCTTCGGCGTGCATCCCCGTTGCCCTGGATCAGGCGGTCCGAGACGGACGGATCCGCCGGGGGCAGAAGCTCTGCACCGTCGGGTTCGGCGCGGGGCTGGTGTACGGCGGCGCGGTTTTTGAATATTAAGCCTTTTGGAAAGGATGAGCTTTATGATCAAAACAAGATTGACCGAGATGCTGGGCATCCGGTATCCTGCCTTTCAGGGCGGTATGGCCTGGGTCGCCGAATCCAATCTGGCGGCGGCTGTCTCCAACGCGGGCGGCATCGGCCTCATCGCCGGCGGCAACGCTCCCGGCGAGGTGATCCGGGAGGAGATCCGCAAGGCCAAGGAGTTGACCTACAAGCCCTTCGGCGTCAACATCATGCTCATGAGCCCCAACGCCGACGATCTGGCGCGGATCGTGGTGGAAGAAGGAGTCAAAGTCGTCACCACCGGCGCTGGCAACCCCGGCAAGTACATGGAGGCGTGGAAATCGGCGGGGATCAAGGTGTTCCCGGTGGTTCCCTCCGTCGCGCTGGCCAAGCGGATGGAACGGGCCGGAGCCGACGGCGTCATCGCCGAGGGCTGCGAGTCCGGCGGGCACATCGGCTCTATCACCACCATGTGCCTGGTTCCCCAGGTAGTGGACGCGGTCTCCATCCCGGTGCTGGCCGCAGGCGGCATCGCCGACGGCCGGGGACTGGCGGCGGCTATGATGCTCGGCGCGGAGGGCATCCAGATGGGGACGGTGTTCCTGGCTTCTGAGGAGTGCCGCATCCACCCCACTTACAAGGAGCTGGTTCTGGGGGCCAAGGACACCGATACCGCCATCACCGGCGAGATCTGCGGCGGCGCGCCCTGCCGCCAGATCAAGACCCGCTACACCCGACGGGTCAATGAGCGGGAACGGGCAGGCGCGACCTTTGAAGAGATCGAGGAGCTGACGGTGGGCTCCCTCCGCCGGGCCGTTCAGGACGGCGACAAGGAAAACGGCAGCTTTATGTGCGGCCAGATTGCCGGCCTGGTCAAGGAGACCCGTCCCTGTCAAAAGATCCTGGAAGATATTTTCTCCCAGGGCGAAGAAATTATGAAATCCCGGCTGAGCCTTCTGAAATAAGGTTCCAATCCCATAAGAAAGGTTGTCTGAAACTATGGCGAAAACCGCACTGATCACCGGCGCGTCCCAGGGCCTGGGGGCCTGCATGGCCAAGACCTTGGCCGCCGACGGCTTTAATATTGCCATCAACTGCCTGGGCGAAAAAGAGCGCGAAAACGGCGGCAATCAGGTAGCAGAGGCCTGTCGCGCCCAGGGCGTGGAGGCGGAGTGCTTTCTCTGCGACGTGTCCGATTTTAACGCCTGTGAGGCCATGGCCAAGGCGGTCAAGGAACGCTTCGGCTCCATTGACGTCCTAGTCAACAACGCGGGCATCACCTGGGACGGGCTTCTGGCTCAGATGAGCGAGGACCAGTTCGACGTGGTCACCCGGGTCAACTACAAATCCGTCTTCAACATGATGCGCCATGTGGGCAAGATCATGATCCGCCAGCGTTCCGGCCGCATCATCAACATCACCTCGGTGGCCGGGCTTTACGGCAACGCGGGCCAGATGAACTACTCTGCCTCCAAGGCCGGGATCATCGGCATGACCAAGACCGGCGCCAAGGAACTGGGCAAGCGGGGCATCACCGTCAACGCGGTGGCTCCTGGCTTCATCCAGACCCCCATGACCGAGGTCCTGGGCGAGGAGTACAAGGCGGAGATCCTGAAGCAGATCGCCCTTCAGCGGCTGGGCCTGCCGGAGGATGTGGCCAACGCCGTAGCGTTCCTGGCCTCCGATCGCGCCGCTTATATTTCGGGACAGGTGCTGGAGGTTTCCGGCTGCCTGTCGATGTGATCAAAGGAGAAACACAGCATGAGACGAGTCGTCATTACCGGAATCGGCGCCATCACTCCTGTGGGCGGCGACGCGCCCTCCACCTGGGAGAGCATCTGCGCCGGCCGCCATGGCTTTTCCAAAATCGACCGCTTTGACACGGAGGACATCGGCGTTTCCGTGGCCGCTTTCGTCAAAGACTTTGACCCTTCTGCGGTAATCGACAAAAAGGAGCAGCGCCGGACCGACCCCTACTGCCAATTCGCCCTGTATGCAGCTGATGAGGCCCTGCGGGACTGCGGTTCCGACCTCAGGGATCTGGACCCCTACCGTGTCGGCGTCATCGTGGGCAGCGGCATCGGGGGGATGCAGACCTTCGAGGAGGAGCATCAGAAATTTCTGGAGAAGGGAGCCAAGCGGGTCTCCGTCTTCTTCATCCCCATGATGATCAGCAACATGGCCGCCGGGAACATCTCCATCCGCACTGGCTTCAAGGGGGTCAATTTCGCGCCGGTCACAGCCTGCGCTTCCTCCGCCCATGCGGTAGGCGAAGCCTTCCGTCAAATCAAAAACGGCTATCTGGACGCCTGCGTCGCCGGCGGCGCAGAGGCCACTGTCACAAAATTTGCCATGGCCGGCTTCAACAACATGGGCGCCCTTTCCCGATCCCAGGACCCGGACCGCGCCTCCATCCCCTTTGACAAGGAGCGGGACGGCTTCGTCATGGGCGAAGGCGCCGGAATCCTCATCCTTGAGGAACTGGAGCACGCCAAGGCCCGGGGTGCGAAGATTTACGCGGAGATCGCGGGCTACGGCGCTACCGGCGACGCCTACCACATCACCAGCCCCTCCCCCGACGGAGAGGCCGCGGCCAAAGCCATGCAGCTCGCCTTTGAGGAGGCTGGGCTCACCGCCGCAGAAGTGGACTACATCAACGCCCACGGCACCTCCACCCCGGTCAACGAACGCTACGAAACCATCGCCATCAAAAAGGCCCTGGGCGATGCCGCCAAAACCGTTGCCGTCTCCTCTACCAAGTCCATGACCGGCCATATGCTGGGCGCCGCCGGAGCCGTAGAGGCGATTCTTACCGCTCTGGCCCTGCGGGACGGGATCATCCCCCCCACCGTAGGATACCGGATCCCAGATGAGGACTGCGACCTGGACATCGTGCCCAACGCTGCCCGGAAGCAGGCAATTTCCGCCGCTCTGTCCAACTCGCTGGGCTTCGGCGGACACAACGCCGCCCTGTGCCTGAAAAAGTATCAAGACTGATTCCGCAGAAAGGAAGCTGCCGATGTCTGAAATGAAACTCACTGTTTCCGAGATCAAGGAACTGATGGAAAAAATGGCCCGTACCGGGCTGACCACCTTAAAACTCGCCGAAGGGGACTTCTCGCTGATCCTCCAGGCGGAGCAGACCGCCGTTGCGGAACCCGCCGCTCGTCCGGCACCTCGTACGGAATCCGCCGCGCCCTCCGCCGACGCGGAACTCTCTGGCAACGTGGTCAAATCCCCGCTGGTAGGTACTTACTACGCCAAACCCGCGCCGGACAAGGCGGATTTCGTCGCCGTGGGCCAGCAGGTGAAAAAAGGCGATGTCCTGTTCATCGTGGAGTCCATGAAGTTGATGAACGAGATCCAAAGCGAATACACCGGAACCGTCCGGGAGATCCTGGCGCAGAACGGCCAGATGGTCGAGTACGGGCAGCCGGTCCTGGTCATCGAATAAGAAAGGGGTAGTCCCATGCCGATTCTGACTCTGGAGCAAATCAAAGAAATCATTCCTCACCGGGACCCGTTTCTGCTCATTGACGAGATCATCGAGCTGGAGCCCGGCGTCCGCGCCGTAGGGAAAAAATACCTGAAGCCCGACGAGTTCTGGTTCCGGGGGCACTTCCCCCAGGAGCCGGTGCAGCCCGGTGTCCTCACCATTGAAATGCTGGCGCAGACGGGAGCGGTCTGCGCCCTCTCCCTGCCGGAAAACCGCGGGAAAATCGCCTTCTTCGCCGGCATCGACAAGGCCCGCTTCCGCGGCAAGGCGGTCCCCGGCGACACCCTGACGCTGGAGGTGGAGGTCACCAAGACCGTCCACGGTATCAGCTTCTGCAAGGGCACCGCTACCGTGAACGGCAAACGCATCGTCACCGCCGAATTTTCCTCGGCTTTGGGGGAGTGACCCATGTTTCATAAGGTTCTCATCGCCAACCGCGGGGAAATCGCGGTGCGGATCATCCGCGCCTGCCGCGAACTGGGCATCGCTACCGTTGCCGTCTTTTCCGAGGCGGACCGCTCCGCCCTTCACGCCCAGCTGGCTGACGAGGCGGTCTGTATCGGCCCTGCCCGGACGGCGGAAAGCTATTTGAACATCAAGGCCATCCTGGCCGCCTGTGAAATTACCGGCGCGGAAGCGATCCACCCGGGCTTTGGCTTTCTTTCGGAGAACGCCAGCTTCGCGCGGATGTGCGAAAAGTGCGGCGTGACTTTCATCGGCCCCTCCGCCTCCGCCATGGAGCAGATGGGGGACAAAGCAGCGGCCAAGGCGGTTATGAAAGCCGCTGGCGTGCCGGTGGTTCCCGGCTCTGACGGCGTCGTCACATCTTTGGAGGAAGCGCGGTATATCGCCAACCAGATCGGGTATCCCATTATGGTGAAGGCGTCAGCCGGCGGCGGCGGCCGGGGCATCCGCCGGGTGGACTCCGAATCTCAGCTGGCGGCCGCCATCACGGCCGCCAAACAGGAGGCGTCCAGCTTTTTCGGCGATGACGGCGTCTACATCGAAAAATTCATCGTAGATCCCCGCCATGTGGAGATCCAGGTCATTGCCGACAACTTCGGCAATGCGGTCCACCTGGGGGAACGGGACTGCTCCCTCCAGCGTCGCAACCAGAAGATGATCGAGGAATGCCCCTGCCCGGTGATGACACCCTCCCTCCGGCGGGCCATGGGTGACGCCGCCGTCCGAGCGGCGAAAGCCTGCGGTTACCGCAGCGCAGGGACCATCGAGTTCCTCTTGGAGGGCAAGGAATTCTACTTTATGGAGATGAACACCCGCATTCAGGTGGAGCATCCCATTACCGAGATGGTCACCGGCATTGACCTGGTCAAAAACCAAATTCGCATCGCCGCCGGCCTTCCCCTCCCATTCCGCCAGGAAGACATAAAAATGTCCGGCCACGCCATTGAGTGCCGCATCAACGCGGAAAACCCCGCCCAGGGCTTCCGGCCTTGTCCCGGACGGATTGTCAGCCTCCATATGCCCGGCGGGCCCGGCATCCGCATCGATTCCGCGGTGTATCAGGGCTGCGAGATTACGCCCTTTTACGACAGCATGATCGCCAAGCTCATCGCCTATGCGCCGACCCGGGAAGAGGCCCTGATGAAAATGAAGTGGGCTTTGGCAGAATTTATCGTCGAAGGTGTTGACACCAACATCGACTTTCAGTTAAACTTAATTAAAGACGCCGATGTGGAAGCGGCCCGCTACGACATCGGTTTTCTCAACCGGCGGAAGGACCTGTTCCCCAACGGGTGACCGCATGGAAAATTAGCGCCGCGCCGGCACGGATCCCCTTGGGCGCGGCTGGAAAGGCATGGTGAACGTTATGCTGGAAGATCTCTTTAAGGTGGTTAAGTCCCGGCTTGATTACGACAGCGCGAACACCACCCCCGTTAAGACGAGCATGCCCAGCGATTTGCTGTTCAAATGCCCGCGCTGTCAGAATGTCATGTTCATGGACGACTACAAGGCTGGGCTGAAGGTCTGCTCCGCCTGCTCGTACCATTCCCGCATCTCGGCCCGGGAGCGCCTGGAAATCACGGTGGACAAGGGCAGCTTCGTCGAGTACGACGCCGAGCTAGCCTCTAAAAATCCCATGGATTTCGACGGGTATCCGGAAAAACTGGCGGAAGCCCAGGCCGACACCGGCCTTCAGGACGCGGTGGTCACCGGAGAGTGTACCATCCGCACCCGGAAATGCGTGATCGCCGTTATGGACTCCCGGTTTATGATGGCTTCCATGGGCTCAGTGGTGGGCGAGAAGATCACCCGCGCCTTTGAACGTGCCACGGAAAAGCGGCTCCCGGTGGTGCTCTTCGCCGCGTCCGGCGGCGCCCGGATGCAGGAGGGAATCCTCTCCCTGATGCAGATGGCCAAAACCTCGGCTGCTGTGGCGCGCCATTCCGACGCCGGACTTCTTTATATCACCGTCCTCACAGACCCCACCACGGGCGGCGTAACGGCCTCCTTCGCGTCGCTGGGCGACATCATCATCGCGGAGCCCAAGGTCCTCATCGGATTTGCGGGCAGGCGGGTCATCGAGGGCACTATCAAACAGCGCCTCCCCGACGATTTCCAGTCGGCGGAATTTTTGCTGGAGCACGGCTTCGTGGACATGATCGTCAGCCGCGTCAACATGCGCCGGACCATCTCCAAGCTTCTGAAGCTTCATCTCAGCGCCACGGAGGAACCAAGCCATGAGTGAACAACTGACAGCCTGGGAGCGGATCGAGCTGATCCGCCACAAAAACCGCCCCACGATCAACGACTACATCCCTATGATCTTCGACGAATTCTATGAGATGCACGGCGACCGCTGCTTCGGCGACGATCCAGCCATCATCGGCGGGGTGGGCAAGATCAGCGGCATCCCCGTCACAGTCATCGGCCAGGTCAAGGGACGGAATCTGGAGGAAAACCGCCGCGCCAACTTTGCCTCTCCCCATCCGGAGGGCTACCGCAAGGCTCTGCGCCTTGCCAAGCAGGCGGAGAAATTCCACCGCCCGGTGATCTGCTTCATCGACACGCCCGGCGCCTTCTGCGGCGTGGCGGCCGAAGAACGGGGCCAAGGAGAGGCCATCGCACGAAACCTGCTGGAATTTTCCCGGCTGCGGACCCCCGTCGTCTCCATCGTCTTAGGGGAGGGCGGCTCCGGGGGTGCGCTGGCCTTGGGAGTCTGTGACTCCCTGGCGATGCTCCAGAACGCGGTGTACAGCGTCATTTCCCCTCGGGGCTGCGCCAGCATCCTCTGGAAGGATGCCTCCAAGGAGAAGGAGGCCGCAGAGCGGCTGCACATCACGGCGGAGGATCTGGTCCGCTTCGGCGTCTGCGACGTCATTATTCCGGAGCCTCCCGGAGGTGCTCATACGGACCCCAGACTGATGGCGGAGAATATCGCTGACTATATTTTGGAAACTCTTCGGGTTTTCCAGCAAAAAGGTGTTGCAAATTTACTGGAAGCACGCTATAATAAATTCAGAAAAATTGGGGATTTCCAAGAAATCCCCGCTGACTGACGGTTATAACCGCTCAAAGTGTTATAATAGAATGATTAGAGTAAGGAGGAGAAGACTCATGGTATTTGAGAAGGTTCGCGACATTCTGGTGGAACAGCTGGATGTCGAGGAAGAAAAGGTGACCATGGAAGCGTCCATCAGCGACGACCTGGGAGCCGATTCTCTGGACGTTGTTGACCTTGTCATGTCCCTCGAAGAGGAGTTTGATGTGGAGATCCCGGACGACCAGGTTGAAAACATCAAAACCGTCGGCGACATCGTACGATACATTGAAGACAACGCGTAAGCCTGCAGTCTTGACTTCAGGGGAAAGCCGCCGGGAGAATCCTCCCGGCGGCTTTTGAATAGGCGCAAAGGAGAGATAGGAAAGGCGGTGGGAAAATTCCCACCGCCTTTCCTATTTCCCACGGGGCTTCCCGCATTATTCCTTCCCGCCGGAGACGAAGGAAAGTGTGTCCTTCTGGATGGCGGCCACGTGCCTCTCCGCTACAAACTCGTCGTTGCGGTAATCGCTGTCGACCTCGCCCTCCTGCTGCTCCAGACCGGGAATCCGACGCATCTGCTGACCGATGTTCACATGATTGGCCACCAACTCCCGCTGCAGTTCTATCCGGTCCACCCGGCGGGGGGGCAGGCCTTTTTTCAGACAGATGGACATTGCCGTCCCGGCTGCCTCTCCCATGGTGAAGCAGGCCATAACCAATCGTGCACCCGACTGGGCGTGGATGTCGGAGGAAAGGTTTCGGCCGGCAACCAGTAGGTTCTCCACCCGAATGGGGACCAGGCAGCGATACGGAATGTCATAGTAGCCGCCAGCCTCAAATTCGGCATGGTCCACGCTCTGGCCCTTGATATTGACTACCGGCGCACCATGGGGAGGACGGGTGGTGGTACCGAAGCCTCCGGCGTTGCAGATGACGTAACGGGTCTCGCCGTCGATCTCGATAGGCGCCCATTTGACGTTGCCGGTCTCCTCAAAGTTATGGATATCATAACCGTGGTTGGAGATACAGACAACGTCGTCATGCTTGGCAAGGGTGGCTAGGTCGCGGGCAGTGAGAACGTATTCGCCTAGGATCCGCCGGCTTTCCCGGACACCTAACAGCGGGGCGGTGACAGTGAGAAAGGAATGCTCAAAGCCGGGAATGTTCTCACGAATGTAGCAGGCCAGCATATTGGCCTGCTCCCGGCCCTCTAGGTACATCCGGGTCAGGTCGCGGTTGTCGGAAGGATAGCAGCGCCGGGAGTGAGCGAAGCAGATACTGACCTCATCCATGCCGCAGTGCTGAGGACGGCCGGGGACGTGGGTGATCCAGTTGAGATGATTGTCCGGCTCGTAGGGCAGTTTGCCGGAAGCTAGGTCTTCCCGGATCTTTGCCACCCAGCGGGGATCGTTTTTCTTCAGATCGGAGGCAGCGTATTCGTCCCAGTTCACGCCGCCCAGAATGAACTCCAAGGAACAGGCCTGGCTCATGCCATCGCCGGGACGGCCGCAGAGCAGTTCTGCGCCGGCATAGTAGGCGGCGTCGGAATCGCCGGAGCAATCAATGACGCCCTTAGCGTAGACAGCACGACGGCCCTGCTTGGTCTGGATCACAACGCCGCAGATGACATTTCCTTCCATGATGGAGTCTACCACCTGGGTCACCAGAAGGACCTCGCAATTGTACCTTTTCAGCATCCGGTCCAGGACCAGTTTGTGCTTCTCCACATCAGAGTTCCGGTGCCAAAGGCCGTTTTCCGCTTCCAGATCGCGGAACATCTCAGTACCCAAACCAGAGACAAAATCCAATGGGATATTGACCAGGCCCATCGTGGCCAGGCCGCCTAGTGCGGAGAGGGCTTCAATGAGCAGCACTTTCCAGCCCCGCTTTCCACAGGCCAGAGCCGCGCCGATACCAGCCATTCCTCCTCCGACTACCACGACATCATAACTGCCGTAAGACTCCATATTTTCCAGGGGGTTGCAAATCTTTCCGTTTTCATATAAAATCATAGTAACGCATCCTTTCCTGTCAGTTTTTGGTCATTTTAACACTTCCACGATGGCTTCCGAGGCGCAGTTAGAGGCGCACAGCCCGCAGCCCAGACAAAGATCCAGCTGGATTTTTGCGCCCTGCTGTCCAAGTGTGACAGCCCCTGCCGGACAGACTTCCAAGCAGGTCCCGCACCAAGTGCAGCCGCCGGAGACTTCAAAATATCTCATAATTCCCCTCCAATCCTGCAAAGTACAGTAATTTTCGATCCGCGCGTTGTCTTTTGGGTCTGCCTGTATTGTAGCACCCCGGGAATGACAAATCCATAAAGCACTTTGACATAAACTAGCATTATTTTGACCACAAGAAAAAGGAGGGATTTCTTTGGCCGACCATACCGATGTTTACGAACTCATGCGCTCCCTGGAGGAAGCGACGGGACTGGGCGTCTGTCTATACGACTCCCGGCGCTTTTTCACCTACCACTATGGACAGCTAGAGCAGATCTATGCCGGGCATTATTGCCCATTTTGTCAGGCGGTACGTGCCTTGCCAGGCGGGCGAAAAGCCTGCATCCGCTGCGACGTAGAGGGGGTCTGGGAACTGGCCGGACGGTACCGGCAGCCCTTCTTTAACATCTGCCATGCGGGACTTTGCGAGCATGTTACTCCCCTGTTTCAACAAGATCAGCTGATCGGCCTTCTTTTCATCGGACAGTGCGTGGTGGAACCGGACGTACAATTCCCGGCTGTATACCAAAATTTGCGTTTGCTCCACGCTGAAGAGGAGGAGTTTCGCTCCCTTTTTGACGCCCTTCCCCGCACTACGCGGCGCCAGCTTTCCGCGGCAGGGAATCTGGCCCGGCTGGCTTTTCAGGAATTGATCGGACGGCAGAGGTTTTTCCTCCCGGAAAGTGCCCCGAACCTGACAGAGCTGGCAAAGGACTACATGGACGCCAATTTTATGAACCGGGTCTCTCTGGAACAGGTCAGCTCCGCGCTCCACGTCAGCCCATCCTATCTCTCCCGCTGCTTCCGCAAAAGCACCGGCCTCACCCTGACGGACTATCTGATCTCCATCCGCATCCGGGAGGCAAAAAAGCTGCTACTGCGCACTGAGGTCCCCGTCAGCCACATTTCTCTGAATGTGGGCTTCTCCGATCCCAACTATTTCTCCCGAGTTTTTAAGGAACAGACCGGAGAAAGCCCCCGTGCCTTCCGAAGCCAGAAGAAGAACTGACCGGATTCGCTGTTTTCCCGGGAAAACGGCGGATTCTCTGCATAGAACGATATTTTTGCAAAAAACCGCACAATTTTTGCAGGAAAATATTGCGAGGGCCGCAATATTTTTCGTTCCTTGCTTTCCCCCAAAAAGGCTGTTACCCTAATAGAGGAAGAATTTGTTAAACTGCACAATATTTCCGGAAACAAAAAAATAAATTCAGACAAATCTCTTTTTCGGAAAAATTCAATTGCGCAGTCGACATTCAGAAAGGGTGGAGCGACATGAAAAGGAAAGCATACCGAATAGCGTCCCTGGCCGCTGCAGCGGCCATGCTGCTGGCCCAGTTTGCCCCGGGAGTTTCCGCCGAGAACGGCATGGAACCGGCGGTCTGCCAGGGCGCGTACACGACTGTGGACGGGCTGGACGGAGATGGTTTTGTCTCCGATGCCGTGTGGGAGGAGCTGAGCTGGACCGACGCCCCTTATAGCAGCGATCCAGAGACCCTCAGCGCCCGGTTCAAAATTGCTCGGGAAGGAAACTCCTACTACCTGTTGGTGGATGTGGATACCGCCAACACCGACGACCTCAAGGCCTATTCCCCGGAGGAGACCACGGCAGGAAACTTCTGGAACCAGGACTGCGTGGAGATCTTCCTCAATGAGGATCCGGACACTGTCTACGGTTCCGCTGAAATCGGCGCAGGCGCGGAGGCCTATCGCCATATTCGCGTCAATGCCAAAGGCGTTATCAGCGAGGGAAACTACGGTTCCGGCATCCTGGAAGTCAGCGAAAATGCTGCCAAGGTGGAGTCCACCGACGACGGCTTCCTTTACCAGATCAAGCTGACCTCCCGCCTTTACGACCGGGAGGAACTGGCCAAACCAGGTCGAAAAGTCGGTCTAGAAGTCTTTGCCTACAACTCCAAGGGTGTGTGGAACTACTGGGCCATCGATCGAGCTGCAGCCGGCAGTGAATGGGGCAGCCGGGCGCCTTCCATCACAACCCAATACATGGGGGTAGCAGAGGTCAACGCTCAGGAGATCATTCCCAGCAGCAGCTCTGTGAAAAGACTGGACGGAAGCTGGGCGGCTTCCAATGCTGTCGACCTGGAGACAGCCCGAGTGGATCCTTCCGTCTGGGAGCAAATTTCTTGGGAGACACTGCCCTATTCCAGCCACAGCGAGATGCTCACCGCCAAATTCAAATTTGTGCGGGTAGATGGGGTCTACTATTTTCTTATTGACGTGACCACCTCCAACACGGACGATGTCAAGGCCTATTCCCTGGAGGAAACTACGGCCGGCAACTTCTGGAACCAGGACTGCGTGGAGATCTTCCTCAATGAGGATCCAGACACCGTTTACGGTTCGACTCAGATTGCCCAGAACCCCGACGATTACCGGCATATCCGGATCAATGCCAAGGGTGTTATCAGCGAGGGGCAATACGGCTCCGGTGATGCCAAGATCACTGACAATTACGCGGTTGTCACTCCCAAGGAGGACGGATTTCTCTATGAGGTGGCGGTGCGTCCCTCCAACAGCGATTCCGGCCGCCCTACGGAAACGGACAACCGCATTGGCCTGGAAGTCTTTGCCTACAACTCCAAAGGTGCCTGGAGCTACTGGGCCATTGATCGTGCCGCAGCCGGCAGCGACTGGGGTAACCTGGCTCCCTCTGTCACGACCAAGTACCTGGGTCAGGTGACGGTCAATGCCTGCCAGCTTACCGTCAGCAAGGAGCTGAATCAGGGACAGGCCGTCCCAAGCCCCACCGCCATTTTCGTGGAGCCCGTAAATTTGACCTTGAAAGAAGGAGACAGCCAGCAGCTTTCCGTCCGGGTCGAGCCATTCCTGGCCAGCCGGGACATCCGATTTGAATCATCTGCCCCTGCGGTCGCAGAGGTATCGAAAGATGGTGTTATTACCGCCAAAAGCAGTGGAAGCGCTGTCATCACAGCCGCCTCCCAAGGTGGTGCCAGCGGCTGTTGCCAACTGGAGGTGGAAGCGGTATTCGTTGTTCCTGGGACCCCGGATTATGTGGGGCAGCCCGAACCGGTCAGCTACACGCCGCCAGAATCCATCCAGATCGGTGACAACTCCTACACCCTGAAATTTTTTGACGATTTCAGCGGAGATGCCTTGGATCCTACCAAATGGGACTATATGCCGGAGTGGCAGACCAAAGAAGGGTATTATCAGGACGATGCGGTGAGCGTAAAGGACGGCTGCCTAGTCCTGACACAGTATGTATCCAAAGATGTCGATGAAAAAAAAGCGGAGCAGCTGGCAAAGCGTGGTCTACCCACCGACTACTACCTGGGCGGTGCCGGTCTCTGGAGCAAGGGGCTGTTCAACCAGACCTATGGCTACTTTGAGATCAGTCTCAAGGTTCCCTACACCCAGGGCTACTGGGCGGCTTTCTGGCTTCTGAACGACAACGTCTCTTACGACAGCAGCAGTGACGAAAACGGGAAGCTCGGCTGCGAACTGGATATCTTTGAAGCTTTCCCCAATCTCTATCCCAGCATCCACAGCACCAACCATTTCAGCGCGCAGAGCGCAGTTTCTATCCAGCGGGTTCCAGACTTCTACGATTCCTACCACACCGTTTCCTGCGAATGGAATAAGGACGATTATGTAATTTATATCGACGGCCGCCGGGCAGCTAGTATGAAGAACGCCGCTGAAGCAGGTGGCAAGCTGATGGAGATCTGCCAGAATCCGCTCTATATGTGCATCACCACGGAGTTCGGAGGCGGTTCCAAGGTGGATATGGAAAAGGTTCAGTGGATAAATGATACCTATGGCGTCGTGGACCGGGTCTACGTAGATTATGTACGCGCCTATTCCCTGGACGGCGCGCTGGATGCCAACAACCGCGTTGACGTGGAGGGCTCCGGCTACGAAAGCCTAGCTGATATTTCCTCCGCAGTTTATTACGGCCAGACTCGTCACCCGATCAGCCCCACTGCCAAGGAAGAGGAATCCTGCCCCATTCTCTGGGACATCCAGGGGATGGAGGGCCTTTCCGTCGAAAGCCCTGCAGATCACCTGGTACTGACCAGCCGCTACGTGACGGATTACCACATTTTTGACAGCTCCACCAATCAGTGGGAACAATCCTCCCTCCGCGCCTATCTGAATTCTACAGAAGAAGGGAACTTCCTGGAACCTGCCCGCTTCACCGGGGCCGAAGTAGCCTCCATGGGCGTAACCGACGTAAAAATCTTCCAGAAAGACGGACAGCTTTTGGACGCCGGAACAGCCCGGATGTATCTAAAGAGTCACAATAACAAGATAAACGCTTCCTCCAACGCGAATTATGCGGGAGTTCGCGGAACCGCTGTGATCTGGTCCTCCTTGGGCAACCCCGATACCAGAATCAAGGGTTCCTCCTATACGGAATGGGCGGATCTCTGGTTTAGCCCCGGCGCTCCCTACCGGAACAGCACAGGCAACGTGAACCATTACATGCTGAATCCTGCGAATCGAACGACCCCCAATGGCATGCGCTTTGTTGCCTACGGCAACGCCCATCCCGATACGGATAGCGGCGGACGGGGCGCGGGGATCACATCTGCCACCATTGCCACCGTCCCGGTCTTCAAGTTGGATCCGAACGACGTGGTCTTTGCCTCCAAGATTGTTCAAAACACCTATGGAAATCCCATGCTTACTCAGACGGTAAACGGCGTTTATGAGGAATACAACTACAAGCTGACGGTGAAAGATCCCTCTTTGAGCCTCTCTCTGGCCGGAGAGAACTCAAGAGACTGGAGCGTCCAGCCTGGCGGTTCCCTTTCCCTGCGGATCCTGACGTCCGAAAACCCGACAAATCGGAAGGCGGTCTATAAAATTGTAGACCGGGACAACTGGCTCTGCGGCTACGGTGAAATTCCCCTTACGGCCAATGAGCAGACGATCTCCATCCCCACCAGCGGCCTTTGGAAGAACCTGTCATCCTCCTCCCCTTCTTACGCCCTAGGAGAAGGCACTTACACGGTGTACCTCTGGGAACAGCAGGACTACGACTTCCAGTCCCATGCCGCTTCAGAGCCTATCGTCCTGACTCTTAAAGTTTCCAAAGAGGAGGAGGCGCTCGAGGAGGAGCCTGTTATCCCGATCCTGCCCCTGCAGAAACCCGACCTTCAGGAAGTTCCTGCTCCCACCGACGACAGCGGGTGGAGCCAAGACTCCAACGGAAACTGGCGCTTCCGGAATGAAAACGGTCAGAACTGTACTGGCTGGAAGAAGCTTTCCGGAAAATGGTATTATTTCCAAACAAATGGCGTTATGAAAACCGGGTGGCTTCTGGACACGGACGGAAAGTGGTACTACCTTACTGCCAGCGGTGCCATGAAAACCGGATGGCTTCTGGACACGGACGGGAAATGGTACTACCTTACCGCCAGCGGTGCCATGAAAACCGGATGGCTTCTGGACACGGACGGAAAGTGGTACTACCTTACTGCCAGCGGTGCCATGA
>CAJMLQ010000069.1 GCA_905214265.1 uncultured bacterium
CTCCGGGCGAGTAGAAACCGGCGGTTCCGGCGAGGATGGAGCAGAAGATTCTGCGGGACCGCGCAGCAGGGAGGAAACTGCCCACGCGCAGACTCCAACGAGGAGAAAATTCAGGAGGACGATTACGGCGGCGGCCGCTTTTCGCTGTTTACGTTTCATGGTGTGCTGCCTTTCCGGCCAGAAGGCCATTTGGGGTTTTAAAAGAAGATTAACGATGCTGGAGATAGCTGGATGATGGCTGTAAGAGGCTGCCGTCCGGCCTTTTGCGTTTGCCGGAACCCTCGTTACAGGATGGAAGACGGCGTGTCCGCCGCTGTTTTGCGTCGGAAAAGCCTTGAGAGTATTATAGCACATCTGTCGGAAAAAGTCAGCCTGTCTGGTGGTTTCCGACAAAAAGGAGCGCCGGATTTCGGGAGGAACAGCTTCCGGAAACCGACATATTTTTCCAGCCTTCCCGGATATAATGGTAGTATCGGACACGGGACAGGGGGGATGATTCATTGTTACGATCTATGTGGACGTTCTGATCGCGCTGAATCTCTACATCACCTGGTTCCTGCTCCTGGCTGCGGAGCGGCTGGCGGAAAGCCGGAGCCCCGCCTGGCGGAGGGGATTGGCCTCTCTGGCAGGGGGAGTCGCCTCCCTGACCATTCTGTTGCCGGAACTGCCCTTTCCGGTACTGCTTCTGGAAAAGCTGGGGCTGGCGGCGGCCATCACCTGGATTGCAGGGGGATACGGCGGGTGGCGCCGGTTCTGCAAGCGGATGGGGTTCTTTTTCGGAGCCAACTTTCTGTTTGCGGGGTGCATGATCGCCCTTTGGCTGATTGCCGCACCCCCGCGGCTCACCATCCGTAACGGTACGGTCTATTATCACATCCCAGCGCTGACCCTGGCACTTTCCACCATTTTTGCCTATGGCGCGGTCCGGCTGCTCGTCTTTTTCCGGGAGCGAAGGGTTCCGGAAAGGCTGGTATACCGGGCTGAAATCGAGTTGGGCGGAAAAAAGACGGCGTGCAGCGTGTTTTTAGACACGGGAAACCGTCTGCGGGGTCCGGGAGGGCTGCCGGTGGTCCTCTGCCAGAGGGAGCTGCTGGAGGGAATGGTTCCCACAGAGATTCTGGGGGTTCTGGCTTCTCCGGAAAAGGCGGCGGCTCTCATCGGAACCGGGTGGGAGACCCGGCTGCGGTTTCTGCCCTGTGAATCGGTGGGGGGAACGCGGATGCTCTGCGGCCTGGAACCGGACGCATTCCGGCCGGAGGGAAGCGACGCGGTACCCTGCATTTTGGCCTTGGCGGGACAGCGGCTGTCGGACGGGGAGTATCAGGCGGTGTCGGGTCCGATGGAATTTTCAGCGGCGGACGTTCCAAATGCCGGACAGGAAAGGAAACGCCTATGCTCAACCGAAAGGAATGGACGCAATCATGTTTAACGCAGGGAAAAGAGCGCTCAGTCGGTTTGCTGGATGGCTGCTGAGCAAAATCGGGTGGCAGGCCCGATGCGATTACATAAACGGTCCGCAGACCCTTCCTCCGCCCCTCAGCCGGGAAGAGGAACGCCGGGCCTTTGAGAAACTTTCCACCGACCCGGGTGCGGCGCGGAATACGCTGATCACCCACAATCTGCGGCTGGTAGTATACATCGCACGGAAATTTGAAAGCACGGGCATCAACATCGAGGACCTGATCTCCATCGGAACCATCGGGCTGATCAAGGCGGTCAACACCTTTTCGCCGGAAAAGAACATCAAGCTGGCAACCTACGCCTCCCGCTGCATTGAAAACGAGATTTTGATGTATCTGCGGAAAAGCAGCCGGCAGAAGGAGGAGGTGTCTCTGGATGAGCCGTTGAACGTGGACTGGGACGGAAATGAGCTGCTGCTGTCAGACATCCTGGGGACGGAGGAGGACAGCATCCACCGGGAGATGGAGAACGAGGCGGAACGGTCGGTGCTGAACCGCTGCATCGAGTCCCTGGACAGCCGGGAGAAGCTGATCATGCAGCTCCGCTTTGGGCTTAGCGGCCAGCCGGAGCAGACGCAGAAGGAGGTCGCCGACCGGATCGGCATCTCCCAATCGTATATTTCCCGCCTGGAGAAGCGGATTATCAAACGGCTGCGAGGGGAAATGGAGCGGCAGTTCTAAAAAGTTCCCCCGCCTTTTGAAACTACGATGAAATCCCGGGAAGTCTCGTAAAACCTCCCCGGGATTTTGTCAGGACTGATTTTTGCGGAGAATGGCGCTGCACTTGGAACGGTCCATTCGGGGACAAAGGCACAGGGCCAAAACTCCGGCTGTTATGCCGCCGATCAGCTTCGAAAGCACATAAGCAGGGATAATAGTATCCTTTGCCGCAGAGACAAAGGCCAGCTGACCGCCAAAAACAAAGGCGCCGCTGACGGCGAAGGCGGCGTTGAGCACCTTTCCGCGGCGATCCATCCGCTCAAACACTGCTGCCATGGCTAGGCTGGGGTAGCTGGGAGAGATATTGTCGGCGTAGTTGTTAAGGTCGGCGATGATCCGGCTCTCATAGGGGACCATGCAGGAGTAGACTTTCAGGCGGATGGCAAACTCCTTTTCCGTCTGATTGGCTCGGACGCGGAGAGTCCCCTCGTAGCGGCCCTTCCGTGCAGCCTCCGGGACAAAAAGATCGATCCAGAGAGCACCGGCCTTCTGCCCGGCGTGGTACTCCGGCTCCAGGGGGACCCGGAAGTCCAGGCTGCACTTGCTGTAGGGCAGGAGCATATCCGGCATAAAAGCCCCTTCGATGCGGTGAAACCATTCGATAAAGACCTCGTAGTCCGCCGGGATGCTGCCGGAGGGACCGGTAAGGTGCGTGAAGGAGATGCCAAAATCCGTGAGGGTCTCGCCGGATTCCATTTCGGTTATCAGCTGGAAGAAAACCATCTGGTTCCGGGCGCTGAACAGGAAAATTTCGGTGTCGTATTTTTCAAAACCTTCGCGGAACTCCTTCTCGGCGAAATCCGCAGTTTCGCCGTCGATACGGCAGTAATCGGAAAGCAGGTACAGCTTCATTCGTCATCCTCCTTTTGGCGGAGTTCCACAAACATATCCCGGCAGCTGACGTCCACCTTTTCAGTTTTGCCGACAAGAAACTCCAGGGCGCCGACAATGTCGCCATCGCTGTTCCGGACGGGGGCATAGCAGGAAAAAACGCCGCCTTCCCGGTCCAGACGGTTGGTTTCCCCTTTGGACAGGGTTCTGCGAAGGCAATCGTTCAGGTAGCGGCGCTTGCAGCCTTCGCAGGGCAAGGAATTTCCGGCCACCAGAGGTGCGCCTACCTGGGGATTGGTGGGATAGGCTTGCCAGAGAATGGCGGAGACGTCTAGCTCTTCGGAAATTTCTTCGATTTTTGTTAAGGTCCGCTTCAGCCGGTAAAAACGGGCGAAGTCATAGTCGGTGTGGCCGCTGCGGTCCAATAGAACGTACTCCAAGTCGTCCCCGTCCAGGAATTTCAGGGCGATTCGGAGGATGGTTTCAATGGATAAGGTTTCCATGGGGCCTCCTTTATCTTGAAAAAATGGGCCCCGCGGAAACGGGGCCCGGCTGTCATTTATGGAGCTATTTGAGTTTTTCCCAAGCGGCGTTTCCGCGTTCGATCAATTTCTTGCCGCCGGCTGCCATCCAGTCCGCGAGCATGGCGTCCCAGTTGGCGTCAAAGTCTGCGGCGGGCTCTACAATGGCTTTGGTACGCCCCTGGATCTCGATATCCACCAGCTTCTGGTCCACGGTGATGGACTGGTCAATGGAAACCTGGAAGGGAAAGACCTGCGCGTACTGGGCGTTTACGACTTTCAGATTGCCAAAAGGAGTGCCAAGGTTGTCGGGAATGTTCCAAAGCTCCTGCTTGGGGTAAGCAACGTCAAAATCATAGCCATTTTCCTTCATGGGGATGTACCCGCCGGAATAGTTGGGGCCGCCCCAGGACAGCGGATAGCCGTAGCCGTAGTCTGCTGTGTTCCAGTCTTTGGACATTTCCTCTTTGTTGACGTCGAAATCCTTGATACCGTCCTGCTCGGAAACGGTAGTGTAATGGATGCCTTCAATGCCGTAAGCGGTAATGGTGCGGCCTTCTTCCGTCAGGGACCACTCTAAGAAGTCCAGACCTTTTCCGGGTTGGAGCAGGCCTTAGGAATGATGTGGTAGCCCCAGCAGCTGCAGTTGACGAAGGAGCGGGCAATGTAGCCGAAAGTATTGGAGCCATAGGGCTCGGAGACGAAAAGGATCCGGTCGGAGTCTGGATCGATTCCCCGGAGTCCTGGAACCAGCGGATCTTCACGGGGGCGTCGCCGCAGGTTTTTCCACCGTTTTAACCGTTATCGCCGCAGCCGGAGGCCAGGACAGCCATCGTAGAGGCGGCGAGAACAGCGGAGAAGTAATCGTTCTAGTAGCCCACCGCGTAAAAGAGGGAAATGGCGGCTAATACAGGTTTGGAAAGGGGGAGCACGATGCGGAAAAGAATCTGTAGATCATTGTAACCGTCAATTTTCGCGGCCTCTTCCAAGCTGGGGGGATCGAAGTGAAAAAGTTTTTCATCAGGATCATGTTGTAGGTGCTGATGGCGCCGGGAATGGTCAACGCCCAGATGGTGTTGGTCATATGAAGTTTGGTGATGAGGATGTAGGAAGGTGCCAGACCACCGCTGAAAAACATAGTGACGATGAAAATGCGGAAGAGAATCTTCCTTCCGGGGAGTCCCTCCTTGGAGAGGGCATAGCCGCCAATAGTGGTGAGCAGCATGCTGATCAGGGTGCCGGTGACAGTGATCCGGACGCTGGCCCAGAGGGACGTCAACATTTCTTTGGATTTGAGCAGGGCACGCTGATACTCCTGAAGGGTGAAGCTGGTGGGAATCAGGTGGAAGGGATCGTTGATATAGGCACTGTAGGTGGAAGTGGAGATAACAGAGATATACCACATGGGAATAAAAATGATCAGGCCCACCAGAACGATAAAGACGATGTTGAACACGTCAAAGGCGTTGAATTTGCTTTTGATTGCCATAAATCCCGCCTCCTTTCGTCAGTAAATGCTTTCGTCGCTGAGCTTTTTGGACAAGGTGTTGGCCAGCAGGAGCATGGCGGTGCAGATTAGGGAATTAAACAGCCCGATAGCGGAAGCGTAGCTAAACTGATTGTTTTTGGTGACGACACGGTAAACATAGGTGTCGATGATGTCGCCGGTCTCCATGACCAGAGGATTGCTGAGGTTGAAGACCTGGTCGAATCCGGAGCGCAGGACGCTGCCGGCCAGCAGGATCATCTGAATGGCGATGACGCTGCGGAGGGCAGGAAGGGTGATGTGCCAGGTCCGCTGGAAGCGGTTGGCGCCGTCCACATAGGCGGCCTCATAGAGGTTCGCGTCAACACTGGACATGGAGGCTAGGTAGATGATCATGCCCCAGCCGGCCTCCTTTCAGATATTGGTAATAACCAAAAGGCCGCGAAAGGTTTTGGCGGTAATGAGATTCGGCGGCATTTCGGAGCCGAAAAGCCTGGCAAAAGCAGCCAAAAGACCGGTGTCTGGATTGACGAAGGTGACGATGATCGAAGCGACAATGACCCAGGAGAGAAAATGGGGAAGATAGAGAAGTGTCTGGGTAAATTTTCTCACTAGGGGAGAGCGGAGTTCGTTGATGAGGATGGAAAGAATGATGGGAATCGGAAATTCGAAAATGATCCGGTAAACCGCCAGGATGGCGCTGTTGCGAAAGGCCCGCCAGAACAGCGTATCGTCAAACAGGGTGCGGAAGTGTTGCAGCCCGACAAAGGGACTGCGGAAAACGCCGCGGGACATGCTGTAATCCTGGAAAGCCGTGATGACGCCGTACATCGGTCCATAGCAGAAAATGATGTACCAGGCGAGGACGGGAAGCAGCATCAGATAAAAGTATTTGTAGCTCTTGATGGTTCGCCAGAGAACCGCGCTCCTGGACTTGGAACGGGGTTTTTCCGTCGGCCGTCCGGCAGATGCAGCCACTTTTCCAGTTGGCATATTCTCAACTCCTTACGTTTGGAAATGTCTCCGATATCTGTATTTTATCATCCGGCGTCTTTCCTGAAAACGTCCGAAGCTTAACATTTGCTCCAGTTTTTTAACTGCAATGTGCAAAATAAACAAAAAAGTACCCGCTCCAAAACTTTGGTTCCCGGTTTCGGAGCGTTGTGTGTTAAGTGGTGGGCTGCTTCCCGGAAGCGGCGGACAATTAGACGGCAGATCGCCGTGCTGTCCGCCTGGGAGCAAAAGCGAATGCAGGATGAAGAAGCGCGCGAACAGTTTTCACTTCTGCGGGATTATTTTGGATTCCTTCAGGAAAACGGTTTTCTTTCCTGGCGGGTTTGTGAGAAAGGATGCGGATTGCATGGCGTATGATATGAAACAAGAGCGGGAACTTTTCCGGCGGCTGGAAACGGAAGAGATGATGACTACGGCGCAGCAGGAGAAATATTGGGTTCATCATGGACAAAACGGCGTGCTGGCAGTAGCGGAGGATCGGAAAAATCCGATACACGATACCTTCCGGTTTCCGGTCCGATGGCTTGCCCGGGAGGAGCCCTGAAATTTTTGCGGAACAGCCCGGCCGGGGGAATATTACGCCTTTCAGGTGGCGCTGTTCCGGGAGGGGCCGGAAAATGCTGGGCCGCTGGCCTTCCGCTGGGAAGGTGACAGCCCGGAGCCGCACTGCTTCAATCTCTCCGGGACAGACTGCTTCGGGCAGGCAATGTCCAAGAAAGTGACGCTGGAAAACGGTCGAGTGCAGCCCCTTTGGTTCGGCGTAGATTTTTCTGCGGATTTCCGCGGCGAGTTTTCCGGAAACCTGTTTCTGGAAATACCGGGCGCAGGCACGGTTTCCGTCAGCATCTGCGTCGAGGTGGACGGCGAGGTTTTGGAGGACCGGGGCGACAACGAACCCTGGCGGCATTCCCGGCTGCGGTGGCTGGATTCTGTGATTGCCATTGACGACGGCATTACCGCGCCGTATATTCCGCCTCAGAGGAAGGATAACCGCCTGCGCGGCCTGGCCAATCAGGTGACATTGGCGGAAACGGGTCTGCCGGCTCAGTTGGAAAGCCGGATCGCAGCCAATATGGAGACGGTTCTCCGGCAAGGGCGGCCCGTTCTGGCAGGGGGAATCACCTTCGGCGAGAAAGGCGGATGCGTCAAGACGGAGAACGCGCTGCGCTTCACCTGCGAGGAGGACGGCGTTATGCGCTGGGAGTCCGTCTGGGAGTTCGGCGGGCTTTCCTATTGCTGCCACGGTTCTATGGAGTACGATGGTTATCAGGAGTATCAGATCACCGTTACCGCCCGGGAGGAGAGCCAGACGGAAGGGCTGACGCTGGAGATTCCCTATTGTCCGGATACGGCGGTTTACTGGATGGGGCTGGAGCAGCGCGGCGGTCTTCGGAGCGGGGAACTTGACTGGAAGTGGGACGTTTCCCTGAATCAAGACACCCTCTGGATGGGAGATGTGAATGCCAGTTTGATGCTTCGGTTGAAGGACCTGCATTACCAGAAGCCCCATATGCTCATCTACTATCATTACCATCCGCTGGTGCTTTCGGTCTGCTGGGATAATGACGGCAAAGGCGGCGTCCGGGTCCGGGAGGAATCCGGAAGTGTAAAGGTGGAGGCCTATACAGGCCCCGCAGCTTTTCCGCCGGAGAAAGCGTCACCTTCGCCTTTGACCTGGCCGTAACGCCGGTGAAGCCGGTGGACAAACGGGAACATTGGCTGGATCACTACTATCATGCCGTTCCGGAGGACCTGCGGGAGGTATCGGAAAAGGGAGCCAACATCATCAACATCCACCACGCTCACGAGCAGAACCCCTACATCAACTATCTCTTTTACGAAACGGAAAAGCTCACGGATTTTGTGGACCGGTGCCACGAAAACGGCATCCGGGCAAAACTGTACTACACCGTTAAGGAAATGACGGTGCACATGACCGAGTTCTGGTCGCTGAAGAGCCTTAATGAGGAAGTTTTCCCCACCGCCTGGGAGGTGGGAACCAGCTTTCAGGGTAGCCTCCCCTATGCGGATGAGTGGCTGGAACGGATGCTGGGGAAGGACTTTATGATGGCGTGGCGGCAGAAAATCAACCACGGCAGTTATCAGGATGAGATAGAGGCGTCGGTAGTTACCGCGCCGATGTCCCGGTTCAACAATTACTTCCTGGAGGGGCTGCGGTGGCTGCTGGAAAACACCGGGATCGACGGGCTTTATTTTGATGATGTGGCTTTTGACCGCAGCATTATGAAGTGAATTCGAAAGATCCTCGACCGGGATCACCCTCGGTGCACCATCGACCTGCATTCCTGGAACTATTTCCGCAATAACACGGTGGATGACAGCCAGCTGGCCGGCTGGGGCAACAGCATGAACCTGTACATCGACAATTTCGCCTTTATTGACCGTCTCTGGTTCGGCGAAGGCTTTGATTACAGCATTTCGCCGGATGGGTGGCTTGTTGAGATGAGCGGCATCCCCTTCGGCATGATTGGCGAGATGCTTCAGGACGGCGGAAACATCTGGCGGGGTATGGTGTTCGGCATGACCAACCGCCTTCCCAACGCCAAGGATCCCTCCGGGCTGTGGGCGTTCTGGAAGGAATTCGGCATGGCTGACGCGGTGATGCTGGGATATTGGAATCCGGCCTGTCCGGTAAAGACGGACTGCGGCGATGCGGTGAAGGCCACTGTTTACCGGTTGCCTCATCAGTGCCTGATCGCGCTGGGAAGCTGGTCGGAGAAGGAGAACCTGGTGCGGCTCCTGCCGGATTACGCAGCCTTGGGCTTTGATCCGGAGCGGACGATCCTGGAAACGCCGGAAATTCCGGGCTTCCAGCAGGGGCAGGATTTTACACTGGATCAGTCCATCCCAGTTCCGGCAGGCGTCGGGTGGCTCCTGATACTGCGGGAGCGGGAATAAAGGGGGAGAGAGCATGGCGTCTTATCTGGATCTTGATATTGACAGCGTGGCGAAAATTGGCCTGATGTTTCTGGACGGGGACTGTCTGGAGGACATCCTGCTGGATCGGTACGGTCATCCGGACTATGACTTTGACAACTTTAACGTGTGCAAGATCGTGCTCTTGAAGCTGGAGCGGATAAATCCAAACCTAGGACTGACGGCGGTTCTGTGGCAGCTCCGCCCGGACAATGCGGAGATTGCAGTTCCGGTGGCGGCGGGGATGGCCCTGCCCTTGGAAGGATACCGGCCCTGTCCGGTATCCGATGCGGTGCGGCGAGCCTTCGGCGGAGAATCCAGCGTGACGGCATATCGTTCAGATAGCTGCACATCTCACTATTATCCCGTTCGGAACAGCGATGGAGAGATCGTGGGCGTGCTGGAACTGCTGGCCGGGGCCCGGCCCAGGGTCGATATATAAGGAGACCGTTATGGATCAGAAGGAATTTTGGCTTTTCAGCGACTGTCTGCGCATTGACGGTCGGGATGGGAGCTTTATTAAGACTGTCCCCGCGCCGGAAGAGCAGCGGCATTTCGACGGGATCGTTCTCCATGCCGCCCGGAACGCCCACGCTTGTTTTCAACTGGCGGCGGCTCCCGCGTCGGGGAAAATTTCGGGGCTGGAACTGCTCTGGTCGCCCCTGACCGGCCCTGCCGGAGAGATTTCGGCGGAAAACGTCCGGTTTTACACCCAGTGGTTCCACCGGCTTCACGGGAAACTGGTGCCCGATCTGCTGCTTCCTTTTAATGGGCCGCTGGCCTTTGCAGTTCCGCTGGACCGGGAACGCCTGGCGGATCAGCGGGCGGGCGCGATCTGGGTGGAGCTGTGGGTCCCGCCGGAACAGCCCGCCGGGGACTACGCCGGGACTCTGACTGTCCGCAGCGGGGGACAGGAGCAGGTTTTCTGCATTTCCTGTCGGGTCAGCGCCTGTACGGTACCGGTGCGAAACAAGATCACTGCGGATTTTAACAACTACGCCGACTCCCTTTCCGATTCCTTTGACTCTCTCCGGGACAACCCGGAGCGTTATCGGGACGGCAGCTACCTGGCGGTGGAGCAGGGGTTCTATCGGATGTCCCGGGAACATAAGGGCGTGTACCACAACCTTCCCTACCGCCACTCCGGGGCCATGCCGGAAAGCTTTGCGCCGGAACTGGAAGGAGAGGGCAAGGACATCCGCGTCAAGAGCTGGGAGGCCTTTGACGCCCACTTTGGCCCTTACTTTGACGGAAGTGCCTTTGCGGATTGCCGTGGTGGCACTTATCCGGTAGAGTTCGCCTATCTGCCCTTCAGCCTAGCTTGGCCCGCCAATTATGAAAAGTGGGGAAAGAAGGGCTATCGAACCGGGTACCGCCGGATCCTTGGGGAATTTGTGCGGCACTTTGAGGAGAAGGGCTGGGACGCGACGGTTTTCGAGATCCTGCTTAACAACAAAAAGGACTACTGGTTTTTCCCCTATACCATCGACGAGATCTGGTACGAGCACGACCAGGACGTAGTTGATACCTATTATGACATTATCCGCGGGACCTTTGAGGACAGCCGAGCGAAGTTCGTTTCCCGGATGGATTCCAGCAACCACTGCGGCAACCATTTGGACCACCGCTTTTCCGACTACTGCGGCATGTGGGTGGCCGGGGACGCCATGTTTTCCTGGTTCCCGGAAAGCGTGGAGGTCATGCGCCGGAAAGGAAATATCCTTTGGATTTACGGCAGCGTTCTTCAGGCCCTGGACGAACCGCTTTTGTCCCTGTGGGTATGGCCGGTGCGCTGCATGATGACCGGGGCCACAGGGTTTACGGTCTGGAATACCACAGGCTTTGGCACAGATCCCCTGACCTGCCCGGCTGCGTCAGGCGGGCAGGCGCTGTTTTATCCCGGCAGTCCTTTTGGCCTGGAACAGCCGCTGCCCTCCATTCGGCTGAAATCCCTGCGCAGCGCCATGGAAGTGGTGGAACTGGCCATGACCCAGGAGGCCGGGCCGCTGCAGGCGGAATTGGAACGGCGGCTGAACGGCGCTCTGGGTATGGCAGGAAAAGAGGCCTGGTTCCGGCCCAAGCCGGAGTTTGTCAAAACTCCTCCACGGTACTGGGATTTTGACGAGGCCGTACCGGAGGCTGCGCTCCCGCCGGTTTATCTGGGCCGCGACCCGCTGCTGCCCGAGGAGCTGAGAAAACAGGTATATGAATGTTTGGAGAGCGGGATCTGCCGTGGGGACGGCGCAAATTTTCGGTTCCAATAAGCACAATTCCCCGGACGTCCGTAAAAGAGCGTTCGGGGAATTCTTGTTCTTAAAAATCAGCAGGGAAGGAGGAAAGGCTGAAGCAGACGACCCCCAAATGTTGGCTGCGGCCTTGTGACAGCGATGTCCGGCTCCGCAGAGGTGATATAGGAGCCATCTGAAAGGGCCTGGCAAAGCGCCTCGTGAATTTACTCCTTCAGGCTGGGGCGCCGGGCGGCAATTTTGCAGAGGGCGGCAGCGGCGTTGTTGTTCAGACTCACCCAATTTTTGCTGTTGTCCTCATTATACAGGAGGGCGTATGGAAAAGCAAACCATTAATTTTTGGCGGCGGTGCTGTTTTGTAGAAATGGATAACCGGTTTTTTTACATTCTCGGATTTCCGACACCTCTATGCGTGGAAAAGATAGAATATTTATGCTATAATAACCCTAAGGACTCATGGGTTAGGGGGATCTTCCCTGGGCCTCAAGTGCATCCGGATTCCGGCAGCAGCTGGAATTGGATGTGGGGAGAGAGAAACTGAACGCCGATCGGATCGTCACCCATGTGGGCGGCCTGGGACTATGAACCAGGTGCAGGGCTACTTTATCCAGCTCGCTGAGGAGATCTGCGGACAGGTGAATGCAGGCAAGGAAAGCCACAACACGGTTTTGTTCCGGCGTATTCAGGAATATTTGTGGGAAAACTATGAGGATTCCAGCCTGAGCTCAGCCGGATCCGGATCGAGGAATCCAAAAAGCTGCTTGGACAAAAGGAGGATCAAACGATCAGCGAGATCTGCCGTCTGGTGGGATTTGACAACACCACGACCTATATTCGCATTTTCAAGAAAATTGAGGGCGTCACGCCTGGAAAATACGCGGAGCTTCAATCGCTCAGCTGAAAGGAACGATAAAACATATCATGAACGAAAAAGAAATCGCCGAACTTCGGCGCCGCTTCCGCCCGGACAAAAACAACATTCCTTACATACGGGGCTGCTGCGTCAACGAAAAAAAGGAAATCGTCTCCGAGTTCCGGCAACCATTTTCCATTATGCCGGAGGAGGAACTGGAAAAAATGCTGGGCATCCTCCGAAAAACTCTTTCCGGCGTCTTGGGAAAAAATCTGATGGATATTTCCTTCACGACCCAGCAGGTCGCGGACAGCGACGAGCATCGACTGCTGATGGCGCTCCGGAATTCCGCCCTGGAGGACGAGGAGGCTGTGCAGGCCTTTTTCCAGAAGGTGACGCAGGCGCTGGCGCTGGAGGGAAATTATCTGATCCTTCTGGTACGCGATGTTTACGACGTGCCTTACCGCTCCAAGGACGGTGAAAAGCAGGAGGAGGCGTCTTCGGAGGTATTTTCTTACATATTATGTGGAATCTGTCCAGTGAAGACGACAAAGCCCGCCCTCGGATATTACTTATATGACAACGAATTCCGCACCTGCGGGATTGACTGGCTTGTGGCGCCGCCGGAGCTGGGCTTTCTATTTCCGGCCTTCGACGATCGCAGTGCGAATATCTACAACGCCCTTTACTATTCCCGGAACACGGCGGAGAACCACCCCGAGTTTGTTGACGCGGTATTTTGCAGCGAGCCTCCCATGCCAGCAGCAGTACAGCGGGAAACTTTCCAATCGATCCTGGCAGAAACTTTATCGGAGGAGTGCAGCTATGAGGTGGTGCAAAGCGTCGGTGGTCAGCTGCGGGAAATGGTCGAGGAGCATAAGGCCAATAAGGAAGAGGAGCCTTTGCGGGTGTCCAAAGACACGGTGAAGGGAATTTTGGAGGACTGCGGCGTTTCGGAGTCCCGCGTTGCGGCGTTTGACGGAAAATATGAGGAGGAGTTCGGGCTGGACGCGGACCTCAGCCCGCGCAATTTGGTGGATATGAGCCGGATTGCAATCAGCACGGCTGGCGTCAGCGTCCAGGTCAAACCGGAATGCAGCAGCTTGGTGGAAGCACGGGTCATCGACGGCGCCAAATACATTCTCATCCGCGTGGAAGACGGCGTTGAGGTCAACGGCGTCCCGGTGCATTTTCCAGGCGGAAAGCCCGCATCCGGCGGACCGGAATGAGTAAAAAACCGCACGCCTTCTTCGAAAGGCGTGCGGTTTTTGGCTATCACCCAAGGGGCCGGCGCGTCATACAATGGAAGAGCGGAGCTCATAGCTTTGCAATATGCGGAAGGAGGAATTTTTATGCCCAGCAACCATGGCGTTTCCTTTTTAGACGCCAGCTACAATTATAACCGGGGCATTCGGAGACCGGTGGTTCCGGTTCCCGTTCCAGAGGAAACGACTTCCTCAGCGGAAGCTGCTTCTGAAGCCGCCTCTCTGGCTGCGGCCGGATGCGGGTGCGGCTCTGCGGTCGCTCCAACCTGCGGCGGTGGCTGCCCCAACGGCAGCTGCGATGGGGATCCGGATGTTTCCGTTTACGATTGCAACTGCCAGGAGGAGATTACCTACCGGCTTTGCTGCGATCCAAACGGCTGCTGCTGCCAGTATCCCTGTTCGTGGCGCAACCCATTCTGGCCGGAATTTGCGCATCCGCGCTGGCTTTGCTGCTATATGTGAATCACTATGCATCGAAAAAAATGACCGATACAGTCCGGTCCGGATAAATGGTTACGTTACGAATGATTCGCTCAGAAACTTTGCATTTCTCAATTAATTCAACAGAAGGGTCTTTCAACATCTTGATCATGCCGCGAACGTTATCCTTAACCTTTTGAACATTGATAACGGGATTCTCCTGCCTTTGTTTTTGCTGTTTCAAATCTTCAATCTCAGCTTCCAGGCGAATCTTAGTCGATTTGTAATCCTCCAGGCTATCAATTTCGGCAAGATATGCTTCACGAGCTCTTTTTAACGCTCTCTCTGCTTTAGCAATTAGAGCATCGAAATCAGTTGTAACTGGGCTTTTGACATGGACGATCTGCTTCTCTGCATAAGCATCTTCCGTTTCTAAAAAAACATTTGCCGCGTTAAAGAACAAGTCCTCTAGAATATGTTCTGCCACAACCGGAGGGCTGGAGCATTGCCCATGCATATAATTGATGCAGAGGAATTGCGGACTACGGTTCCCGCGCCCACTGTTTGCTCTACGGTAATAGCAACCTCCACACTTGCCGCATCTTACAATCCCGGCCAGCCAGTGCTTGTGTATTTCTTTGGGGCGGATTTTGGGAGCCACGCGGGAGGCACGACTTTCAGTTACAGCTTTTGCGGCTTCAAATTTTTCTTTTGAAACAATGCCGGGATGAGCATTTTCAACTTGATATTCTTTTCCGTTCACTCTTGATACGACTGTTCCGTAGTAAACCGGGTTTGTTAAAATTCGATTGACTTGCCTTGTATCGAACAGATTTCCGTTATGCGTTTTGACTCCTGCACGGCTTAACTCCATAGCGAGAATATAGGAGGATTTCCCGGCTATATACTGATCATAGATATACGTTACGATATTAGCTTCTTCAGGAATGCTCTCGATCTTCTTTTTATCAGCGGAGCGACGATAACCATATGGAACTTGGCTTATTATTTCGCCGCGAAGAGCTTTTTGCTCCAATCCGCGTTTGACATTTTTGGAAAGCTTACGGATATACAATTCGTTGGTAGCGCCGTTGAGAGCATCGACCATAAGAGAAACATCTTCGTCCAGTACTGGCTCGGTGATACTGATTAGTTGTACGCCGTTTTGCTTTAAGATAGACTTATATACGATGCTGTCTTTCAAGGACCGGGAAAAGCGGCTACTGTCGTAAATGAGTACCGTTCTCCACTCGGATTGTTCACTGTCTTCTATCATCTTCAAAAAATCGGTCCGCTTATCCAGTTTGCTTTCCATTGCACTGATTCCGGCGTCTTGATATCGCTTGATGATTTGATAATCATTTCTGGAGGCCCAGTCTGATAGAAGCCGCCACTGAGAATCTATAGAATATTCCTGCTTGTCTGTAGACATGCGCATATATACAGCGGCTAATTTCATATGGGCCTCCATTTGATTTGGGTTCCCGCTCTGGTGTTGGTGGCACCTGGGCGGGATTTTATTTGACAAAGATTAACAGGATATGCTATACTCTGACTGTAAG
>CAJMLQ010000070.1 GCA_905214265.1 uncultured bacterium
GGCAGCGTCCTCCGTATATTCCACCGGCCCCTGTGCGAGCAGAGTAATGCCATCGTCCGCATAGAGATTCCATTCATCGCCATTGATCTCAAGAATTTTTCCTTCGGGATACTCCCAGAATCCCTGATAGGCCGCCTGCGGGAAGCCCTGGTAGGCCGTCTGCGCGTCCAACAGGTAGACCGTTTCATCCTCGTTCCCGATATGGAGCTGAGTGTCCGAATCGAAGTAGAAGCTGGCGATCAGCTCACCCTCCGCAGTATAACAATCATAGCGATAGTCGCCGTTTCCGTATTCATCGGTACATTCAAGATAGCCGACCGCTTCCACCGACCCGCTGGCATAATACATGGTAAACCCGCCGAAGCCATCCATCTCGATGCTGGCAGTGTCTGTCATCCCGTCCAATCTCCACAGGCCACTGGTGCGGGCATAAGGGTTTTCCTCATCGCCCCGCACATCGGCATGGGCGTAGTAGAATTCCGAGCCCATATAGGGGATATCAGCGGGGAATACGTTGGCAGGAGACATTTTCTCTAAGACCAGCTCCCGGCCGCCATCCATGGTGTAATAGATATTTTCGGCGTCAAGATTCTCTGTCAAGGTGCGCCAAAGGCTGTCCATCATGAACCAGCTCATCGAATCATAGTCGAAGAAAAAGAACTCGTCCTTTTGCTCACGGTCATCCAGTCCTGCAACCAACGTAGAATCTGCAGCCCAGTCAACGATCCAGCCGTCATCGGCCTTGCTGGCGGTGATTGTAAAGTCCAGTCCGATCAGTTCGCTTAGCTCATGGGCCAGCTCCTCGGCGGTTTTCTGGGCGCCGGTATATTCAATGGGGTATTCTTTGACGTCTTCAGCACTGAAAACGGCATAGAGGACATCGGTCTGGGTACTCTTTGCTGCGCTCTGCGACGATTCTGCCGGCTTCGATGAGGCCGGCACGCTGGAAGACGATGTACTCCCGCAGGCTGTGAGCAGGCAAATGAGCATAGCCAATATTAAAAATACACTTAGTTTTTTCATGTTGTACCTCTGTAGGGCCATTACAGTCACTTTTGTCATTCTTCAATCATGGAATTGATCGTGTTCTGCATCAGGATCCAGGCAACAGGAGCGATGATCAGTTCCAGAATCAGATACACAACAGCGCGGTTCTGTGCCGGCATGCCTCTGTCCGTCTGCGCCTTGTCCAGCAGTCCGCCCATCTTATAAGCCCAGTAAAATCCGTAAATGTTGCAGGTAAGGATCGTCAGCAGAAACGCCGCTCCGCCGGATGTTTTCTTTTCCGGATTGGCCAGCTCGTTGACATCGTTGGTGATCTGTACGAACCAATAGAGTCCATAGATGCCGAGGGTAACGATGGTGAGAATGACGCAGAGCGCAATATTTCTTTTTTTCATTTTGTTTTCCTCCAATTGTCTTTGTTGTTGATTTGAGATACTTTGGAAAGCTCTGATTTATTCGGCTCTCTGCCTTTTAAGCAGCGTATCTATGCGGCTTTTTCCCTGCCTTCGGCAGGGAAAAAGCCATTCATCAGCGTTTCCTTTGTTTTCTTTTAATCAATCAATGAAGTCGCCGCTGCTTCCGCTGTCGCTGCCGCCGCCGGAATCGGAGAAGCCGCCTCCACCACCGCCGCCGTCGCTCCAGTCGCCGCCGTCGCCGCTGCTGCTGGAAGAAGCGGGTGCCCTGACTTCGGCAACCTCCCGGCCAATGGAATCCATTGCCTCATAAAGGGCCATGTCCTGCAGCCAACGGTACATATCGTCATCCAAGGTATCCGTTCCGGTGGAGACGGCTTCCGGATACTTTAAGGCCAGCGCCTTGGCCACCTTTTGGCTTTTACCCATCGCAACGGCGTAGACCATGTACTCCCGCCATACGGAGAATTCCGGGAGTTCCTTATGTTTTTTAATTGTCTCATAAACCTCCCTCAACAGCCGGCAATATTCCGATACACGCCGAAGACCAGCAATAAGACAACGGACGCATAAATCGGCAGATTGGCATAAACACCCCTCATTTGTGTACCCTTTATAATGTACCATGCTATGCGAACGAAACCGTAAAGTGCCAACACGGGCAGGAGATAAAACAACAAAAGATTATACCGCCTTGCTGCCTCCGGATGGCCAGAAAGCAGCGCCAGACACATCCGCGTAATTCCGCATCCAGGACATTTAAACCCGGTCCAGAGATAAAACAGGCATGGAATTCCAAGCCCTGTGCAGTGAAGCCATATACAATAAAGCACACCTGCCGCAAGGCAGAAAAGCAAGCGGCTCATACAATGAATCAAACGTTTTTTCATTTACGAAAGTCCCCGGCATTTCTGCCAGGGACGTCCTTCCTTACATTTCAGAACGATCAGAGTTTTCTTTGGCCTCTACGATCGCATCAGCGGATACTGCCGGACGGTTTAAGTCACTCTGCCAGACTGTTTAGGTCACTCTGCAGAATTGCGATGGCTATGATGCCAAGTCCGAAAATGCTTAAGAGCAAATAAATCAGCCCACGGCTTGATGTCGGAGTTCCATTTGCGGTTTTCGCAGAATCGATGCTCTTGCCAGCCTTGAACACCCAGTACAGCCAGTAAATGTTGCAGGTGACAAGGCTTAACAGGAATACAACGATGCCGCTTTTGGCGTTCTCATCCTGTTTTACTTTGTTCACATCGTTAACTAAGCAGACCTCCCAGTAAATTCCGTAGAGCCCGAGAGTAACGATGGAGAGGAGAATTGCGACCGCCACATTTCTTTTCTTGATCTCTTTCATAATTTTTCCTCCATTTCATTAAGCTGTCTTAAGCGCTCTCTTGCCGCTTCTAACTGAGCTTCTATGTCTGTAGACGACTCCTGTTCTTTCTCTTCTGGTGTTGGTTCTGTTTTTTTCTGTCCTGGCTTTACAAGTGCCCCCATTGCTCCGCCTGCAATGCCGCCAATGACGGCTCCTGCTGCTGCGGCAGCTCCTGCTGCAAACACATTTACTCCCGAATCAGAGGAGCCTGTATCTACAGCGCCGGTAACCGCTCCCTCTTCCACAGGGCCGCTGCCCATACTTCCCGTAGCAACCGGCTCCGCAGCCGGTCCGGATGCCCAACCGCCAGCTGCTTCCGGGGCTGCTGTATTTCTGGCATACTCACTTGCCTGGGAGACGTCTGTACTGGAGCCGCTTTCCGTATATGCAGCCGAACGGATTTCCGAATCTGTCTGAACCGGTACATTTTCTGTATTCTGGGATGTTATAGGGATACTGCTGTCTACCCCAGACGCAGATGCCGTTGCAGATGCCGTTGCAGTTGCAGTTGCCGTTGCTGCAGTTACAACCACTGGATTACCATAAAAATCCCGGTTATGGGCGCGGAACTGATTGCTTTTTGCCACAGCCTTCTTCTGGGACGCTGTATACTTCTCACCGGACTGTTCCAAGGCCTTTGTCATAAGAAGAAGTACTCCTGCCCTTGTTTCCAGAGACGCAGACAGTTTTGTAAGCGCATTTCGCACTCCCTCTAACATGACATCCTTTCCAAGAGAACGGTTTACCTTTTTAATCTGCTCCAGGGCATTATCTAAGTTTTTAACCGCTTTTTCATACTCTCTTTTCTGCTGATTCAGAGTGTCTACCGATGTTTTTACATAAGCCATAAGCAACCTCTCATTTTAGATTGATCTTCAGTTTACCTGCAGAGCTGGAGATTTTCTGCTCATTGGCGCTGTATACATCGGCTGCTTCTGAAAGAGTCAGCGCATAAGTATTGACTACATTTAATACCTCTTCGCATTTTCCGATAATGGCGTCAAAACGGCTGTAAAACTCAGCGGAACCACTGCCGGTCCAGGTGGATTTTAAGTTTTTCACCGCTGTTTTGCTTTCAGAAAGATAACTGTACATGTTTTTATAGCCTGTTTTAATATCGTTGGAATAGTTTTTTAACTGTTTGGGATCCACTTTAATGCTTGCATCTGCCATTTTTTTACCTCCTTATTTTCCAAGATATTTGTGTACCAGATCCATGGCCTTGTTGTCCGCCTTGGTATAGCTTTGGGAAAACTCTCCTAACGCCGCTCCCATCTGCTGTAAGATCTGGGTCAGCTGCGCCAGATTGGCTTTATCTGCCTGATAGCGTTTCAGATACGAAGCACTTGCTTCCCCGCTCCATACAGAGGACACTTTCTGGATATTTTCGTCTAACTTATTCATCTCGCTTTTCATTTTTGATGCCAGATTGGTCAGATTCGTTCCCGCGGATTTTAATTTTGCCGCGTTTACCTGCTGTGATGCCATTTTCTCTTCCTCCTATCTCTTGCTTACCACTGCCTTTGCCTGCGCTTCTGCTTTTTCCATGGAAGTGCAGGCATCTCGCAAAAGGGCAGCGATCTCCTTTAATGAAGCTGTCTGAGAGGACAGGTCTTTACTCTGTTCCTGCATAAATTTCACAAATATCTCACCGGCTTTCCCGGACCAGGATGCAGCCAGAGCCTCATTGGCAGCGTTCATCACTTTTACCGTCTGGTTCTGGATCTGGTCTGCCGCCTCTTCTAACAGCTTTGCCTGTTTTTTCACCGCCTTAGAATCAAAATTGATCGTTGCCATTATCGCATCCCTCCAAACTTAAGCTTTCCCGCATTCCGGTTCACTGTTTTTTCTGTATTCTCATATACACCGGCTAGTTCCTGAAGGACCTTTTCATAATTTGCAAGCATAGCAATGATCGCACTGGAACTTTTCTTTAACTGTCCCGCCACTGCATAGATATCATCAGCACTTTCTCCTGCATAAGAATCCTGCAATTTGCGGAAGATCGCATAAGTCGCGTCTGTATTTGATGCAATGGACTTTTTTATGGAAGTGATCTCCTGCGTTGCCCGCAGCATCTCTTCTGTATTGATCCGGTTGGTCCCGTCTCCTGCCATATGCCACCTCCTGTAAACTTTTATCCTTTTGCGGCTGCCTGAATCTGACCGCCGATCTCTTCTTCTGCCTGCTCTAACTCATCCGCGATCCAGAGCAGACCTTCTGACACCTCTGCATACTGGTCTGCCATTTCAGCAAGAGCCGCCCGGTCCTTCTGGTAGTTTTGCAGAAAACGATCCTTTACATCACTGCTCCAGGTGCTTCCAAGCCCCTCGATCACAGACTGAAAGCGTTTCAGCTCTTTACTCAAATCAGCAGCCGATTTTTCGACTTTCTTTGCAGTAGAACGCAGTATCTCCGGATCTACTTCTATTTTATTTCCTGCCATACTGTCCTCCTGTTTCTTTCATCAGACCATAACCACGCGGCTGCCGTTTTTAATTCCCACCTCCCTGAATGTTTCATGATCCTGGATCAGGCCTTCCTGCTCCACAAAACCAAAAACAATGTTATCCAGCCCTGCAAACAGGTCATGGCCTTCTAACTCTGCGATCTGCTTCATGATCTGCTGCTTTGCCGTGCCGATCTTCATACGGTCATCCAACATAAACTCATAGGTTTTGGCATTTCCCGGTATCTCGATCTCCAGATGAATCTTACTCATATTCCTCCTCCTTTATAAAAGGCGTCATAAAGAGCACTGCCCTTCCTTCCTGCTCTGCAAAGGCTGCTCCCGGCGGATAAACCTTGCTCCGTTCAGAAGGTGTCACTTCATATTCAAAAATACCTTGCTCATCAAAAGCTCCCCCAAGGTGGATTCCCTGCTTCCACCCGACAAACTGTCGAATGGCCCGATAGCCGGACAGTTCTTCATATTCTCTTGGAGACAGTGCCATAAAGAAATACATTTTATGCTCCATTCCCTTTTCAAATACAGTCTCCAAAACCTCGCTTACGTCAAAATCTTCACTGTATACAGCTTCCATAAACTCTGATGCACTGTTGATTAGAAGGATCATGGGTTTATGATCGTTTAAGGCTGCCTTCACGGAAGTTCCTGCCTGTCTTGCCTCATATACCAGCTCGTTTCGCTCTGTAAGCTGCGGCAACAGAATATTTTCCATAAAACGGTAAAGTTCCTCTTTGTCTGTCATGTAGCCGTCCAGATCATTCTTTCTGGAAAATTCCTCCATTTCCCTTAAGCAGCCGTCAAACACATAAACATCTGCTCCCTTTTTCTTCATCTGTAAGGCAGTATATTCTAAGAAATTGGTCTTTCCTGTTTTTCCCGAACCACATATGGTAAAACACAGGGTGTGATCCAGATCACAGGTCTGCATCCGTCCCTCTTCTGCGCCCATAACAAAAACATGATCCTGTAATTTCTTAAAATCTTCCTTTTCCAGAAATTCCCGGCCATCGATGATTTCAAGGTCTGTTCCCAGCTTTTTTGCCCCGGACACGCTCTGCTGTGTCAGCAGTTTTAACTTCTCACGGACAGCAAGCATCATACTTTCACCCTGAGATGCTTTTACAGGAAGGGCCGTCTGAAATTCCAAGGGAACATCTTCTTTGATCAGACCTCTGCCTGTAGTCCTGTCGTCCGGAAGGATCTCAGAGCGCATTCCGATCACACTGTCATATTCAAACCGGTCTGCCAGCTGAAGCCCGATCCCTTTTGTGATGTTTTGAAGGATACGGCTTCGGATATCGCCGGAATTATTGCAGGTCAGAATAAGATAAATACCATAACTTGCGCCGTCTCTTGAAAGCTGGATCAAGGTACTCTCATACTGCTCATAACTGTCAGAAAAGGCAGGATAATTGTCAATGACCAGTAAAACTGCCGGTACATCCTCGTAGCTTTCCCGGTAATCCCGGTAGGAACCCATTCCCCTCTGGGAAAACAGCTTCTTTCTCCGGTCCAGTTCTTCCTCTGCAAAACTCATCATCATCTGGACCTTCTCATCGTCCCCCTCCATACAGATACAGCCTGTATGGGGAAGTCCGGCAAACGCAGTCATAGTACGGCTGGAAAAATCCGCAATGTAAAAATTGATCTGCTTTGCCGTATAATGAAGAGCCGCGCCATAAAGAATGGTCTGCACCAGCGTGGTCTTTCCTGAACCGGCAGAACCGCAGACCAGCAAATGACCATCTTTTATAAAATCAAGATAAACAGGGAACTGTCTCTGGTTTTGCGGATCATCTGCCAGGCCAATGGGGATCTGCAGCTGCTTTTCATTCCAGGAAAGATCCAGATCGTCCAGATAAAGGGTACTTGGAAGAGGGGCAAGCCAGATCTGGCGAAGAGGCTTTATGTGATTTTCCTCTGCCAGCTTCGCCGCGTACTGCACCATGGCGTCCAACTGGGTGAATTTTTGCACATTGTCCCCTTTTTTCTTCTTTTTCTTCTGTACTGCTTCCGGCTTACCTGTCAATCCGACGATAACTGCTTTTGCCTTGCTGTCGTCACTGAATGGGATCTCCGGTGTATAAGGCGCTCCTGACCAGCCGGACTGGAATTCATCAAAGATCTCATCATTTCCCACCTGAAGGAATCCCCGTCCTGTTCCCGTGATGAAGGCTGCATCCGTACGCTTTAACATTTCATTGGAATCCTGTTTGTCTGCCACACGAAGGCAGACACGGAATCTTGTATTGCTCCAGATCTCATCATCTACTACACCGCTTGGCTTCTGGGTCGCAAGGATCAGATTGACGCCTAAGGAACGTCCCACACGGGCTGCGGATACCAGCGCCCGAACGAAGTCCGGCTGTTCTTTCTTAAGTTCTGCAAACTCGTCAGCAATGATCAGCAAATGAGGCATTGGTTCTTCCGCTTCCCCATTCCTGTACAGCTCAATATACGCATCAATGTGTTTGATCTTATATTCATTGAAAATGCGCTGCCGCCTCTTGATCTCCGCATTAATCGAAAGCAACGCCCTTGTAGTCTGGTTTCCGCCAAGATTGGTGATCACACCGGCCAGATGAGGAAGTCCGATAAAGCTCTGTGCCATACCGCCGCCTTTGTAGTCGATCAGGATAAATGCCACCTCATGGGGATGATAATTTAACACAAGGCTCAAAATATAAGTCTGCAAGGTCTCTGATTTTCCGCTTCCTGTGGTACCTGCCACCAGGCCATGGGGACCATGATATTTTTCGTGGATATCCAAATACACCGGCTGTTCTCCCGCTTTCTGCCCGATCAGGGAGCGCATGCTTTCATAGGTGCGGTTTTCCATCCATTTATGGTACATGTCAAGGTCTTCCACTTTGGAAGTTTTGTACATATCAAGGAATGTAAGCATATCCGGGATGGCTGCATTGGAAGCATTTTCCCGTACCTTAAAGTTAGAAAGCTGTCTGGAAAATACGTCCATTTCAGGCAAAGTTACGCTGTCAAAAGCAATCCCCGACTGCTCTTCAAATCTGGATAAGGTACTGTAACAGCTGCTGCAGTCTTCTTCCCACTGTACAATGGTATTGCAATGAGATGGCAGCTTATCAATGGCGTCCGCACTGAAGATCACACTGATTCCCGCATTCTTGGGTGGATCGAAAAGGTACTTGGAAACGGGTTCCCCTTCAATCATGGAAATGTCGCTGACAAAGACTACATAATGAGGAAGGACTTTCTCCGTTTCTTCCCTGTTTTTCTGGTTTTCTGATGCCTCTAACCGCTCCCGGATCATATCTGATAAATAATACATTACATCGCCCATGGCTCTGGAATCGCAGACGATCATACGAAGCTTTCCATCTGGAGTGGACGTGTGGGGAAGCCAGCGGACATATTCCATTTTTTCAAGATCTCTTCCTGGAAATACATAACACATGCGCACATCTGTATATGGGTGGAGCGCCGCGATCTGGAGAGACAGAAGACGCATCAGCTGGTTTCTCTTTTCTTCATCTCCGCTTACTACGCCTAACAGCCGGTTCTCATAAAGGGAAACTTCCACAGGCACCTGATGCAGTGTTTTAAATTCCTTCTGCAGTTTTTCCATCTGGTCATTTAAGGGATCATGTTCACCGCCCATCTCTTCTTTTGCGACTTCTATCTCATTGGGAGAAGGCCTGTCTCCCGTTCCAAGGCGAAGGGAGAGAAAATCCTCATGGGTACTGCTTTTTTCCCAGAGTCTGCGGGTATTGGTGGTGGTGAATTCCAGAAGTTCCCTTGAAGATGGGTACTGCTCTGCCAGAACCAGATGGTTATATTCCATCTTTTTCTTTAACTTCTCTTCGACCCGGACCAGGTATTCCACATATTTGTTGACCCGGTTTGACTCTGATTCTTCTTCTTCTTTCTTATTATAGATGGAATTGACTACTGCCCATACAGCCCCGATCCCTGCCGCTCCCAAAGACATGAAGATACTTCCTGCGCCAAAACCGTCACTGGTCATGGCTGCTGCCAAAGCGATGGGGATCACCATGGTGAAAGAAGGACCTATCGTAAATATTAAAGGCTGTCGCTTCTGCTGCTGCTTTTTCGGGCATTTTTCAATGGAAATCGTCTCTCTGTCCAGCTTCAGCATCTTTCGCGGGGTGCGCAGGAAATACACATCTTCCACTTCTGCCTCTTCTGTGGACTCATCTTCAAAGTGGGGGATCTCCACGGCTTTCAGTTCCCGGATCTTGCACTGTCCATCTGGGTTATTGATCGCCAGAAGATTATTCAGGTACACGATCTTAAGACCTACGATATAAATAATGTCCCCATAGTGAAGTTTTGTTTTCTCTTTTATCAGCCTTCCGTTTAAGAACGTACCATTTACACTGTTTTTATCCGTTATGTAAGCTGCTCCTGACTCAAAGGTGATCTCTGCATGGATTCCTGTTACAAAACGGTTTTTGTATACGATATTGCAAAGATCATCACTTCCGATTTCCAGCTTGCTAATACTGCCTTCTTTCAGCATGTATTTTCCAAAACTTACATTTTCCTTCTGGACTTGGTCGATTTTAACGGAAAAATACAGATCTGTCTTCGCTACCATTCCCTCGATCACGGTTCCGTCTTCCAAATCTGCGGTTTCCACCGGATCTCCCTTTAAAATCAGGGAATATTGCGGGGATCCTCCCAGTGTCCAGCGTCCGTCCCACACCTGCACATTCAACACCAGTTCTTCTTTTAATCCGCTGATAAAGGGACGTATGGTAATGGGGTAATTACGGTTATCTATATTGGGGAAATAGGTCTCCGAAAAACCGTTGTCAAAGAAAACGGTCATAAGTAATGCCATAGATCTCCCTCCCTTAATTAGAACATGTTATCCAGAAATCTTGCTGCAGTCTCGTCAAGCGCCAGCAGATAGGCATCTGACACGGTTCCATACAACGCAATCAGGTATCCGTCTCCGTCTACTGTTTCAAGAACCATTACAGCAGTGTTCGCCCAGACGTCTTCTGAAATATCCGTAAAATCATTACTTATATTTCGAGGATGATAGGATGAACTATAAGCCGTCCGCCCAGAATCTGTTATTGTCGTATATACCGTCTCACCCTCCCCACCAAGGGTATTCGCTTCAAAAAAGCGTACAAGATCGGCAGGATCCGTGCTTCCTATCTTTTGCAGCACGGTGTCCATGTCAGCTCCGATAATATTAACATATGAAAAATCGTCGTCTTCTGCTCTGCCATGCGTGAAAAGCGCGCCGCCTTCCAAATATCCTTCTTCAAAGCTATCGGGATAATAGATGAAGTAGTCTAAAATCTCAGCTGATGCTATCTGGTAGAAGTCGGTGCCATATACTTCCTCTCCGGTTAGCGCGATATCTTCGGGTATCACGTCGCCTTCGCTTGATCTACCCGCGAGCACAACGGCGAGGATGATGACAGCAACTATGACACCTAAAACGCCGATCACCAGATACAGCAGAGGCACCTTTATCTTTCCCAGCTGTACGCATGTTCCCAGCTGTACGCGTACTTTTTTTGCTATTTCCGCGATCTGTGCTGGTTGCCATACCTGAGCTTCTTCCTGCTTTGTCTGAACCTGATTTGTCTGGACCTGATTTGTCTGGACCTGTTTTGCCATTTCCTCCATTCTGGCGGCCCTGGCTTCTGCTTCCCTGATTTCTTCCTGTACCCGTCTGGCCTCTTCCTCAGCCTGCCGTCTGGCTTCTTCCTGCTGCTCTTTTTGCCGTTTGGCTTCTTCCTCCAGACGCCGGATCTCCGCTTCCATCTCTGCCTTTTTCCGGATCATTTCCTCTCTTCGTTCCTGTTCTGCCTGCTCTTCCTGCTGTTTTTTTCTTTTGGTAGCAAATAAAGCATCTGTCTCGTTTCGATCTGCCATTACTCCTTGCTCCTTTCGCTTTTTTCTGACTTTTTACGGTATCTGCCTCTGACAGCTTAAATGTTCTCTCTCTGCCATGGAAAGAATCTCATCATGGCTCAGTTTCACATTTCCAAACCGGACACCCCCTCCAAATCCTCAATGCTGACTTTTCCTCCACAGGCAGCCATGCTCAGGCATATAACCAGCGCCAGCAAAAGGCTTGTGTACTTTTTTCAATTTTTCATGCAGCATTCCTCCTGCGATCATTCGGCTTTCTCGAAGTGTTCGCTAATGATGCCCAAGGTGCCCCAATCCATTGCGTTATTTTCAATCAGATGCAGATCGTATATCACAGGATTTAATTCGGATTCCGCATCATAGTGATCATCGCCCACTGCCTCCAAAGTGCCATTGTCTGTCACTTCCCACGAGCCATCGTCATTCTGCTCATACATCGTCCAGGCGGTACCGCCATCATTGATATCGATGTATTTCGTAGCGTTTACATCTCCATCCAGATACCATGTGCCGCTCAGCACGGAGAGTTCGCCTTTTTCTTCTCCCGGCACATCGCCGCTCACCTTGGTGAAAGCGCCAAAGGAGCTGATGTTCAGCGTATTGTCTTCGTCAAACTGGCACCTGTAGGCATGGCCGTCATAGTCGTTATGGGCGTAAACATAGCCGTATTCCTCCGAGTACTGTAAAAGACCGGTGGCGATCCACTCGTCATCCGCGTCAGACAGTGTGAAGTACATTCTGCTTCTTCTTTCGACGCCTGCTTCATCCAAATTTTCCTGATCTTCTTCCTCGAAAACAAGTACAGTGTCTTTCTCGCCCAACCATGTGCCTGAAAAGACGCTGTAATCATATTCGATAGAATCATCAATGACTATTGTTTTAAGTTTATCCGGGGCGTCACCGCCGCAGGCCGTCAGGCTCAGGCACATAACCAGCGCCAGCAAAAGACCCGCATACTTTTTCCATCTTTTTATGATCGTTTTCTTCTCTCATTTCATTCAGATATTTTGGGAATTGTGCTCCTGCTCCGCCATGGACAGTATTTCATCGTGGCTCAGTTCGACATTACCAAATCGGACAAAAACACCGTTGGTCACGGCGCTGTTCCACACCTGCGGGTCAGCAAGAGGCCGGAAACGGATCTTGTCAAGATACGGCTTCATGTCCAGCAGCAGACGGCTGCCGGATATGAAATCAACTTGCAGGATAAACCCGTCCAGTGCTTTGATTGCTAAAATATATTTTCGTTCCACATGAGTCCTCCTTCCGAAATAACACTTAATACCGGCTGTAAGAATATTCTGCGCTGTCACAATAGTCCGTATTGCCGTTGTCAAAGCGGATCGTGCCGTCGGATAAACTTCCAAAGATATTTTTACGTTCTACCGTAAGGTTAGGTCTTTTGCGAGAACCACTCGGCAGGCCGCCTTCTCTTGGTTCGGGTGTCGCCCTTAATACGAAGTTTCGTGCAGATCTGATTCACATACCGCTTGACGCTGCCCTCGGAGAGAAACAGCCCGAATTATGCGGTGGGCTGTGTGTCATCCGCCTTGGAGTTCAGCACCGCGCCGTAGATGTACAAGACCGGAATAGCCACGCCCGTCAGAACATTCAGGATGCTAAACTCTGCGCCGTTGACCAGATTCATCACAATACCGAGAACGCTGAACGCCGCTGCAATCACGCCCCATTTGATGAGTTCCTTGGCACTTTCGCTGCGCTTGCTATGCTTGACACCCTTGATGCCGGCAATCATCTGACAAATGCCGCCGCCCAGCGTCAGAAGCAGCGCCATCCAGTAGGAGAATGTCAAGCCTGACGCTCCGCCGAATCCCGCCGCCAGTGCACCCAGCCCGCCGACGAGCACGCCTCCAATAATGGAAAATACAGCGCCAATAATCATCAGAATTCCAGTGACCTTCAAAAATTTGTGCCCTTTCATGATAACTCCTCCTTGTTTCTCTCATTGTCTCTCGGAATCTCCGCCCCATTGAAAGCACTGGGGTTAGAGATCCTCCTTTTGTCGAAATCACCCGTTTTTCACAAAAAGCATTTGACAAATGACCCAAAAAGCGAGGCGCTTCGCGCCCTTGTTTACAGAAACGACTTTTGCAAATGAGGTAATTTCAATGATGCTAATTCATTATACGGTAGGTCAAAGAAAAAAACCATTAACCAAAGGTTAGGTATTTTGTGAGAACAGCTCGGCAAGCTGCTTTCTCTTGGTTCGGGTGTCGCCCTCGATATGAAGTTTGGAATAGATCTGATTCACATACTGCTTGACGCTGCCCTCGGAGAGAAACAGCCTTTCCGCAATCTCACGGTTCGTCAGGTGTTCCGCCATCAGAAGCACGATCTCATATTCCCGCTCCGTCAAAGCGGCAAAAATCATCGGACGGTCGGTGCTGGTTCTGCGCTGCTGGGCGGCTTCACCCAGTTCCACGATCTTTTGCACAAGGCCGCTCTGCATTTCCTGCGCGAGCAGCGGCTTGAGATAGCGGTAGTTTTCCACAAAAGGAATGACAAAGCCGTCCGGCTCCGCGTCGGCAAGGGCCTGGGCCAGCAGACCGCGGGCCTCCCGGTGCTTGCCCAGCAGTCCGTATGCCGCAGCCGCCTGGATGCGGACGTGCAGTGCCACCAATGCGTAGTGCATGACATCGCACACGGCCAGCTGCCCCTCGCAGCGGCCAATGGCCTTGGCGTAAGCGCCCTGCGCCAGATACACCTGATTTTCAATCAGTTCCATCATGGGCTTGCCTGGTGCAAGGAAATTGATTGTGGAAAGCTGATGCTCGGCAAAAAAGGCAGGGATTCGTTCCATCTCGCTGAGCAGGGCGTGGTAGTAGGCGCTGGTGGCAGTCCATATATTGATCCATGCGGCGTTGTGATGACGTAGCAGCTCCGCGCGGCGTTCCTCGAAGGAATATCGTTGCTCCATATCCATAACGGTATGCACCGCCAGCGCCGCGCTCGGCAAGTTCCTCGCCCTTATGTCCACTTTCCACACCGACGTTTTCATTCTCAACCTCGTGAATTTTCCCATGGACATTTATCACGTCCCGGAAGATAGACATAATATCAAAGCCGTTGGCGGTATCAAGGTTATCATTGGCGGCGATAAAGCGTACATGGTACTCGTCAAAGGTGCGCTTCAAAAGCCCCACTTCCACAACGTCGCGCCCGATACGGCTCTGGTCTTTGATAATGACCGTAGCCACATTTCCCGCCCGGATTTCTTCAAGCATAGCGTCAAGCCCCGGACGCTTGAACGTAGTCCCCCTCACTCCGTCGTCGGTAAAGTGCCGGATATTGGTAAATCCGTTCTTTCGGGCGTAGTCCTCCAAAATACGCTTCTGAGACGGGATTTGTCAAGGGTATTTTCTGCGCAGAAAACGGAACAGGGATACGACTATGCTGCATAGTCGTATCCCTGTGTTCATTTTTCGCCGCATAGATATTTCTGAACGGCGGTAAGGCTTGCGAGTCCGTCTTTCACGCCAAGGTCGTAAACGGACTGGAGTATATCGGAATTTTTCTCCATCCGCCCAATTTGTATGGGACTTGAGGGACGGATGACAAGGGCTTTCCCCGCGGCTTCCAATTCCTTGAGTTCTTCGATTGTGTGATGATACAGCGCATGGCGATGCAGCAGCTTTTCAGCCATCGGGCTCTTTCCAAACCACAGTCGAATCAGAGCAGGCGACATGGGCTTTTTGCGGTATTCCATATCCCGCGTGAGAATGACAATCCGTTTTTCGCAGCCGAGGCTTTCGGCAAAGCGGAATGGAATGCTGTCGGAAATGCCGCCGTCAAGATAGGGCTTTCCGTCAATTATCACCGGTCTTGACACAAACGGCATGGAACCGGATGCCCGAAGTGCATCCATCTGGGCAAAGACGCTGTCGATTTTGATGTACTCTGGCATTCCGGTTTCCACATTCGTCACAACTGCGTAAAACGGAATCCCGGATTTTTTGTATGCCGCATCGTCAAAGGGGTCAAGCCTGCGGGGGACATCCTCATAGGCGTATTTTGTGCTGACGATGTTTCCCTCCCGCAGAAGCGGACGGAGACCCATATAATTCTTATCCGAATTGAACCGCTTATTATAGCGAA
>CAJMLQ010000071.1 GCA_905214265.1 uncultured bacterium
GCGTGACATGGTCTCCATTTTTTCGTTAAAGTATTTGCCCATTGTTGTTCTCAGCCTTTCCGCTAAAATATTCCAGCCGGAAAGCCGGTGGATTCCCGCCCGGCCCCCGGCAATCTGCCAGGGCGGACGCTTATTGCTGCTCTCTTCCCAAAGCGAAGGCCTTGCGGTTCAGCTCCAGGAATTTCGAAGGCACGCACTCCTCCAGCGCCTTCTGCCACATCTCTTCGGAAAAATCCATGGCGTTGGCTACCGCGCCCATCAGGACCACGTTGGTCGCTTTCGCGCTGCCAGCCTGCTCCGCCAGATGCAGCGCGTCAAATAGCTTCAGGTTCACGCCTATAGCGCGGAGCTTTTCCGCAATCTCCTCGGGATACTGGGCCGCGCCCATAATCACCGGCATAGGAGCGATCTTCTGGTCATTAACCACCAGAGTGCCGCCCTTTTTCAGGAATCCCACCCACCGGGCCGCCTCCAGCAGCTCAAAGGAGATGATGATGTCGGCCTCGCCCTCGTTGATCACGGGGCTCCAGACCGTTTCGTCGGAGTATTTCACGTAGGTCACAACAGAGCCGCCCCGCTGGGACATGCCGTGGACCTCAGAGACCTTGACGTCGTAGCCCGCCTGCATCACCACATGTCCTAAGAGCTTGCTGGCCAGAAGACTTCCCTGGCCGCCGACGCCGACGATCATAATGTTCTGATTCATTTCGTTTCCCCTTTCTCCCCGATGGCGTGGAACCTGCAAAGCTCCTTGCAGAGACCGCAGCCCACGCAGAGGGTGTCGTCAATGGCCGCCTTGCCGTCCTGGATGCGGATGGCGGGGCAGCCCAGCTTCAGGCAGGCCTTGCAGCCCCGGCAGCTGGACGGGTCAATGACCAGGGGGGGATTGTGCTTCACATATTTCAGCAGCGCGCAGGGACGCCGGGAGATGATCACCGAAGGCTCCTTGACGGCCAGCACTTCCTCGATGGCCTGGCGGGTGGCTTTCAGGTCGTAGGGGTCCACCACCCGGACCCGGTTGATGCCGATGGCATCGCAGACTTTTTCGATGCTGACCTTGGCCGTGGGGTCGCCCTTCAGGGTGAAGCCGGTGGTGGGGTTCTGCTGGTGGCCGGTCATGCCGGTGATGGAGTTGTCTAAGACAATGACGGTGGAAATGCCCTGGTTGTAGGAAATGTCGATGAGGCCGGTGATGCCGGAGTGGATGAAGGTGGAGTCGCCGATGACCGCCACGGATTTAGCCGCCGACTCCTCGCCCCGGGCCATGTTGAAGCCGTGAAGGCCGGAAATGGACGCGCCCATGCAGATGGTGGTGTCCATGGCGGAGAGGGGGGCGCTGGCTCCCAGGGTGTAGCAGCCGATGTCGCCGGAGACGGTGACCTTCAGCTGGTTCAGGACGAAGAACAATCCCCGGTGGGGACATCCGGCGCAGAGAACCGGGGGACGTCCGGGAACGGCTTCGGGGAAGGTATAGGTCTCCTCGGTCCTGCCCAGGAGTTTTTCCGCCAGGAGTTTCTGGGAGAACTCGCCGATCCAGGGGAACAGCTCCTTGCCGATGACGTTGACGCCGATCTTTTTGCAGTGGGTCTCGATGACGTCGTCCAGCTCCTCAATGACGTAGAGGGTGTCCACCTGGGCGGCGAAATCTTTAATGAGCTTCACGGGGAGGGGGTTGATCATGCCCAGCTTCAGGTAGCTGGCGCGGTCCCCCAGGACCTCCCGGGCATACATGTAGGCGGAGCCGGCGGTAATGACGCCGATCTTTTTATCGCCCCAGGAGATCTGGTTGATGGGGGCGGTCTCCGCCCACTCCCGCAGAGCCTCGGTGCGCTTTTCCACCAGGACGTGCTTGGGCCGGGCAAAGGCGGGCATCATGACGTACTTGGCGGGGTTTTTTACGTAGGGCTTCAGGGGGGGCTCCACCCGCTCGCCGGTCTCCACCAGGCTCTGGGAGTGGGAGATGCGGGTGGACATCCGCAGCATCACCGGGGTGTCGAATTGTTCGGACAATTCGTATGCGAGTTTCGTGAAATTCAGGGCGTCGGCGGAGTCCGCAGGCTCCAGCATGGGGACCTTGGCGGAGACGGCGTAGTGCCGGGAGTCCTGCTCGTTCTGGGAGGAGTGCATCCCGGGATCGTCGGCCACGGCAATGACCAGACCGGCGTTGACGCCGGCGTAGGAGACGGTGAACAGCGGGTCCGCAGCCACGTTGGCGCCTACGTGCTTCATGGCGCAGAAGGAGCGGCGGCCGCCGATGGCTGCGCCGATGGCCACCTCCATGGCAACCTTTTCGTTAGGGGCCCACTCGGCGTAGATTTCGTCGTATTTGGCGGCGCTTTCGGTAATCTCGGTGCTCGGCGTGCCGGGATAGCTGGAGATGATCCGGCATCCGGCCTCGTAAAGCCCTCTGGCAACGGCTTCGTTGCCCAGCAGCAGTTTTTTCAAGAGTCTCTTCCTTTCTGTTTACGCCTGGGGCTGATTCCGCAGGTCGATGATGCGTTTCGCTTTGCCCTGGAACCGCTCGATGGACTTGGGCTCGCAGAGGGTGACTTTGGTCTCGATGCCCAGGACGGTTTTCAGGTGGGCCCGGACGTCCTTCTGAATCTCGGACAGCTTCTTGTACTCATCCAAAAGGCTTCCGTCGGTGAGCTCCACCTTGACCTCCAGGGTATCCATGTAGCCCTCCCGGCGGAGGATCAGCTGATAGTGGGGGCCGATGTGAGGCAGCGTGACCAGGACGCTTTCGATCTGGGTGGGGAAGACGTTGACGCCGCGGATCTTCATCATATCGTCGCTGCGGCCCTTGATCTTATCCATGCGGACGAAGGTGCGGCCGCACTTGCAGGGCTCGTAGTTTAAGCGGGTCAGGTCCTTGGTGCGGTAGCGGAGCAGCGGGAAGCCCTCCTTGGTGAGGGTGGTGATGACCAGTTCGCCGGTCTCCCCCTCCGGCAGGATCTTTCCGGTGGCGGAGTCGATGAGCTCGGGGAGGAAGTGGTCCTCGGAGATGTGCATCCCGTCCCGGTAGATACATTCACCGGAAACGCCGGGGCCCATGAGCTCGCTCATGCCGTAGTTGTCCGTGGCGAAGACGTGAAAGCTCTTTTCCACCTGGTCCCGCATCTCCGGGGTGCAGCCCTCGGAGCCGAAGAGGCCCAGCCGGAGCTTCAAGTCGTCCAGCACGCCTTTTTCCCGGGCGACCTCGCTCATGTAAAGGGCGTAGGAGGGGGTGGAGACCAGGGCAGTGGTGCCGAAGTCCTTGAGGATCATGACCTGCTTTTCGGTGTTGCCGCTGGAGATGGGGATCACCGCTGCGCCGATCTTTTCCAGGCCGTAGTGGAGGCCCAGAGCGCCGGTGAACAGGCCGTAGCCGAAGGAGATCTGGACCACGTCCTCGTCGGTGACGCCCACGGCCACGCAGAGCCGGGCCACCAGGTCGGACCAGGTGTCCAGATCCTTCTTGGTGTAGCCGACCACCGTGGGCTTGCCGGTGGTGCCGCTAGAGGCGTGGATGCGGACAATGTTCTTCAGTGGCTGGGCGAACAGCCCGTAGGGATAGTTGTCCCGAATATCCTCCTTGGTGGTAAAGGGGATATACTCCACGTCGGACAGCTGCTTAATTTTATCCGCCGTAACACCGCACTCATCCAGACGCTTATGGTAAAAAGGGACATTATTGTAGCAGTAATTGACCACCCATTTCAGCCGTTCCAGTTGAAGGGCTTCGATCTGCTGCCGCGGCATGGTTTCCAAGTCTTTTTGGAAAAACATTTTGCTCCATCCTTTCCCAATCGCAGGAATCTCCTACGAATCTCTTTCATTTTACTATTTTCCCGTCCTCTTTGCAAGGGTTTCCGGAAAATGCAAAAGCCGCCGGCCCATTTCCGCATAAAAAAACAGCCTACGGGGCAGGCGTTTCTCCGAAATTCCAGGGTGTTCAACGCTTTAGCGCGTCTAAGGGACAGATTGTTTTTATTATACCATACTCTCCGTCCTTCTGCAACCGGTCAATCCTACCAAAAGCCCTGAAAAGTCTTGTGCATTTCGAACGCTGCAAATTCTGACAAATCCTTGACACTTTAACAGAGTAATGCTATAATAAACTAGCATTCAAAAGGATGGAGTTCCATCCAGACAACCGGCTCCTGAAAAGGAAGCCGACAGAAAAGGAAAGGTATCGACATGAAACTGAAAAAACTGCTGGCTTCCCTGCTCGCTCTGGTCCTCTCCGTGACGGCGCTGGCCTCCTGCGGCAAAACAGAAAAAACTTATATCACCCTCCCCGAAGACTTTGGTTCGGAGGAATACGCCATCGGTTTCCGCCCTGGCGACGTCGCTCTGGCCAAAGAGGTGCAGCGCATCCTCGACGAAATGTGCGCGGATGGCACTGCAGAGGAGATTTCCAACAAATGGTTCGGCACCAACCTTATCGTCAGCGACCGCGATTATCCTCGGGATGAGGAGGTCTCCGCAGACGACACCTCCCTGGAGGATCTGAAAAGCCGGGGCAAATTCATTCTCGGCCTGGATGACAGTTTCCCGCCTATGGGTTTCCGGGATGAGGACAACGAAATCGTCGGCGTGGACATCGACTTGGCCGCTGAGGTCTGCAAGCGTATGGGCGTCGAGCTGGTGGTCCAGCCTATCGACTGGGATTCCAAGGAACTGGAGCTGACCTCCGGCAAAATCGACTGCATCTGGAACGGCATGACGGTCACTGACGACCGCGTTGCTGCCATGTTCCTCACCAAGCCTTATCTGGATAACCGTCAGGTCATCATCGTGGAAGAGGGCAGCAAAATCTCTCAGGTCTCCGATCTTGCCGGCAAGACTGTGGGCCTGCAGAAGGGTTCCTCCGCCCGGGAAGCCTTCGACGCCAACGCCATCGCCTCCGAGGTGAAGGATGTTGTCGAGTACGAGGATAACGTCGAAGCTTTCCTCGACCTCCAGGCCGGACGCATCGACGCCTTACTGGTGGATGAAGTCGCCGGAAATTACATCATCGCCACTTACGGCAAAGACAAATAAAACGCTTGACGCTGACGATCCGGCAGGGGCCTTTTCCGGGCCCCTGCCTTTTCGTTACGGACACCATGCGGAGGAATTTTATGGAAGCATTGCAGAATTTCTGGGACAGTCTGACCAGCCAGCTGGTCTACCTCGGCCGGCTGGGCGTCAACATGCTGCCCGGCTTGCAGTATACTCTAGGGCTGTTCGCCGTCACCGTGCTGCTGTCGATCCCCTTGGGCCTGGGGCTGGCGCTGCTGCGAAACAGCCGCGTCCGAGTGCTGAAAGGCCTTACTGGCTTCTACGTCTGGATCATGCGGGGGACCCCCCTGCTTTTGCAGCTGTTCTTTTTCTATTTCGGGCTGACCTTCATCCCCGTCATCGGCCCCTACCTAGCCATGGGACGGTTCCAGGCCGCCTGCGTCACCTTTGTACTCAACTACGCCGCTTATTTCTGCGAAATCTTCCGTGGCGGCATCCTCTCGGTGGAAAAAGGCCAGTACGAAGCCGCCCAGGTCCTGGGTTTTACCAAATGGCAGACCAACCTGAAAATCGTTTTTCCCCAGATGCTCAAGGTCAGCCTCCCCGCGGTCAGCAACGAGTGCATCACCCTGGTCAAGGATACTGCCCTCATCACGGCTATCGGCGTCACCGAAATCCTCTACTTTGCCAAGTCCGCCGTCAACCGGGATGTGGACGTTTCCGCTTATGTGATCGCCGCTGTCATTTACCTGATCATGACCTACGGCCTGACCAAACTCTTCAACTGGCTGGAAAAGAAATTCAATTATTAAGGAGGGAATCGCCATGAGTATGATTTCAGTCCGCGACCTGTGCAAATCCTTCGGCAGCGATTCCGTCCTGGACGGAATCACCTTTTCCGTGGAAAAGGGCGAGACCGTCGCCGTGATCGGCCCTTCCGGCGCTGGAAAAAGCACCATGCTCCGCTGCCTTATCGACCTGGAGTCCGCCGACGGCGGCGACATCCGCATCGAGGGCCAGCCTCTGCTGGATAATGGACGCTATCCCGATGAGAAGACCCGGCGGCAGATCTGCGGCAAAATGGGGATGGTCTTTCAGAGCTTCAACCTCTTCCCCCATCTGAACGTGCTGCGAAACCTGGCCATGCCGCCGGTCAACGCCAAAAAATGCACCCGCGCTGAGGCTGAGGAAAAGGCCCGACTTCTTTTAAAAAAGGTCGGTCTGGAGGGCAAGGAAAACGCACGCCCCTCCGAGCTTTCCGGTGGACAGAAGCAACGGGTAGCCATCGCCCGGGCGCTGATGATGGAGCCGGACATGCTCCTCTTCGACGAACCCACCTCCGCCCTGGATCCCCAGCTCACCGGTGAGGTGCTGGCAGTAATCCGTGAGCTGGCCCAGGAGCATATGACGATGATCGTCGTCACCCATGAAATGGGATTTGCCCGGGAAGCCGCCGACAAGGTCCTCTTCATGGGCGATCACGTCATTATTGAAGAGGGGACGCCCGAGGATATCTTTGAGCACCCCAAAGACCCCCGCATCACAGAATTTGTATCCAAAATTCTCTGAAGCCATTTCTGCATCAAGGCTTCTGACGGAAAAAGTCAAACGGCTTTGTGAATTGGATAAAATCTGAGCAAAAAACCCCCGAAGCACCTGCATCGCACAGGGCTTCGAGGGTTTTCCTGTATTTTTAAAAGAGGATAACACTGTGCGGTCACATTTTTCCGAAAAGATCCTGAAAAATTGCATCGCGCCTCACATAATAAACATACCGGATCAGATGGCGCCGGATATCCGTGCTGTAAGTCTCCTGATCGGTGAGAATCGGGCTCGGCACCAGTCCGGACGGACACCAGTCCGCGTTGACCAGCCAGGCAATGGTGGAAATGTCCCAGATGACCCGGCTCATGTTATGCTCCTTCGCCATGATATCCCGGGTGATCTCCAGCAGATACCGTCCGCAGGGACCCTTCCCGCTCAATTCCCGCTCCAACTCCGGCAGGCTGGTGGACAAATGGCTCACCACCCCCGCGCAGGGAAGCTGGATCAGCGGAACACCGCTGTCAAACAGGATTCGGGAGGAACGCAGATCCTGATACAGGTTGAATTCCCGGGCGCTGGGCATATGTGCCGCGGCCCCTCCCAGCCAGACGACGACGATCCGCTCCAAAATTCGCGGCTCCATCAGGATCGCGGAGGCCACGTTGGTGGGCGCGCCGATGGCGGCGACATAAAGAGGCTCCTCCGACGACATAGCCCGTTGGATCAGATCTCCGGCTGCAGGGGAATCCACCGGCTGGTCCAAGGACTCCAGCCACCGGTCCGAACCGCGGAAAACCGGCCGCTCCTTCCCCAGCAGCTCAAGGATTTTGCAGATTTCCTGATAGCTCCGCTCCATGCCGTCAGCAGGCCCGCTGGAACGGTAATTGTAAAATGGGGCGGCATACACCGCCTCCAGCCGCACCTCCGGCGAGCAGAGGGCGTAGATCAGCGCATAGGGGTCGTCGATTTCGTTGTAGGTGTCCGTGTCCAGGACCATCCGGCAGCCGGGCTTGGGCGGCTGAAGACGGGAAATGAGCAGTTCCTGTGACAGTTTCGGAAATTCCATTTTTGTCATCCTTCCTATTTGCAAACTTCTATTTCAGGGCTGCCGCCCCAAAAAACCGATCAGCTCTTCCAGATCTTCAAGGGTCCGGAGGGACCCGCAGGCCCCGCGGAACTTGGCGGCTCCTGGGATGCCCTTGATATAATAAGCCGCGATTTTCCGACTTTCCCGCATCCCGATGTATTCGCCCTTGTATTCCACTGTCAAACGGACGTGCCGCCGCATAACCTCCAGCTTTTCCTCCAGGGAAGGCGGCGGCGGAACGATCCCGGTTTCCAGAAACGCTCGGATCTCCCGAAATAGGAAGGGGTTCCCATAGGTGCCGCGGCCCGCCATCACCAGGTCGCAGCCAGTCTCCTCGTACATTCGCGCCGCATCCTCCACCGTGAGGATGTCCCCATTGCCGATCACCGGCACTGAGACTGCCCGCTTCACCTCCCGGATACAACTCCAGTCGGCGGAGGGCCGGTACATCTGGCTCCGGGTCCGCCCATGGACGGTGATGGCGGCGGCTCCGGCCTTTTCCATCAGCTGGGCGAAGGGAACCGCGTTGACCGTCTCCTCGGTCCAGCCCCTGCGCATCTTGACCGTCACCGGAACCGTACTCACCGCCGTGACGGCGCGAACGATCTCATAGGCCAGCTCCGGCGTTTTCATCAGGGCGGACCCTGCTCCGGTCCCCACCACCTTGGGCACCGGACAGCCCATGTTGATATCTAGGATGTCCGGCTGATAGCGCAGAGCGATCTCCGCCGCCTTTGCCATGGTCTCTGGCTCGCTGCCAAAAAGCTGGACGGCGGCGGGACGCTCCTTCTCCGACAGGCGCAGCAGCTCCTCCGTCTTGCGGTCAGAGTAGGTCAGCGCCTTGGCAGAGGCCAGCTCTCCCACCACATAGGCCGCGCCGTACTCCTTGCAGATTTCCCGGTAGGCCCGGTCCGCCACCGACGCCATGGGCGCCAAAGCGGCTGTTTTGGGGATCGTTACCGTCCCGATTTGTATAGTCCTCAAAAACGCACTTCCTCCCGGCAGAATTCCCGTTGAACAACGGGAAAAGCTATGGTATAATAACCTCAAGGTCTTTTCCCATGGAAAAGCAAAGCCCGCATCCGCGGCCTTTGGGGCCTTGCGATCCTCCTTGCAAAAATTGCATCCCTGTCCGAATATTCAGCAAACCATGATCTGACGCGTCGTTTCGGGCTCGTTCAGGTCTATTATACCGGCATCTTCCCGCGCCGTCAAGCGCCGGAGCTAAAAGATTCGGAAAATAGCAAAAGCCTAAAAAGGGGCAGAAGCTCCTCGTTTAAACGGCATGCTCCCCTAACGGATTTTTGCTGATTCATTCAGAAAACCGGCAGATAACTTAAAAGAAAGAAAAGGATCTACGCCATGAAAATTCTTGCCATTGACTTTAATTCTTTGATGAACCGCTCCTTTTATGCAATCCGCCACCTATCCAACCGGGAAGGCTTTGAAACCAACGCGCTCTTCGGCTTCACCAAGACCTATTTGAAGCTGCTGGCCGCCCACTCTCCAGACGTGGTGGTGGCGGCCTACGACCTTCATGCCCCCACCTTCCGACACAGCCTGTACGGCGCCTATAAGGGCAACCGCTCCCCCATGCCGGAGGAACTGCGGCCCCAAATGCCTGTAGGCCGGGAATTTGTGGACCTAGCAGGCGGCACCGTCCTGGGGATCGAGGGTTATGAGGCCGACGACATTCTGGGCACCATTGCCGAATACGCCGACACCCATCCGGAAACAAGCTGCATCATCGCCACTGGTGACCGGGACTCCCTCCAGTTAGTCTCCGGCAATGTCACCGTCAGCCTGGCTACCAACAAGGGCGACGTTCTCTACACTCCCGAAACCGTCCAGGAGCAGTACGGCCTAGCTCCGCGGCAGCTCATCGAGGTCAAATCCCTAATGGGGGACAGCTCCGACAACATTCCCGGCGTCAAGGGCATCGGGGAAAAAACCGCTTTGGCCTTGATTTCCGAAAACCACGATCTGGAAACCATCCTTGCCAATCTGGACGGAATCTCCGCCACCCCCCGGATCAAAAAGCTTATCGCCGAGCACCGGGAGGAGGCGCTGCTGAGCCGAAAGCTGGGCGAGATCGACCGCCATGTCCCCATGGAATTCGACCCGGAGGCCCTCTCCCACAAATCCCGAAAGGATTCGGAGCTGGAAGCTCTGCTCCGGAAATACGAGCTGACCTCTGTTCTGGAATCCTTCGGCTTTTCCAGGGAAGAGCAGCTGCCTCTGGTTCCCCAGGCGGCTTCTTCCGCCGTCCTCTCCGAAAACCCGGCTCCGGATGATCTATTCCGCGCCATCCGGGAATTTGGGAAAGCGGTCTTCCTTCTGGAAACCGGCGAAAACGGCCTGGAGCGCCTGCTCTTCCGCACCGGAAGCTCCAGCGCCGCCGTCTGCACCCGGAATCTGGAGGAGCTCTTCGCCGCCCTGCTTGCCCTGGACCTGCCAAAGATCACCTTCGACGCCAAGCCGGTCTACCACGCTGCCCTAGACCGCGGCCTGGAGGCCGGAATTCTGGAGGACGTCAAGCTCCAGGCTTATCTGCTGAGCAATTCGGACAAGTCCTATTCCATCGCGGACCTGATCTCCACCTATCTCCCCGCTCCGCCGGATTTTCTCCCGGAAGTTCAGGAAATCGCCGCAGTCTCCGACCTTTTTGAAACCATGGAAACCATTTTGAAGGAGCGGGACATGGACTTTCTCTACCAGGAGATTGAGCGTCCCCTCTGCCCGGTGCTGGCCTCCATGGAGCACGACGGCTTTCTCATCGACGAGAGGGGCGTCACCGAATTCGGCGACCTTCTCAGCGGCCGCATCGAGGAGATCAAAATCGAACTGGTGGAACTGGCCGGACAGCCCTTCAACCCCAACTCCCCCGCCCACCTCTCAGAGATTCTGTTCAACAAACTGGGCCTGCCTACCGGGAAAAAGACCAAGACCGGCTATTCCACCGACGTGGACGTGTTGGAAAAGCTGATCCCCTACCATCCCATCGTCGGGAAGATCCTCGAATACCGCAAGCTATCCAAGCTTTATAACACCTACGTCATCGGCCTGAAAAAGTGCATCCGCGCCGACGGGCGGATCCATTCCACTTTTAATCAGACCGAGACCCGCACCGGTCGCATCAGCTCCTCCGATCCCAACGTCCAAAACATCCCTGTCCGCACCGAACTGGGCGCGGAAATGCGGAAGTTTTTCGTGGCCAAGAAGGGCTGCACCCTGGTGGACGCCGACTATTCTCAGATCGAGCTGCGAGTCCTGGCTGCTATCTCCGGCGACAGGCACATGATCGAGGGCTTCGAAAAAGGCGCGGACATCCACCGTATGACCGCCTCCCAGGTCTTCCACATTCCCTTTGAGGAGGTCCCGCCGGAGCTGCGGAGCCGTTCCAAGGCCATTAACTTCGGCATCGTCTACGGCATTTCGGCCTTTTCCCTCTCTCAGGACATCCACGTTACCGTCAAAGAGGCCCAGCAGTATATCAACGACTACCTCCGCACCTACTCCGGCGTGGATGCCTACATGAAATCCACGGTGGAAAAGGCCCGGCAGGATGGTTACGTGGAGACGATTTTCCACCGCCCCCGGGCGCTGCCGGACATCAACTCCAAAAAGCCTGCCCTACGGGGCTTCTCCGAGCGGGTGGCCATGAATATGCCCATCCAGGGCACTGCCGCCGATATCATCAAGCTGGCCATGATCCGGGTCTTCCAGCGCCTGAAGGCGGAGGGACTCCGGTCCCGGTTAATCCTCCAGGTCCACGACGAGCTGATCGTAGAGGCATTGGAGGAAGAAGCGGATCAGGTGATGGAGATCGTCCGTTATGAAATGGAGCACGCCGCAGACCTAGCTGTCAAGATGCAGGCAGACGTCCACAAGGGCAAAACCTGGTACGACGCGAAAGGATGAGACCCATGAAGGAGCACACCGCGCCGCTTCCCGCCGGCAGCCTCCCCGAAGCTCTGTCCCTCTGCCGCCGGGTCTTTCTGGAATTTGAAGCGCCGGAATACGGTCCTGAAGGCACGGACACTTTTCTGCAATTTCTGGACCCTGTCCAGATGGAACGCATGACGGCCTCTGGGCTTCTCACCTTTTTCGGTCATTGGTCGGAAGACATCCTCACCGGCGCCGGGGCGGTCCGAGACCGCCGCCACATCAGTCTGCTGTTTGTAGAGAGCAGCTTCCACTGCCGAGGAATCGGTTCTTCCCTTTTGGACGCCATGATGGCGTTCTGCCGCCGGGCAGGAATCCGGAAAATCACGGTCAACGCCTCCCCCTTTGCCATAGGATTCTACCAAAACCGCGGGTTCCACCCCCTTGGCGAAGAGCAGTGTGCCCGTGGCATCCGCTTTACCCCCATGGTGTACTCCCTGAGAGGGGGAAGAACGGTATGACCCGGATCACGCTCCTGACCGAGAAGGACATTCCTGCGGTCTATGCCCTGGAAACTCTTTGTTTCCCTGATCCCTGGAGCAGTAAGAGCCTCCGGGATACCCTGCGGGAGGAACATGCTTGCTTTTTCGGTGAATGGGACGGCACCGGGACCCTCTGCGGATATCTGAACGCTACCTGGGTGCTGGATGAAGTGAACGTCAACCGCATCTGCACCCACCCTGCTTTCCGGCGGCAGGGTGTCGCCTCCCGGCTCTTCGCCGCCCTGGACGCTTTTTGCCGGCCTCGTGGAATCACCCGCTTTTTTCTGGAGGTCCGGGAGAGCAACCTGCCCGCTCAGGCGCTGTACGCCGGTCTGGACTTTCAAGAGGCTGGCCGCCGGCCGAATTTCTATGAAAATCCCTCCGAGGGCGCTGTGCTGATGCTCCGCGTCCTGCCGGAGCAAGTATAAAGGAGAATCCATTTTGGAACAAGAAATCAAAATTCTGGCGATCGAAAGCTCCTGCGACGAAACCGCCGCGGCGGTAGTGGTCAACGGACGGGAAGTCCGGTCATCCATCATCGCCTCCCAGGTGGAGGAGCACCGGAAATATGGCGGCGTCGTGCCGGAAATCGCCTCCCGCCGCCACTGCGAGAACATCTGCTGGGTGGTAGACGCCGCCATGAAGGAAGCGGAGCTTGACTTTTCTGCCCTGGACGCCATTGCCGTCACCTATGCGCCGGGGCTCATCGGTGCGCTGCTGGTGGGCGTCAATTACGCCAAGGGGCTTTCCATGGCAACCGGAAAGCCTCTGATCCCCACCCATCACATCCGCTCCCACATTGCCGCCAACTACATCGCCCATCCCGACCTGGAGCCGCCCTTCCTCTGCATGGTGGCCTCCGGCGGTCACAGCCATATCATCGAGGTTCTGGACTACACCCGTTTCCGAGTCATCGGCCGCACCCGTGACGACGCGGCGGGCGAAGCTTTCGACAAAGCTGCCCGGGCCATGGGCTATCCCTACCCTGGCGGCGTGTCCATCGATCGGGCGGCCCAGCGGGGCAATCCCAAGGCCTACCCCCTCCCTCATCCCCGAGTGGACGGAAGCCCCTTCGATTTCAGTTTCTCCGGCCTGAAGACCGCCGTGCTGAACACTCTGAACCATGCCGCACAAAAGGGCGAGGAAATCAACCGCGATGACCTCTGCGCCTCTTTCCAGCAGACGGTCTGTGACCTGATTGCTGGAAAGCTGATGTTGGCCGCAGAAGAAACCGGCCATCGGAAGATCGTTTTCGCGGGAGGTGTTTCCGCCAATTCCGGCCTGCGGGCGCGGCTGAACGCAGAGTGCCAGAAGCGCGGGTATTCGTTCTACGTTCCGCCCCTGGAGCTGTGCGGGGACAATGCGGCTATGGTCGGTGCCCAGGCGTATTACGAGTTCCGTGCCGGGAATACCGCCGGTCTCGACCTTAACGCCGCCGCCACTATGTCCATTGCGTGAGGGAAAAGCATGAAATGTTTTGCACGGATTCTGATCGTTTTGATTTGCCTGATCTCCCTGTCCAGCTGCAGCTCGCAGGAAACCGCCCTGGACGGCCTGGTAGAAGCCCTCTCCAAACGCGGATTCACCGTTTCGGTAACAGAGGACGTCCCCCTGGAGGATGCGGGGCCGGATCTGGGCGCTTACCGCATCGACCGGTTGGAAATTGGAGAAGACATTGCCGGGGTCTATTTTTTTAAAAGCGGGGAAGAACTGGTGAAGGGCATGGCCGCCTGGCGGGATGTGGCAGCACTCGCTTCTTTTAACGGGATTCCCAGCTTATATCACACGGACTCCCTGCTGCTCATCACCATTGGCGCCGATGACGAGTTACTGACCGCTCTGGAAGAGCTTTGGCAGCCGATGTAAGAAGAGGTTTCATGAAAAAGCGCCTTTTGACCTGTGTGGCGGGGCTGTTCGCCATTTTCTTGGCTGTAGGGAGCTTTTGGCCCTATCAGCAGTCTGCCTGGGAGTGGAGGCAGATCCGATCGGCATTGCGTTCGGCGGGGTATTCTCTGTCGGATACCACGCCCTTTCAAATGTCGGAAATCATCAGCCTGCCCGGCCTCTCTTCATGGTGCAGTGCCCTGTTAAAAGTGACCCGGCTGTCTTCCTGGAGGCCTATATCTGTTTAAGCCCGGAAGAGACGGACCAATGGGCCAATTCTTTTATGAACTCTGCACCGATGTCCATCTTCCGCATGTACTACTGCGTCTTTCTTACGCCACACATCTTCCTGATTATCTGGAGTGAAGATTGGAAAGATGGCGAGGCACTCTATGAGACGCTCTGCGCCGCCATCCTGAAACCGTGAAAGGAGCTTCTCCATGCTTTCCGAACGAACTGTCACCGCCATTCTGCTGGGCATCGCCGCTGCCGGATTGCTGGCGGTCACCGGCTACAACCTCTGGATCGCTCCGCCCGCCGAGGGCCTGACAGCGGTCCAGGTGGAGGATTCTTCAGCCGAAACTGCCTCCTTTCCAGAACTGGATCTGCCCGTCGTTCCCGACGCGAAGCACCCGCTGGACCTCAACGCCGCAACGGCGGAGGAATTGGACCGGCTGCCGGGGATCGGAGAGGTCCTAGCCGGGCGGATCATCCAGTACCGGACGGCAAACGGACCATTCCAATCTCTGGAGGAGCTGCTGAACGTGGAAGGCATTGGTGAAAAGATTTTCTCCGATATCTGTGACCGACTCGAAATCCATTCCATCCCTTCCGAATAATCTCCGCCACATAGAAAAAAACTGCCGGTGCTTTCAGTGTACCGACAGGTTTTTCGTATCAGCGGAGGTTCGCACGGCCACGGGTCAAATCGTAAATTTGCCATCCAGCCAAATGATAATTTCATCCCTCACAGAAGCCGTTTTCGTCCGTTCACCCCGCCGCAGATACAGAAAACCACCTGACAAAAATCCCCGCAAACATACCGTTTGCGGGGGTTTATGGAGCTGATAACCAGATTCGAACTGGTGACCTCATCCTTACCAAGGACGCATAAAAGCCGATAAAACGGGGGATAAAAGCAATTTAGTTACCAATGAGTTACCAACAGGAACCGTTTTTACTGTTTCATCCTCCAACCGTGGGCGGATTTTTGTTGCAGTTTTGTTGTGCCTTAGTTTCTCACAAAACAGTGAAAAAGGTAATCCCCGAAAACGGGGAAAAAGGGTTTTGCTCAAAAATGAGCGAAAGACCTTTTGGACATTTTTGTCGAATAGGTGGGGG
>CAJMLQ010000072.1 GCA_905214265.1 uncultured bacterium
CTTTGATACCCCGTAAAGGACGGCGAGCCGGTCCACTGTTCCAACAGCTTGGAGGCATTGTGGATCGTCTGCGCGACCTTGGGATAATTGGGGGTTATAAAGGCTGTGATGATCTCCGGCATCACCAGCAGGCCGCTCCATTCATCATAGGCCAGAATATCCAGAGACTGAAGAGCCTCTTCCAGTACGTCGCCATTCCCATCAATGACGGTTATGGTCATCGTCCCCGCCACCCGTTCGGTCAGGGCATACAGATATTCCGGCAGGAGAAGCAGCGGCACCGCACCCAGATCCACCGTCTCCCCTGCAGGAATCTGCGGAACATGCCGTTCCCAAGGCGCGGCAAAAGCCGGAGAAACTCTGATGGAGACCGTCAATTCATCCAGTGCCTCTCCGCTTACATTCTTTAGGGTAAGTTTTCGAATAACGGGAACATAATTCTGCTGCATCGCGAAATTCACGACCTTGCTGTACGTTCCGTCCACCTGCAGTTTTTCTCCCATACACCTCACCCTGCTCCAAGTCTGGTAATCCTTGCGGAAGCCCATTTTCTGGCATTTTCCGCCATTTTTATCTTCATTGTATCCCAGCATCAAGATTTCGTCAATCGAAAATCTTCGTGATTTCAACCAAAGTTTTTCCCGTTTCCTGTTCGTTTCCCGCACGGTTTCAGCGGAGATTCCGATCTGCTCCAATTTCCTTACCATATGGCACAATCGGAGAAAAAAATCCCCCCAGTTTCCCCAGCGAAACGCACAAAAAACAGCGCGTTCTAAAGAACGCGCTGTTTGTAAACTTTTTGTTACAACCCTCAACCAAGGTAGTTCCACGGGTTCCGATTGCTGCCGTTGACCTTAATTTCAAAATGGCAGTGGTTTCCGGTGGAATAGCCAGTGCTTCCAACTCCGGCGATCTTCTGCCCCTGAGAGACATAGTCGCCGACGGAAACGTTGAGACTGGAATTATGGGCGTACAGAGTCTGAACGCCATTCCCGTGGTCAATGACCACGCATTTTCCGTAGTTATAGTACCATCCTGCAACGATCACGCGTCCAGCCGCAGCGGCATGAACCGGCGTGCCATAGGAAGTTGCGATATCCAGCGCCTTATGGTAGGAGCTGTATCCGCAGCTGACATAGCCTGAATTCACCGGCCAGATGAAATTGCTGCCGATGCTGCCGGTGCCGACGGATGCAGAAAGTACGGTGCCGGTACTGTAGGTAGGCTTCGCTTTCGTTCCCACAACGACTTTTTCAGTAACCGGCTCCTGGGTTACCACCGTAGAAAGGACTTCACGGTTGGTTTCATACCCATCCACATATTCAACGGATGCGGTTACCTGCTGAACGCCATTCCGACCCGCCTGTACGGTCTTGGTGTAGCCCTTATACTGAGAATTATCCTCAGTGGTTTCCTTCTCATAAGGAATCGACTCATCATAGGTCTCGTTTTTGATGACTTTAACGGAAAGGAATGGCTTTTCCGTTGCGATGAGAGCCTTCTGCCCCACCATGCAGGTAGTTTCAATCTCCGGATTCAAGCTTTTGAATTCCGAATAAGGGATGCCGTTTTTATCGGCGATCAAGATCGGGCTGTCGCCCTCAACGATGGTGTAGGTGATCTCCGCCTGCTGATTGGACAGCAGGATATTCTCCATTTCTTCGGAGGAAATCAGGCTTTCTGTCAGAAACAGGCCTTCCCGAAGCTGAATATCTTTTACAAAGGATACGATTTCTCCCTCCGCGCCGGTCCGATAGCTGTCCAGCGTTTTGGTCAGGATTGATTCCAGAAGCGTCTTATCTGTCACGGCGCCGTAAAAATCGCCGTCAATATACAGTCCCTCTGCTTCGCTCACGTCGGCCTTGGACATCCGAATGAGATTGTCCGTCATCTTATCCACGCCGGAAACCAGGTTTTCATTCACCTGAACCAGGGAAATGGACGGCTTGATCTCAAAGGTCGCCGCAGAACCATCGGTGCGGATGATCCGCTGGCGGAGCTGTTCCTGGGCATTGGTGAAAACGGATTCATCCTCCACGTATCCGACCAAGTCGCCGTCGTTGGTAATCTGCAGTGCATAGGTGACGTTGGAGGCGGCTGATACAACATTGACCAAAATCATGATGCCCACGACCGGAGCCGTATAATTGAGGATCGTCGTAAAAAAGCTGCGATTATTATGAACGCCCCGGAAGAAAACTCCTGCGGCACCGCGGAGTCCGCCTTTCCGGAAACCGCCGGCAATCAAGCGGGGGGCACGTGCCATTTTTATAAAGGGCGCTGCCAGGCCCCTCCCAAAACGGGCAATGCGTCTGCCCGCCGCGCTGAAGGCACCGCTGACAGCGTCTCCCGCACGATGTGCTGCGGGAGTAAGCGCTGCGAAAGCCTTTCCCATTTCATTCAGGTTCCCCTGAACCGCCTTAGCAGTAAACAGGCAAGCCGTTTTAACCGCCCCGACGCTGCGCTGGACTGAGTCCCCAGAAGTTTTTTTCATATATTTCAGGAAGTTGTTTCCCTTTAAGCTGCCAGAAATCGATCTCAGTACGGCAATCAATCGATTTTTCGCCTCTGCAATATGGTTTTTGCCCTGCAGAGCCATCTCGTACCATCTCCTTTCTGCTAGTTACAATCTGGTTACAACAATATTTATTATAGCACATCTATCAGAAATTGCAACCACTCCGTTACCTTTTTTTATCTACCGCACAGCATTTTGTCAAAATACCATAATTTTTTATGGTTATTTTACAGCGCTATATCCAAATTCTTCCTGAATTTTTAAAAAGAAGGTTGCATTTTCTGTTACCATTTTGTAATGATTCAAGAAAAGAGCAGATCTGACAGCACCGAATTCGACACCAAAAAACCCTTGGGTGTCAGCCGGATCCGGCCGGCTTCCATCTGCACGAGCCCGGCCTTTTGAAATATTTCCGCTTTTTGCAGGAAACGCCGCTTTTGTTCGGTGGGCAGGGGAAGATCCTCACAGACAAGGCCCTCCGCCAGTCGGAGACCCAAAAAGATGCGTTCTTCCGCGCCGCCGCCTTCGCCGTCCGGGACCTGGTTTTTCCCGTGACTCTGCAGGTACGCCTCCAGCCCCCTGGGATGGTAAAACCGTCTCCCCCCCAAAAAGGAGTGGGCGGCCGGGCCGAAGCCCAGGTATTCCTGGCAGCGCCAGTATTTCAGATTGTGGGCGCAGGTTCTCCCGGGCTTTGCAAAATTGGAAATCTCATACTGCTCGTATCCGGCCTTGGAAAGCTGCTCCACTGCCTGAAGGTACAGATCCGCCGCCTCATCTTCCCCCGCACAGAGCCGTTCCATATGCTGCCGGTAAAATGGCGTTCCCTCCTCGATTTTCAGTAGATAGCAAGAGAGATGCTCCGGTCCCAGCCCGATAAACGCCTCCAGCGTCCGACGTAGGCTGTCCGCATCCTGACCGGGAATCCCCAGCATCACATCCAGGCTGAGATTTTCGAAGCCCGCCTCCCTGGCCCACCGGACAGCCGCAGAGATCCGCCCCGCGTCATGCCGTCGTCCCAGCGCCCGGAGTTCCGCGTCCACTGCGCTCTGGGCCCCAAAGGAAATGCGGTTAAAGCCGCCCTCCCGGACCTCCTTCAGGAATTCCAAGGAAACACTGTCAGGGTTTGCCTCCAGCGTACACTCCCCGGAAAGGCCGAACACCTCCCGGCAGGCTTTCAAAATACGCACCAGCTGGCCGGCCTCCAGCACCGAAGGCGTCCCCCCTCCGGCAAACAGGGAGTCCGCTCCCATGCCCTTCCCGGCATAGGAGCGGATCTCCTCCAGCAGTATTTTCAGGTATTGTTCCCGCCCCATCGGGCTTGTTTCGGAATAAAAATCACAATACCCGCACTTGGACGCGCAAAACGGAATATGGACGTACAATCCGACAGGCTTCATAATCCTCCCCATCCGGCTCACCGCCGCAGGCGGAAAGTCCGGGTCTCATATGCTTTCATGTAAAAATCAACAAACCGCACCCGTCCGGTCTTCTCCTCCCCGGTCCAGGCATCACAGAAAACTGCCGGTTCCGGCAGATACAGCCGCTTCCAGCCGTCCCTTGCTGCATGGATGCAGATAAACCGACTGTCAGCATACACCACGTCCTCTGTCACGGAATAGAGATGGACCCCACTGAGCCCGGCCAATTCCATCAGTAGCCGCGCCGGAAGATGCGGAGCCGCACTGTAGACGCTGGTATAGCCCCGCTGCGGCCGAACCAGAACCGCCGGTTCTCCGCTCTGCCGGAACCGCGCTAGCACCCGATCGCCGCTTTTCTGTGCGACTCGCGGGCAAACCACCGGTGCCTCCGGAAAGGCCTGTCCCTGATACTCTGCCTGATCTGCCGGGGCGCCGGGGTCGTAGGAAACGGAAAAATCCGTTACCGGATTCTCCTTCAGATGACCTTCCCCGTCGAACCGGTCCTCCAGGAACACCCAGACCAAGGTCTTCCCATCTTTTTGCAGCTTCTGCGCCACAGCCCGGACCGTTTCCTCCTCCATCCGCACGCAGTTGAGGAAGATGGCCAGCTTATACCGCCCCACGTCGAAATCTTCCCGCAGCAGGTCATCCGGCTGATAGAGATGATAGGGCGCGCCCATGAGCCCCAGCGCCTTCCGCTGCCGGTACACAAGCTGTCCCAGCTCCGGCGCGTTGAGGGAAAAGTAGGAATAAGACATCCCATCTACGAAAACGGCGATCTCAGCTGTAGACTCCGCCGGATCCCGTTCCTGTTCCTCCATGAGCCTTCCCGCATTGGTAAGAAAATCCATGTATGCAGGGTCCTGATACCAGCCGCCCCACATATCGAACCACCAGGTCCCCACCTGTCCGGTGAGGATCTTCCCGAAACCCTTTTCCAGCAGCGCCAGAGAAAGCTCCCGGGTTTCTGGTCCCCGCCAGGCTCCTTCCCACTGATAATACCCGTTTCCCGAATCCGATTCCGGCATGGTTTCCTTCATGGGCCGGGTCAGATGGGTGCGGGTGTCGGATTCGACGAACCACAGCTTTCCGTGGAGCCGGGCGGAGTCCACCAGGGACATGAACGGCCAGTCGATTCCCGCGCCCCGGCAGTCAAAATAGCTGTTAGGGCTGGCCAGAAAATCAATGTCTGGAGATTCCAGCACCTGCCTCAGGCTCAAATGGCCGACATCCGCATGCATAATTTCCATCAGATAGCCGTAAAACGCGCCGGTGATGCACCGCCGCCTGGTATGCTCTTTCACAAGCCGACAGAAATAGAGGATCGTATCCGCGATGAGGAAGCTGTGATACTGGTAAAAGTCGACCGCATTTTCCTCCGCCATTGGGTCCCGCAGGACCCCTCCCCAGGAAAATTCCCGCTCCAGAGGAGAAGGTACAGCCACTTCTGAAAAACTGCCATACTGTGTTCTCCAAGCATGGTTCAGCGCCCCGATCTCCCCGTATTTTCGTTCCAGCCAGGTATGCCACGCCTTCTGTGCAGGGGCCGAATAGTCACTGTACTGCGCCGGAAAATCCCGCCGCCGGTGATATGCCCATTCCTCCGTACCTCCCGCGGCCACCTGCCAGCCGATGACGTTTTCCTGCCAAGGAGAAGCCTCCACGTGGTCGATCAGTGCACAGAGTACCTCCGCAGTCTCCTTTCTCCAGCGTTGGGACGCAAAGGACTGCCGCAGAGAGTTTCCGGCCCAGTCCCGGCAAAGCTCCTCCGGATGGCCCTCCTCCCACCAGAGAGGGCAGTCCAGGTATACCCGTGGGATCACGAAGCCCTCCCTCCCTGTAGGGAAAATCCGGGCCAGATCCTCGTCCACCGCAGAAAAATCGTACTTCCCCTCCCCCTTCCACAGAGAGGGCCGGAAAGGACGGATCCCGCTGATGCTGTTGATGCCCTGATCCCCCAGATAAACCCCCACGCTGAAAAGCTGGGTACCGATCTTCTGAAAGTCCTCGTACTGCTCCCGTGCAGGATGATAGGTCATGTATGCCACGGGAGAAACGATCTTCCCGTTGACCTCCAGTGTTAAGCGCTGCTTGTTCCTGAGGATTCTGCTTTCCATGATGAATCTTCCTTCCGACGGCTGCAGCCGGTCACCGCTCCTCCTCAAACCGCTTGCTCGGCCCAACCGGCCGAGTGCGCTCCAGATACCGCCGGACATTCTTGTAATCCCGGCTGACCACGCAGGAGAAGAGAATGTCGATCATTGTCATCTGAGCCGTGCGGGAGCTCATGGCCCCGCACCGGATCGTGGTTTCCGGCGACGTCAGAGAAAATACCACATCCGCGTATTCCACCAGGTGGCTTTTCCCACACCGGGTCACTGCGATGACTGCCGCGCCGCACTCCTTTGCCCGCCGGGCAGCCTCGATGATGTCCCGGGTCTCTCCGGACCAGGAAATCGCCACTGCCACATCGTCGGGAGAGAGGTTGGCGGCCGAAGTGAGCTGAACGTGAGGGTCTGCGTAAGCCGTACAGTTTTTATTGATGCGCATGAACTTGTATTGGGCGTCCTGGGCCACGATCCAGGATGCGCCCAGCCCATAAAAATCGATGCGGGACGCGCGGATCAGCAGCTCCGCCGCCCTGGAAACGTCTGCGGCTTTTACCAGGGTATAACTGTCCTCAATCGCCTTTACGTTGTTGAAGCAGACGTTTTTGAGAATGGTATCCACGCTGTCGCCGATGTTGATATCAGTGTATTCCTCGTCGGTTTCCGACCGGGAGACCGCCAGCTCGGCGGCCAGCTGAAAAGTAAAGTCCCGGTATCCGCTGCAGCCAATGCTTTTGCAGAAGCGGATGATCGCGGCCTTGTTGGTGCCGCTTTTTTCCGCTAGCTCCGCCACTGGCTGACCGACGATACTGCCGCTGTTCTCCAGAATGTATTCCGCTACCCGCCGCTCCGACGGATTGAGATAATCCAGCAGCTCCTGAACGCGCAAAAGAACTCCTGACATGGCGACGCCTCCATTCATTTCATTGATGCCGTGTCCCGGTGTTTTTTCCGCAGCGTATCCATCCGCCAGCGGCAGCAAAAAGCCGGGTACAGTTCCATCTGGTTCCCGCTCCTGCGCAGAAATCCGCTGGCCGTCCCGGCTGATCCCTAAATCCTATCCACCGTCCTGGTCAGTCCCGGGGGCCCCTTCGTCAGCCATCGCCAGCAGAGCGCACCCGTAGGCCGCATCCTCCCGGCATTCCTGAAGGCAGAGGCTCGGTGCCTTCCGGGCCAGGTACGCGGTTAGCTCCCGCCGCAGGGGCCCGGAATGTACCGCCATGCCCCCGGAGCAGACGCAGGGCGCGTCCGGCATACGGTCAAGCCCCACGGCGGAGGCAGCCGCTTCCGCCATCCGACCGAGTCCTTCCGCCGCATTTCGAAGGATCTTCTGCGCAGGGATGTCTCCTTTATTATAGGCAATATCGCAGAGAAAAGCAAGAGAGGCCAGCTCGGATTTCCCTTTTCCGCTGTGATAGACATAATTGATGACATCCATCGGCTCAGAAAGGCCCAAATGCTCCAGCACCATCCCGGTCAGCAACGTTTCCGGTCCCCTTTTGTCGTAGGCTTCCAGCACTGCCCGTAGCATCGCCGCAGAGACCGCATATCCGCTCCCCTCGTCGCCGAGGATATGCCCCCAGCCGCCGGTCCGCCAGATTTCTCCCGCAGCATTGCGCGCCAGACAGATGGAGCCCGTCCCTGCGATGAGGATGACGCCGCAGCCGGTCAGGGTTCCCCCATACAGCGCGGGAAGCGCGTCATTGGTCACCTGTACCGGCACGCCGGGAAGCTCCGTCTCCAGCATGGCGCGCAGCTCCTTTCGGGCAAGAGGGCTGCCCGCGCCTGCAGTACCGAGGCACAGGCCGGAGCAGTCCGCCGGATTCAGCCCGCTGTCTGCAAAAAAATCCGCCAGCAGACTGGAAAGATTCTCTTCCACTTGTCCACGGGAAAGCGCGGTCAGATTGCTTGCCCCGCCCCACGCCTCTCCCACCGCGGCACGTTCCCGCGTGAGCGCCTTTAAATGTGTTTTCGTTCCGCCGCCGTCTATTCCGATCACGTACCGCAGGAAAACCGCCGCCTTTCAATCCCGGCGGAACCGCCGGGCTGGTTTATGGTATGCCATGGATTCACTGGGCCGGGGACTTACCCCTTCGCCGTCGGGCAGGCTGCGTAACAGGACGTTTTGCGGTCCGCTTCCTCCCGCTTTACTGCAGGCCCCGGCGTCTCCGCCAGCGCCTTCCGAATGACCCCGCCGTTTTCCTCCAGCGCCTTTTCCGCCTCCGGAAGCGTACAGCCCGCCAGCAGCATCAAGAGTGCCGGTTTGGTTCTTCCCCCGGCCTGAGCCAGGGCATGCTCCGCCTCGGCCCGGCTTACATCTGCCGCCGCCATCACGATCCGGACGGTGCGGTCCTTGAGCTTTTGGTTGGTTGGCGTCAGATCTACCATCAAATTGTGGTAGGTCTTTCCCAGCCGGATCATCGACGCAGTGGTCAGCATATTCAGCACCATTTTCTGGGCGGTGCCGGCTTTCATCCGGGTGCTGCCCATAACAGCCTCCGGTCCGACTACCGGCAAGATGGAGATATCCGCTTCGCCGGAAATCTCCGCCGGATCGGTGTTGCAGACCGCAATGGTCACTGCCCCGGCCCGCCTCGCCTCGTTGAGCGCCGCCCGGACATAGGGCGCGTGTCCGCTGGCCGTGATGCCGACGACAGCGTCCAGCCCACAGACCCGGTTTTTTCGGATCTCCCGGCGTCCTTCCTCTTCCCGGTCTTCCGCGCCTTCCACTGCTATACGAAGGGCGGAATCTCCGCCCGCGATGATGCCCACCACCATCCCAGGATCGGTCCCATAGGTGGGAGGACACTCCGAAGCGTCCAGCACCCCCAGCCGCCCGCTGGTCCCCGCGCCGATATACAGAAGCCTCCCGCCGTGCTGAAGCCGTTCGGTGATCCGGTCCACCGCCTGGGCAATCTGCGGCAGGACCTTTTCCACCGCCGCAGCGACTTTCTGGTCCTCCCGATTGATCAACGTCACAATTTCCGCAGAGGAGCACAAATCAATATGAAACGTATCCGCATTTATCTGTTCGGTTGAGAGTTGATTGTAATTCATAACAGTTACCCCTTACTGCGAAATAAAATCTTTCCTATTGTGCGGGAAGGATCCGGATCAGCGCCAGTGCCGTCTGCGGCAGCTCCACACGGAGAACGCTGCCCTCCATTTTCCAAGCACAGGGAACCTCCTGCACCCCGCCTTCCTCCGCCGTGTACGCCGAGACCGCGGCTGCGCCGCAGCAAACCACAGCCGCAGCCGTTTCCTCCCGGCCCTTCTCCCGAGCACAGGCCAGAAGCAGCCCCTCCGGAAGATCAAACCGCTTGACCAGCACTGGTCCGTCGGCCTCCACGCCGTCGCTATCCCGGAACAGACCCCTCCCGAACTCCGAGAGCCAGAAGCTCCGCAGCGCGATCATATTTTTTAGATAAGCGTACTGCCCCGGGTCCCGGATGAAAGTGTTATCGTCCACCAGATCGTAAATCCAGTAATAGAAGCCCGCCGTAAACGCTCGGTTCAGAATAGCTGTTGACGCCTGCCCCACGTGTACCGGCCGCATGGCCATGTTTTTTTCAGGATAGAGCATATCCACCAGAATTTGCTCCGGATAGGTGTACTGATAAAGCTCCGGGAACGCCCCGATGTGGTGATACATAAAAGTGGAGATCAGCTGTCCGGATGAAAACCCGCCATAAGAATCCGACACGCCTTCGTGGATGATGCTCATAGGCGCTCCCGGCGCGGCTTCCTCCCGCCGCCGGATAATGGCGTCCAGCAGCGCCTGATACCCCCGATTCCAACGATCCCGCTCATGCCCGTGGGCCTTGTTGCAGCAAAGGCCGGGCGGCGCCATGGCCAGCTGATCCAGATAAACCCCGTCCACGCCGATTTCTTCGGTGATAACCCGCAGGGTTTCCCGCATCTTCTCCTGCCAGCCGGCGGTGTTGATGCACATGGCGGCGAACCGGATATCTTGGTTTCCGTAGCACTCAATGTGCTCGGTCCCGTCTCCGCGGACGATCACATTGTCCTGGATAAACTCCCGCAGTTCCGGATATTTGACGTTGGCCAGCCGGGAATTGATGTAAAAGCAGACGTGGCCGCCCCGGTCCGTCACGTTCCGGATCCCGTCCCGCAGCTCCTCCGGCGTGCCCATGTCCCCGTCCGGGACATAAGCCGGAAATCCGTGGTCGAAACCATCCCTGTGCCATCCAGCCAACAGCAGATGGTTGATTCCCAGCTCCCGTGCTTCACCCAGCAGCCGGGGAATATCCGCGTATTTGTGAACGATCCCGCCGTTCTGGTACTTGAAATCGTAATGGGCCATGAGTCCCGGGCTCTTTTCAAACCAGGCGGGCCGGGCGGACGGAACGACTATCTCATGCTGTTCCCGGAAGGCCCGGTAGAGCCGCGCCCCCTGGTGCCAATCCCCTTCGTGGACCGCAGAGACCAGCTCCGGCGACTCCCACCTTTCCCCGGCCTCCAAGGCGGGATGATGCACAAAGGCAAAATTCATACCCGGGCTTTTTGGCCCAAAGGTCTCCGCCCGGAGGGAGCAGGTCCGGGGCTCCGGGTCGTGGTTGGCAAAGTAAATCCCCATTCCGCCGTCGTAATAATCCAGCCAGGTCATGGAGAGGTTCCCGGAATACGCGCATTCCAAGGCATAGAGCCCGTCCCCGTCCGGGCCAGTGGCGGGATTAGCCGTCTCGTACCCATACCGGTATTCCTGCCACTTCCAGTAGATGCATTGGTGCGGAGAAGCAAAGACCGTAACCGGATCTGAAATTCGAAGTCCGGCGTGATAAGGATAAACAAGCGTGTCATCCTCCCAACTCTCCCCCAGATAAATGCCATTGAGGATGGGGAACCGCACGTCCTTCACGGTCAGCTCCTCCTCCCAGTTCTCCAGGCTCATCCGCCAGAGAGCCTCCGGCCTCCCGGCGGGAAGTTCCAGCGTATACCTTGCCGAGAGATCCCAGCTCTTTTCCCCGTCGCTGAGCTTTTCGTACTGGACCGTGACCCGCACGCCGACGCCCGGCAGCTCTTCAGAAGAGATCTGCGGCCGGAGCGCGGCGTCCCGGGCGATTTCATATACGTTTCCGCCGAAAAGCCGGACCGTCTCCCCGCCCGCTCCGGCCCAAACCTGAAAAGGCTGCCGAAGGGTATACGCAGAGTTTTTGATGAGATTTTCCCCGCTCGATTCGTTGATCAGCTCCAAAATCTCGCCGGTCAGACTGTCGACCGCAACGGACAACAGCCCGTTCCCATAGTGACAGCGACTCAGATACACGCCCAATGCATCTCCTTTCCGATTGCCGCAGGCCGGAAATCCAAGCCCGCGGCTTATACGGCATTCTTACTGCGCGTTATAGGTGTCCAGCGCACGCTGGGTGATCTCCCGGTACTCCTCCAGGCCCATCTTGTCGATCTGTGCTTTGTAGCTGTCCCACTGATCGAATCCCACCTCGCCGGTAATGAACTTCGCCGTCATATCGTTAAGATAGGTATCGATATCCGCCTGAAGCACGGCCAGCCGCTGGGTATCCTCCTCCGTGTAGACGAAACCGCTCCAGATTTCCTCAGGGGTGTAGGGCTTTACAGCCTCCGCGGCCTTGACCGTCAGCTCGGGGATCAGATGGTTACCGAAATGCAGGTCGTCGGCTACAGAGGGGTTGCCGCCGCCGCTCCAGCAGACATAGGTTCCCAGAGCTTCTTCCATGTTCAGGCCATCGGGATTTTTGACAACATAATCGGTAAATTTCGGCACGCCGTCTACCATCTCATAGGTCTCCCCTTCCACTCCCATAAAGTAGGCTGTAATGCCTTCCTGGGAGTAGAACCAGTCGATCCATTGGACGGTTTCGGCGGGATGCTCGTTGACACTGGTGATAAAGGTGTTCTGTCCGGCAAAGGGAACGGTACGGGCCGCATAGCTCTGGTCGCCGTTGGGCCCCTTCAGTGCCCCGGGCAGATAGGTAAAGTCCGAAGCGATGTCCCCCAGATAGTTGGTGTTGCCGGTAAAGACAAAGCCGATAATATTCTGAGCCGCCTTGGCGGAAGCCTGGGCCAGGTCCATGGTAAAGAACTCCTGATCAAGCAGCCTTTCGGTGTACAGCTTGTTGACGTACTGCAGGAATTCCTTGTAATTATCCGAAGTCTGAATAAACCGAAGCTCGTTGGTATCCGGATCAATATCCCAGATGCGCTGAGCTGCGCCGCGGGTCATCAGCCCGAAGGACCCCATCAGGGAGTTAAAAAGGTGGGACGGACTTTCCACCACCAGAGGGATCTCATCGGCCTGGCCGTTTCCGTTGAAATCGTAGCCCTTCATCTTGACCAAGGTCTCATACAGCTCATCCGTGGTGGTAGGCAGGTTCAGTCCCTGGGCAGTCAGCCACTTTTCATTGGCGAACATCTTGACACCGATGCGGGAGGGAGCCGCCGTCACCAGGTAGGGGAACCCATAAATATGCCCATCCACCATTTTCAAATTCTTCTCAATGGAGGAATCATCCGCGAGATAGGCGCTGAAATTGGGCGCATATTCCGCCAGATACTCGTCGATGGGCACCAGAGCGCCTTCCGAGGCATATTTCGTGATATCCGCGTTGCCCATATTGCACTTGAAGAACATATCCGGCAGCTGGTTGGACGCAAATTTCAGCCCCAGCTTTTCTGCAAACGACGCAATTGGCGCGGATTCGAAGTTGACCTTGATGCCGGTCTTTTCCTCGGTGATCTTCCAAAGGGCCAGATCGTTGAAATCACCCTTGGTATACGGGCCTTCCATAGCGAAATAAGTGTACCTCCTAATTTAAATGTGTTTTATACACCGGCCTTCCAGCCGGATGGATACCGATCAGCCCTTGATCGCACCGATCATCAACCCTTTCACGAAATACTTCTGCAAAAAGGGATAGACCGCGATGATCGGGGCTGACGCCACTACGATCAGGGCGTATTTAATGCTTTCCGCCAGCACCTGCCGGCTGGCCAGGGACTCCAGATCCCCCAGCATATTATCAGACATCTGGTTCTGGATCAGGATGGACCGCAGCACCAGCTGCAGGGGATAGAGGCTTTTGCTGTTGATGTAGATCAGGGCGTTGAAGAACTCGTTCCAATGGGCTACACCGTAAAACAGCGTCATGACCGCCAGCACCGGCTTGGAGAGCGGCAGGATAATCCGCAGCAGCAGCTGGGTATTGGTACAGCCGTCCACGACCGCCGCCTCGTGGAGTCCCGCCGGGATGCTGGTCTGCATGTAGGTCCGGACAATTACCACGTTCCAGACCGAGATCGCCCCCGGCAGCAGCATTGCCCAAATGGTGTCCGTCATATGTAAAGTGTTGGACAGCAGCAGATAGGTAGGAATCAGCCCACCGCTGAAAAACATTGTAACCGTGAGCACCAGCGTGAAAAACCCCCGCCCCACGAAATCCGGTCGGGAGAGTGGATACGCGGCCAGCACCGTGAGCACCAGATTGATGACGGTGCCCAAAATGGTATAGAAAATCGTGTTGCGGTAGCCGACCAGGACGTCCGGATCTCGGAACACCATCCGGTATCCTTCCACATTGACCCCCTTGGGCAACAACAACACATGGCCAGAAATGACCTCCAGCGGATCGCTGAAAGAGGCGATAATCACGAAATACAGCGGATACAGCACTATCACAAGTACCAGCACCAGCAGCATGGTATTTACCAGGTCGAAAACACGGTCGTCCCGGCTTTTTCGCATGATCATAGGGACCTTCCTTTCCGAATATCCTAGAAGAGGCTGCTCTGATTCAGCCGTTTCGTAATGGTATTGACCGTGAGCAGCAAAACAAAGTTTACCACGGAGTTGAACAGCCCAATGGCCGTGGAAAAGGAGTACTGCCGCTGCTGAAGGCCGATTTTGTACACATAGGTGGAAATGACCTCCGCTGAAGACCGGTTCAGGTCGTTCATCAGCAGGAACACCTTTTCAAACCCGACGCTCATCAGCGAGCCACACTGCATGATCAGCATAATACAGATGGTGGGAAGAATGCCAGGCAGATTGATGTGCCAGATGCGCTGCAGCCGGGTGGCGCCGTCGATGACCGCGGCCTCATGCTGCTCTTGGTCGACCCCCGCCAGGGCCGAAAGATAAATGATGGACCCATAGCCGGTTCCCTGCCACGCGCCGGAAAGGACGTAGATGGTTTTGAAATACTTCCCCTCATACATGAAGTTGATGGGGTCCAGCCCAAAGGCGGTCCGGATCTGGTTAAAAAATCCGCCCGAGGGGGATAAGAACAGAATGATCATCCCGCACATGACCACTGTGGAGATAAAGTGGGGCGCATAGGTGACAGTCTGCACGGTTTTCTTAAACCGCTCCGCCCGGACCTCGTTGAGCATCAGTGCAAGGATGACCGGAAGCGGGAAACAGACCAGCAGGGAATAAAAGCTGATACTCAGCGTATTCCAGATGATTTCTCCGAAATAATTGCTGTTGAAAAACCGGAGGAAATGCTCAAACCCCACCCATGGGCTTCCCCAGATTCCCAAGGTCCCCTTGAAGTTTTTAAACGCGATCTGGATGCCGTACATCGGCCAGTAGCAAAAGACTGCGAAATACACAAACACCGGCAGGAACATCAGATACAGCTCCCAGTTTTTCCAGATGCTGTGCCTCTTTTTCCAGCGACGGTATGCCGGCGTATGAAGGGACGGCTGCCGCCGGACGGAAACGTCTGCATGCATGTGATCACTCCTCTGCGCAAAATAGATTGTTACTTTAGTTTCAATTGTATGATATCATATTTGTAATTAAATTTCAATAGAAAAACAAAAAATATTTCAATTCATTCAAGAAATTTATGAAACTTTGGTACATCCTCAAAAAACCGGCCTGCCGGACCCAGAACAATCTGGTATCCGGCAGGCCGGTTTTTTGCCTGAAAATCGCAACCCATCAATCGTCGTCCAGCTTGAGAACTGCCATAAACGCCTGCTGCGGGACCTCCACGGAACCCAGCTGGCGCATCCGTTTTTTACCTTCCTTCTGCTTCTCCAGTAGCTT
>CAJMLQ010000073.1 GCA_905214265.1 uncultured bacterium
AATGAGGAAAGAGGCGGCACATTATTTTTCCCTGTACCCGATACCGTTTCTACCACAATAAAGAAAGGACGCCACACATGTACACCCTCCTCAAAAAAGACGGCGCTGCCCGGCGCGGAAAATTTTCGACGGTCCACGGGACTGTCCAAACCCCAGCGTTTATGAACGTCGGCACCTCCGCTGCCATCAAAGGCGGGATTTCCTCTTACGATCTGGTCGATCTGAAGTGTCAGGTCGAACTCTGCAATACCTATCATCTCCATGTCCGCCCCGGAGACGGACTGATTCGCCGGATGGGCGGCCTCCATAAATTCATGGGCTGGAATCGTCCGATTCTCACAGACAGCGGCGGATTTCAGGTCTTCTCCCTAGCGGTGCTCCGCAAGATCCAGGAGGAGGGCGTTACTTTCAGCTCCCACGTGGACGGGCGGAAAATCTTTATGAGTCCGGAAGTCAGCATGCAGATTCAGTCCAACCTTGGCTCCACTATTGCCATGGCCTTTGACGAGTGTGTGGAAAATCCTTCCACACACGCCTATTCTGCCCAGTCTTGCGCCCGGACGACCCGCTGGCTCCGGCGATGTAAGGAGGAACTGCAGCGGCTCAATGCGCTGCCGGATACGGTTAATCCCAACCAGTTGCTCTTTGGCATTAACCAAGGCTGCGTTTACGACGATCTTCGGGTCGATCACATGAAGGAGATTGCAGAATTGGATCTGGACGGTTACGCAATCGGCGGCCTGGCTGTCGGCGAGCCTGCAGAGGAGATGTACCGTATCATTTCTGCCGTAGAGCCGTATATGCCATCCGAGAAGCCGCGGTATCTCATGGGCGTCGGCACACCGGGGAATATCATCGAGGCGGTCTCCAGGGGAGTTGACTTGTTTGACTGTGTGATGCCCAGCCGTAACGCCCGGCATGGCCACCTGAATACCTGGAGCGGTATCCGTAACATTATGAATGCAAAGTACGCGGAGGACGATTTGCCCATCGATCCGGAATGCGACTGTCCCACCTGCCGGAGACATTCCCGGGCATATCTTCGTCACCTGTTTAAAGCCAATGAGATGCTGGGAATGCGGCTGGCTGTGATGCACAACCTCTATTTTTACAACACGCTGATGGAACGGATTCGGGATGCGCTGGACAGCGGGACGTTTCAGCAGTTCCACGACCGGTATGTATCTCTGCTGGATACCCGGATCTGATTGGGAAATTTGGCTTTTTTCATTTCGACCATTGAAAATTCTTTGAAATGCGAGTAAAATATTGGCAAAGGAGGAATCCGTATGAAAAATATGGACAGCCTCGCCGCTGTGCGGGAACAGCTGGAATCTCTTCCGGAATGGAGTCCGGATTCGCTGGACCGGCGGCGTACTGTGGTTTTGACCATCGATATGAATCAGGGCTTTACCCGTACAGGCGCGCTGGCGAGCCCTCGTGTGGCGGCGATCATTCCCCGGACGGCCGCGTTTTTGCGAGATTGCCGGGAGCGGGGAATCCCGATCATCGGGGTGACGGACTGTCACAGGTCGGACGCGGCGGAATTCCGGTCCTATCCAGTCCACTGCCTGGAGGGGACCGCAGAATCGGAGCTGATCGGGGAGATCCGGGATCTGCCGAACTCGGTGATTCGAAAGAACAGCACTAACGCATTCTTCGCTCCTGGGATGGCGGATGCATTAAAGAATGTGAAAACGGTGGTGGTGACTGGCTGCTGCACAGATATCTGCATCCAGCAGTTTGTTTTGACTCTGAAAGCAGCATGCAATCAGGAGGAGCGGCTTTTGGAAATAATCGTTCCCCGGCAGTTGGTGGAAACCTATGACGCGCCCGACCATGATGCGGAGTTGATGGGAATAGCCGCTCTGGTCTCCATGCTGGGAAATGGAGTAAAAGTTGTGAATTATCACGCATAAAGGAGAAACGGACGATGAATTGGAGTAATAACCGCAATCTGACCATGCTGGTCGATTTCTATGAGTTAACTATGTCCAACGGCTATTTTGAACAGGGCTATGCGGATCGGTTGACGGTGTTTGACATGTTTTTCCGCAAAATCCCCGACGGCGGTGGATTTGCAATCTGTGCCGGGCTGGAGCAGCTGATCGATTATGTGAAAAATCTTCGTTTTACGGATGAAGATATCGCGTATCTCCGCGGAAAAAAGATCTTCAGCGAAGCTTTTCTTGAATATCTGAAGAATTTTCGTTTCAGCGGTGATATCTGGGCGATGCGGGAAGGAACGCCCATGTTCCCGGGGGAACCTGTGGTGACGGTGGTCGCGCCTGCCATTGAAGCACAGCTCATCGAGACAATGGTGCTGCTCACCGTAAATTTCCAGTCGCTGGTTGCTACGAAGGCAAACCGTATCGTTCGCGCCGCTCAGGGGCGTTCGGTGTTTGAATTCGGGTCCCGCCGGGCACAGAGTTACGACGCGGCCATCCTGGGCGCCCGCGCCGCGTTTATCGGCGGGTGCGACGGCACGGCCTGCGCCATTGCAGATCGTGAATACGAGGTCCCTGCCATGGGAACCATGGCCCACAGCTGGGTCCAGCTTTTCGACAGCGAGTATGAAGCTTTTAAAAGGTATGCGGAGGTCTATCCCGATAGCTGTACGCTTTTGGTGGATACCTACAGCGTTCTGAAATCCGGTATTCCCAATGCAATTCGGTGTTTTGATGAGGTTCTCAAGCCTCGCGGATACCGCCCGAAGGGCGTACGGATCGATTCCGGCGACATCGCCTATCTGTCCAAGCGGATGCGGAAAATGCTGGATGACGCCGGTTACTCAGACTGCAAGATCGTTGCTTCCAACTCTCTGGACGAGTATCTGATCCGGGACTTGATCCTTCAGGGAGCAGTAGTGGATACCTTCGGCGTCGGCGAAAACCTGATCACCTCCAAGAGCGATCCAGTATTCGGCGGCGTTTATAAGCTGGTGGCTGTCCAGGAAAACGGCAAATTCCAGCCGCGGATTAAAATCAGCGAAACCGTCGAAAAAATTACAACGCCAAACTTTAAAAAGGTGTACCGGCTGTACAAAAAGGATAGCGGCCAGGCGGTGGCAGACTACGTTGCCCTCTATGATGAGGAAGTCCCTGCAGAAGGGCCGATCACCCTCTTTGACCCTCTGGAGACCTGGAAGACCAAGACTTTTGAGGACGTAGAGCTCCGGCCGATGATGGAGCACATTTTCGAAAAAGGGGAATGTGTTTACGAGTCTCCAAAGCTGGGCGACATCCAGGCATACTGTGCGGCTCAGGTCGATACGCTGTGGGACGAGGTCAAACGGTTTGAGAATCCGCACCGGTATTATGTGGACCTTTCTGAGGCCTGCTGGAACAGCAAGCATATGCTACTTTCGCAGAAACAGTACTGATATGCGGCCGCGCCAGGAGATTCCCGGCGCGGCTTTTTTCGCTTCTTTTCGAAAAACCGCTGGAATCCCTTGAAAATGGGTGTAATTTATACTATAATAAGACAAGACGCGAATTTTTGCGTCTGATCTCATGGAAAGGAAATCATCTGGATATGATTTCATACGTTTCCCATTCTCCTGCCGAAACAGAAAAGTTTGCAGCGGAATTGGCTCCCCGGCTGAAAAGTGGGGATGTTCTGGCCTTCCGGGGAGGGCTCGGCGCAGGCAAGACCACCTTTGTCCGGGGGCTGGCCCGCGGGCTTGGTTCGAATGCGGAGGTTTCCAGCCCGACTTTTGCGTTGGTCCATGAATATGCCTCTGTACCAACCCTCTATCATTTTGACCTGTACCGGATTCATACCTTTGACGATTTGTATTCCACCGGCTTTTTTGATTATCTGGATGCCGGTGGGATTCTTGCGGTCGAATGGAGTGAAAATGTTCCGGATGCGCTTCCTCCGGAGACCATCGCAGTGTCGATCGTTCCAACTGGGGAAGAGTCCCGCATGATAACGGTTGAAGGAGGCGGCCAGCGCTTTTGAAAGTATTGAGTTTGGATACTTCTGCCAAAACGGCGGCGGCCGCGATTGTGGAAGAGGACTGCATTTTAGCGGAAAGCTGCGTCAACGTTGGACTGACCCATTCCCAGACGTTGATGCCGATGCTGGAAGGGCTGCTTTCTGCTGCCTGTATCCCGCTTGAAGAGATTGATCTCTTCGCCGTCAGTCATGGGCCGGGGTCCTTTACAGGGATCCGCATCGGCATCGGAGCGGTGAAGGGCCTCGCTCAGGGATTGGGCAAACCGTGTTTTGGAGTTTCAACGCTGGAGGCTCTGGCATACAATTTTAAAGGGCTGGACGGTTTTGTCTGTCCGGTCATGGACGCCCGATGCGGGCAGGTCTACACCGCTCTTTACCGCGGTGCGGAAGGAGTTCTTTGCCGGGAGCAGCCGGATGAGGCGCTTTCCATAGCGGAGCTGGGGACGCGGCTGGCGGCGGTTCCCGGGCCAGTTACGCTGGTGGGAGACGGAGCGGAACTATGCTGCCGCGCCCTTGCGGAGAGTGTTCCGTCCCTTCGCCTGGCTCCTCCGCAGCTTCGGTTCCAGCGGGCCTCCAGCGTTGGCTTTGCCGCATTGGCGGCACTTCTGGACACAGAACCGCTGGCACCGGCACAGCTTATGCCGATTTATCTGCGGCTTCCCCAAGCGGAACGGGAACTCCGAAAAAAAGAAGGGCAAATCCCCAATTGAAAGGATGATTCAACATGCTGGCACTGGCAAGCGACCATGGCGGCTTTGAGCTGAAAAACGAAATCAAACGGTATCTGGATGAGAAGGGGATCGCGTATCAGGATTTTGGATGCGATACGCCGGACTCCTGTGATTACCCGGATATGGCGAAGCTGGCCTGTGATGCGGTGGTTTCCGGGCAGTGCGAAAAGGCGCTGCTGTTTTGCGGCACCGGTATCGGGATTTCCATGGCGGCCAATAAGATCAAAGGAATCCGGGCGGCCGCCTGTTCAGATTATTTTTCCGCAAAATACACCCGGGCACACAACGACGCCAACGCGCTGTGCCTGGGGGGAAGGGTCGTCGGCGCAGGGTTGGCAGTGGAACTGGTAGAAATTTTCCTCAACACGCCCTTTGAGGGCGGGCGCCATCAAAAACGGATCGATAAGGTCATGGCCTTAGAAAGATAACCCATGAGCGAAAGGATTTAGGAGGACGTTATTATGAGCAAACCCGTTATTTTGGACCATCCGCTGATTCAGCACAAAATTTCTCTGCTGCGAGACAAAAACACTGGCTGCAAAGATTTCCGGGAACTGGTAGCAGAGATCGCGACGCTGATGTGCTACGAAGCGACCCGGGATCTCCCGCTGAAAGAGGTCGAAATTGAAACGCCTGTGGCAATTGCGAAAACGAAAGTGATCAGTGGCCGCAAGCTCGCATTTGTTCCGATCCTGCGGGCGGGGCTTGGAATGGTGGAAGGGATGCTCACGCTGGTTCCCGCCGCCAAGGTCGGTCATATTGGCCTTTACCGTGACCCTGAGACCTTCGTGCCCCATGAATATTACTGCAAGCTGCCGCCGGACATCACCAAACGGGAAGTCATCGTCCTCGATCCCATGCTGGCCACGGGCGGCAGCGCCATTGACGCCATCAAGCTTTTGAAGGACAAGGGCGTTACCAATATCAAATTCCTGTGTATCATAGCGGCGCCAGAGGGACTGGATGCTCTTTGCAAAGCGCATCCGGACGTGCAGATCTACGCCGCGAGCCTGGACGAAAAATTGAACGAGCACAAATATATCGTTCCCGGACTGGGCGATGCCGGAGACCGGATTTTCGGTACAAAATAGTTGTGAGAGCATGCAAAAACGTGGGATGCGCCGATGGACATCCCACGTTTTTGCTATTCCTGACTGCGGAGCTGCCGGATGTGCTGGCTCGGCGAGATACCCATTTTTTTCTTGAATGCCCGGCTGAAGTACAAGGGGTCCCGGTATCCGGAAAGGTAGGCGATGTTCTGAACGGAGGTGATACCCTGCTGCATGAGCTCACAGGCGTGTTGCATGCGGAGAGTTTGGAGATACTCGGCAAAGCCGATGTGAAAATTCTGTTTGAATAGATTGGAAAGGTACTTCGGCGTGTAGGAAAACCGCTGGCTTAGGTTTTCTAAAGAAAGCTCAGCATCGGTGTAATGGCTATCCAGATATTTTTTTACCGGTAGAATCGACGGGACATTTTTCTCTTCTTCCGGATACAGCGCAGCACCGATGTGTGAGAAGGTGTACAAAAGCACACTTTCCGCCAGCATATCCAGGGTTTGGGGCTTGGACAGAGTGATGGCCTCCTCCCAGAAGGGGATCAGGTGGGTGAACCCGTCTTGCACAGGGGCTGTTTTGGTGATTTTCAGGCGCTCCAGGATCCGGTTCGTCCGGAGCCCCAAAAATGTGACATAGAGATACTGGAGCCCGTCGGAATTTTCTAACAGGAAGGGCACTGCCGGAAACGTGAGAAAAATCGTTCCGGGCTTCAGCGGAAAATCACCCTGCATCATATGCAGTACGCCTTGTCCATTTGCTACCAGGGCCAGCGTATAGGCGGAAAGGCTCAGAAACTTCCGCTGGGTTTCCTGGTTTTTTTCGTAGACGAAGTTAATGGTATGCAAATCGTTCCCAGCCGCTTCCACCGGGACGAACCGGCAAATGTTACGGTCTTCAGCCATGCAGATCACCTCGTTGATTCTAGTATATAGCAGGGCTTTTCAAATGTCCAGAGGAGTTTTGTCCATATATTTATAGAAAAATCCCATTTACAGGACAGCGTGGATTGGATATAATGGATTTATCTAAAATGCATGGAAAGGATGCGTGAAATTTATGGATTGTGTCAGAATCGGCGTTGTCGGCGTTGGTCGCGGCTCCTCCATGATGCGGTTTTGCCAACACTCGGAGAAAGCAAAACTGGTTGCGGTCTGTGACAACTGGGAGGAGGGACTCCTTCGGAAAAAGGAGGAGCTGAATGACAGCAGCATCGCGTATTATACCAATTTTGAGGATTTTTTACAGCATGATATGGACGCAGTCGTTCTGGCAAACTATGCCACCGAACATGCGGAACTAGCAATCGCCTGTCTGAAACGGGGACTTCATGTCCTGAGCGAAGTGCTCCCGGTGCAGACTATGAGGGAGGCAGTGGAGCTGGTAGAAGCGGTGGAAAGCAGCAGTGCGATCTACGCTTACGCTGAAAACTACTGTTTTATGCCGGCTCCCAGGGAGATGCGCAAGTTGTATCGTGCTGGTCGGCTGGGCGAATTTGAATACGGCGAGGGCGAATACCTTCATAACTGTGAGACCTGCTGGCCGCAGATTACTTATGGTGAGGAAAGTCACTGGCGCAACAACATGTACGCAAACTTTTACTGCACTCATTCCATCGGACCCCTGATCCATATCACAGGGCTGCGTCCGGTCAGCGTCACGGGGTTTGAACTGCCGTTCAACGCCAGAATGGCCCGCTGCGGTGCTAAAGCAGGGCATACGGGCATTGAGATGATCACGCTGGAAAACGGAGCGGTCATTAAAAGCATTCATGGCGTCGGCATCGCCAGAAATTCGATCTGGTATACGATTTATGGTTCCAAGGGACGTATGGAAAGCGCCCGGGAGGATGCCCAGTGTGGCAACACTGGCCGGATTTATCTGACCTGCGACGAATTTGAGGGACAGAACGCAGAGAAGGTCGAGACTTATGAGCCCACCGATGCGCTTTCCGAACAGGCGAAATCTTTTGGGCATGGGTCGTCGGATTTTTATACGGTGTTGAATTTTGTCGACCGGATTCTGGGCGATACGGAGGCGGATATTATCGGTGTGTATGAAGCGCTGGATATGTTTCTGCCCGGCCTTTTTGCCTACCGTTCGGTGCTTCAGGGCGGAATTCCCATGGAAATTCCGGATCTTCGCTGCAAAAACACCCGGGAGCGCTTTCGGAATGACACGCAGTGCACAGATCCGAAAGTGGCGGGAAACCAACTGATCCCTTCCTATTCCAAGGGGAACCCCACCATTCCCGCCGCGCAGTACGAACTCATTCGCCAGGAATGGCGGACATCTTTTGAAAAATAGTTTCAGCTCCCGGTCCTGTGTTTGCAGGGCCGGGAGCTTTTTGCTGAAGGCAGTTTCGCTTCGGAAAGCGATTTAACGGTATTTCTTTTGCAGAAGAAGGACTCTATAAAGAAAATTCCCATAAAATTCTCAAGTTTCCCTTTACTTTGACGGGAAGATAGGGTAAAATATATCTGTATAAATTTGCGGAATGGAGTGTCAACTATGGAGCCTAAATATCGGAGAGTGCTTCTGAAGCTAAGTGGTGAAGCGCTGGCGGGCGATAAACGGTTTGGGTTGGATTATGACGTGATTCGCCCGATTTGCCAGGCAATAAAAGAATGCACCGATCTTGGCGCACAGATTGCGATAGTCGTCGGCGGAGGCAATTTTTGGCGCGGCCGCGACAGCGGTTCGATGGACCGCACCCGGGCGGACCATATCGGCATGCTGGGAACGACGATGAATGCACTGGCCGTTGCAGATGTTTTGGAGGAGGTCGGCGTGCCGGTCCGTGTGCAAACGGCAATTGCCATGCAGCAGGTCGCAGAGCCGTATATCCGAAACCGGGCGGTGCGGCACCTAGAAAAGGGGCGTGTCGTGATTTTTGGCTGTGGAACGGGAAACCCGTTTTTCTCGACGGATACGGCAGCTTCCCTCCGCGCAGCGGAAATCGGCGCAGACATCGTACTAAAAGCGACGATGGTGGACGGCGTTTATGATAAGGATCCCCACAAATTTGCCGATGCTGTAAAGTACGACACGTTGACCTTCAGCGAGGTTCTGAACCAGAATCTCGCTGTGATGGATTCCACAGCGGCTTCGATGTGTAAGGACAACGGCTTGCCGCTGCTGGTGTTCAATTTAGCGGACCCCCATAATATTGTCGCTGCGGTTACGGGCGAAAAAATTGGCACCTTAGTGATTGCCGAATAATTGAGAAGGGACGATTAAGAGATGAAAGAACAAATGAAAAAAGCAGAAGAAAAGATGCAGAAAACATTAGGTGCTCTGGATAAGGAGTTTGCTGCAATCCGGGCTGGCCGTGCAAATCCCGCCGTTTTGGATAAAGTGTCGGTGGATTATTACGGCGTTCCGACTCCGATTAACCAGATGGCGGCGATTTCGGTTCCCGAAGCTCGCACTCTGGTGATTCAGCCTTGGGATCTTTCAACTTTAAAATCCATTGAGAAGGCAATCTTGGCTTCTGACCTGGGATTCAATCCCAACAATGATGGAAAAGTCCTGCGGATCATGTTCCCCCCTCTGACCGAGGAACGCCGCCGCGATCTTGCGAAAGAAATCCGGAAATACGGAGAAGAGGCGAAAGTTGCGATCCGCTCCATCCGGCGCGACCTGATGGAAAAACTCAAGGCAATGAAGAAAGATAGCCAGCTTACGGAAGATGATCTGAAGGACGGCGAAAAAGAAGCGCAGAAGCTGACGGATAAGTACTGCAAAGACATTGATCAGATGACCGAGAAAAAAGAAAAGGAAATTATGGAGCTGTAAGATGCCGGATTTTTCGAACCTGCCGGTTCATGTTGGGATTATTATGGACGGGAACGGCCGCTGGGCAAAACGCCGCGGCCTGCCCCGCAAGATGGGGCACAAGGTTGGTGCAGAGACATTTCGGACCATCGTCCGCTATGCCAACCAGATTGGTCTGCAATACCTGACGATGTACGTTTTTTCGACAGAGAACTGGTCACGACCCAAGGACGAGGTGGATTCTATAATAAATCTGCTGCGGAATTATCTGGAGGATGTTGATAACTACCGGTCCGAGAATATTCGTATCCGCTTTTTGGGTGATCTTTCCGTGTTTGATACGGCCATACAGGAAAAAATGGCCGATATTCAGGAAACCAGCAAGGACAATACCGGACTGACGTTGAACCTAGCGGTGAATTACGGAGGACGCAGCGAGCTGACGCGGGCCGCTGCACAGCTGGCTGCGGACGCGGTCAGCGGAATACTGAAACCGGAGGAGATTACTCCACAGCATCTGGCCGATCGGCTCTATACAAAGGGAGAGCCGGATGTTGACCTCATCATTCGTCCCAGCGGCGAATACCGCCTTTCCAATTTTCTGATTTGGCAGAGCGCTTACGCGGAATATGTCTTTATGGATGAAATTTTGTGGCCGGATTTTAAGCCGGCGGATTTTGACCGTGCGCTGGAAGAATATCAGAGCCGCAGCCGGCGTTTCGGCGGCATTTAACGTGATATGGCAAGGGCGGGGTTGCCAATTTTCCGGCAGGGTATTATCCTGACGGGAAGGGCAGCCCCGAACCTATTACATTATACAACAGCGGGCGTTTAACCGGCCGCACGGAGGGAACAACATTTCCATGAAACAACGAGTAATTTCCGCCTTGGTTGCGTTGTGCGTATTAGTCATGGTGCTGTTTTTTTACAACACCATTGTGTTCAACGCCGCAATTGCAATTATTTCCGTGGTTGCAGTTTTTGAATTGCTTTGCGCGACAAAATACGTTTCTAACCGTGTGATGGTTTTGGCGTCGCTGGTGTATGCGGCCATAGTGCCTTTCTTCGGAACAGTTCCAATGGCTCGCTTTCCGATTTATGTGACCCTCGGATATTTTGTGGTACTCTTCGCAATCCTGCTATTCCAGCATACAAAAGTGAAGTTTGAGGAACTCACGATAGCCTTTTTTGTGTCGCTGGTCGTGCCGTTGGGATTCTCCATTTTGGTGTATATCCGCGACCACTACGACCACGGCCTATTTTATACGCTTTTGGTTTGTGTGGCGGCCTGGATCGCTGATTCGGCTGCGTATTTTGTCGGGCGCGCTTTCGGCAAGCATAAGCTGTGTCCCTTGATCAGTCCGCACAAAACGGTGGAAGGCGCCATTGGCGGTGTATTTTTTGCTGTAGTATTCTTTCTGCTCTTTTGCTGGGGGTACAGCCTTTTTCGGGAAAATCAGGGCATCCTAGTCCATATATCTTATGGAGCAGCGGCATTTGACGGGGCTTTTTGCGCGGTTGTCGGCGTTGTAGGCGATCTGATGGCCTCCGTTATAAAACGCCAGCGGGATATCAAGGACTTTGGAAATATCATGCCGGGACATGGCGGCGTTATGGACCGGTTTGACAGTTTTCTGTTCGTCGCGCCTACTCTTTACCTGATTTTACAGGTATTCCCAATTGTAACAACCGTTGTATAACATTGCAGAAAAGCTGGAGGAATGTGAAAATGGACCGTCGCAGCATCAGCATACTTGGATCCACCGGATCCATTGGAACCCAGGCGCTGGAAGTCTGCGCGGCACATCACTTTCCGGTTGCGGCGCTGGCTGCCCGTTCCAACGAATCGTTATTAGAAGAGCAGGTCCGGCGGTTTCGTCCCGGCTTGGTGTGCCTGTATGATGAAAAAGCCTATCAAAGTATGAAAATCCGCCTAGCTGATCTGGATGTCCGTCTGGTCACGGGGATTGAGGGCCTTTGCGAAGCCGCCGCTGTCCCGCAGGCAGGAATCACGCTGAATGCGGTGGTTGGAATGATCGGCCTGCAGCCGACTCTTGCCGCTATTGCGGCCGGGAAGAAAATCGCTCTGGCCAACAAGGAGACCCTTGTGACCGGCGGCGAATTGGTTATGAGGGCGGCGCAGGAAAAGAATGTGGAGATTTTGCCGGTGGACAGCGAGCACTCCGCAATATTTCAATGTCTGGAAGGATATTCCGGCTGCCGTGTGAATAGAATCCTATTAACTGCGTCTGGAGGTCCTTTTTTTGGAAGGACTCGGGAGCAACTGGAACAGGTCACTGTTGCGGAGACTCTTCGTCATCCCAACTGGAGCATGGGCGCAAAAATTACCGTCGACAGTGCGACGCTGATGAACAAGGGCTTCGAATGTATCGAAGCAGTCTGGCTGTTCGGCGTTCGTCCGTCCCAAGTGGAGGTAGTGGTGCATCGTGAAAGCGTGATCCACTCCATGGTCGAATTTGAGGATTACGCAGTTTTGGCTCAGATGGGTGTCCCGGATATGAAGATCCCGATCCAGTATGCGCTGACCCGACCGGAGCGGCTGCCCTGTCCGACAAAACAGCTGAATTTGTTTGAGTATGGCACGCTGACCTTCGCAAAGCCGGATCCGGAGACATTCTGCTGCCTGAAGGCTGCGTTGGTGTCCATCCAACGGGGCGGGTTGTATCCGACCTTGGTCAACAGCGCCAACGAAGAACTGGTCCGCCTTTTCTTGGAGGGAAGGATTTCCTTCCTGCAGATAGGGGACACGGTTTGCCGGGCGCTGGATTTGGATGGTTCTGGCGAGGTGTCAGTGGAATCAATTTTGGATGCGGAGCGCCGCGCGCGTCAGTTTGTACAGGAGTCTTGCCTGGGCGGGCGATAGCCGTCTGCCTGGCTGGAAACGGCTGTTCTTTTGAAAAGACCAGCTGTTTCGAGGCAGGCAGAGCGGAAAATTGGAGGTTTGCATGATTGTTAATATTCTCCTGACATTATTGATTTTTGTTGTAATCATCATCATTCATGAATGTGGACATTTTCTGGTGGCAAAGCTAAGCGGTGTTCGTGTAAATGAATTTGCCCTTGGCATGGGGCCTACCCTGTTGAAGAAACAGGTCGGTGAGACGACCTACACGGTTCGCGCTTTTCCTATCGGTGGTTTCTGCAGCATGGAAGGAGAGGACGCTTCATCCAACGATCCGCGGGCATTCTGCAACATCAAGGTCTGGAAACGGATTTTGGTGGTTTTGGCCGGGGCAATTATGAACCTGTTCTTGGGGTATCTGATCCTGGTCGGCGTTACCTGCTCAATGCCCAGCATCACGTCCAATACCGTTGCCCAATTCGCGGAGAATGCCTCCTCCCAGGCTTCCGGCCTGCAGGTTGGGGATGTGATCAAAAAAGTCAACGGGCGCACTGTTTGGGTAGAGAATGATATCGTCTACGAACTGGTAAAGGATGCGGACGGGGTTGTCAACATGCAGGTCCAGAGGGACGGCGAACTGGTTACCCTTCCAAGCGTCGTTTTTGCGTTTTCCGGTGAGGAAGGCAATCAGGCGTTAGTAGTCGATTTTAAAGTGGTAGGCGAAAAGAAGACCATCGGCAGCGTTTTAGTGTATTCATTCAAGAAGGCGGCATCGGTCGGCCGGTTGGTCTGGGTATCGCTTTTGGATATGGTAACCGGGCACGCTTCCCTGAATGACCTAGCCGGGCCTATCGGGATGACCCAGGTGGTAGGGGAGGCAGCGAAGATCGGAGCGGGCAGCTTTTTCCTCCTGATCGCTTTTATTACGATTAACGTCGGAATTTTCAATCTGCTGCCGCTTCCGGCGCTGGACGGCGGGCGCCTGATTTTCCTGTTGGTGGAGGCGGTCCGCGGAAAGCCTGTGAAGCCGGAACACGAAGGATTTGTCCACGCCATTGGATTTGCCGCCCTGATTTTATTGATGGTGGTCGTAGCGGTCAACGATATTTTTAAGCTCATCCGTTGAATCAGTGGGCAGGCTGCTTGCCTGCCCATTCTTTTGATGGTGGAGCTGGACAAGCAAAGGAGCTTTCCGATATGAGACGAAGAAAAACGATTCCCGTCGCTTTGGGGAAATTGACCTTTGGGGGAGAGCGCGTCTATATCCAGTCGATGCTCAACGTTCCTAGTACGGATGTCCTCGGCAGCGTCGAGCAGGCCGTAGCCCTGGAAAAGGCTGGCTGTGAAATCGTACGTGCGGCCATTCCGGACAAGGCTGCGGTAAAGCTGATCCCGGCGATTAAAGAGCGGATTTCGATTCCCCTTGTGGCGGATATTCACTTTGACTACCGTCTGGCCTTGGAATCGCTGGAGGCCGGCGTGGATAAAATTCGTTTGAATCCCGGGAATATCGGCGATGCCGACCGCGTAAAGGCGGTAGCAGTGGCCTGTGCTAACCGGGGCGTCCCCATCCGGATCGGCGTCAACGGCGGTTCTCTGGAGAAGCATATTTTGGCAAAATACGGCGCGCCTACAGCGGACGCTTTGGTGGAAAGCGGACTTTATAACGCGCAGCTGCTGGAACGATTTGATTTCCATCAAATCGTCATCTCCTTGAAGTCTTCCAACGTCGAAACGATGGTAGAGGCCTATCGGAAACTGGCTGCACAATGTGAGTATCCGCTGCATCTCGGTGTTACGGAGGCCGGAACCGAACGGATGGGCTTGATTAAATCCTCCATTGGCATCGGCAGCCTGCTTCTGGACGGCATCGGAGACACCATCCGCGTTTCTCTCACTGCCGACCCAATTCGGGAGGTGGCGGCGGCACGGGACATTCTTCGAGCTCTGGATCTGGAGAAGGGAGTTCCGCAGATTGTCTCCTGCCCAACCTGCGGCCGGACCCGGATCGACCTGATTTCCTTGGCCAACGCCGTGGAAGAGCGGCTTCGAACAGTGCACAAGCCGATTCGGGTTGCGGTGATGGGATGCGCTGTCAACGGCCCGGGCGAAGCACGGGAGGCCGATATTGGGGTCGCAGGCGGAGATGGCTGCGCAGTTCTTTTCAAAAAAGGGGAGATCCTACGAAAGGTTCCGGAAGGGCGGATCCTGGAGGAACTGTTTTCAGAAATCGAACGGATGTGACGGAAGGAACGGAATATGCAGCAAAGCAGCTTTGAATCGATCTTTGGCGAATATTTGGAAGAACCGTATTTCTCTATTTTCCGGGAATGTGAGCTTTTGCGGATTGATGCGGACCGTTCTGCCCAGGATATCCGGATCTTGGCCAAAAGCAGCCGGCTGGTTGAAGCCGAACATGTCCAGCAATGCGCTCAGCAGTTGGCTCGGAAAGCGTCGCTGAGACAGGTCCATTTGACCATGAAATACCTGCCGACGCTTTTCACGCCGGAATATTTTCCTTCTATTGTCAGTGAGCTGAAGACCATGTGCGGCGTGGTCAACGGATTTTTCGAGGATGCGGAGGCGTTTTTGGATGGGCAGAACCTGCTGATCCGGCTGAAAAATGGCGGGCGGGAAATCCTTCAGCAGGCCAATGTGGACAAGC